>NZ_CAUQJB010000003.1:0-309415 GCF_963518325.1 uncultured Vagococcus sp. | reverse complement strand
GGCGAACGATTTAATGCTAATTACGCCCATACTGAAAAAGAGGATATCAAATACCACTCACTAAAACCTGTTTTTGTCATCAGCATTTTAGACTATGTGATGTTTCCCGATGATCAGGATTTACGCCGCACGTTCCACATTTATGATGCTGAACACCAACATATTTTACGTAGTAAAGATGGTACCTCTTTAATGCAAATGGTTTTTATTGAATTACCCAAAATTAAAGGGAATGTCCCGCCTAAGTTAGTTGATTGGGTTGATTGCTTTGTTTTCGGTCTGGTACAAGAGACGGCAAAAACTTATATAAAAGATGTGATTAGATTGGTCGATGAAGTGGCTATTAGGAAAGGAGAGATGAAACAAATGATTGATGTGATTGAAAAGGCTCGGGAAGATGAGAAGGCCATACGTGGGTATGCGGAGGAAGTAGCTCTTGAAGTAGGTATTGAAAAAGGGATTAAAAAAGGGATTAAAAAAGGGCTTGAAAAAACAGCACTTAATTTGAAAAAAATGGGCATTCCCTTAGAACAAATTCAACAAGCAACGGGGCTCAGTATCGAGCGCATTAAAAAGCTGTAAGCAAACACCCACAAGCACGCTCATCTACATGATTGCTCGTGGGTGTATGCTTATAAGATTATGGAAATGGAGGAAAACATATGAAGGATATTATAAAACGCATACACGAATACGGGAAGGATTACTTGGCACAAGCCTATCAAGAAGGATATCAAGAAGGGTACAAAATAGGTCTCAGAGAATCGATAAAAAAACTTGGCCTTCGCCAGCAAATGGCGCTTATTCTAATTGAAATAGGCTATTCTGTTGAACAAATTTCAGAAGAAACAAATCTCCCTCCTCAACGAATCAGGGCATTAACACCACTCTAGCTCTGTACCCGTCAACTAAGTATCCACCTGCTGTGAGCGGATGCTTAGTTGACTTGTAATGATAAGTGAGGCATTAACTTTTCCGACTCAATGACGACACTATTTGCCCCTATTTTCTTTGCTTTTTCTACCTCGCTAACCTAACGAATGGTTGATGTCATTAGACCTACATGAACGCCATATTCATCTACCAATTGTCGCATTTCCGACAGCTCCCCGATAACACTTTCATAACTGAACGCTGGTGCAATATAAGTAGCGCCCGCTAGAATTGCTTCCATCGCATTTGTCATATTAGTAATATCTGTCATCACCGTTTTAATAGCGAGACCTTGCAACTGATAAGCTACTTTTCTTGCAGCCTTGCTTATTCGCAACCCGATCATAACGTTTGATACCTTCTCCACCAATAGTTTTGCTTCTTCCACCAATTCAGCTGCCCCTTTAGCTGTCAACACAAATCGACAGGTCCCTTAACTCACCTAGCTCTTCTAAAACCTTCTCCAGTACATCATCTGGGTGATAAATAAAAACTTTGTTAAAAAATAATCCTTCGATTTTTTTATAGTAGTTTAAATCCGATAATCTGGTATGACGTGTTATATCCACAAAAATTTTCATAGCTGCCTCACTTTCACTTCTAGCCTTCTTTACTTTCTAAACAAGATAATTGACCTTCCAACGAATAGTGTTGCCGAATTTATTCTGTTACACACTCCTACTGATTTGACTCATTTCTAATGCTCACATTGCACAAAAGGTAAGCGCTGTCATTCTTTTTTAAGAACACACTCAGAGTGAGCAATAGCTGGATAACGATTGATCAGCTACGAAAATTAGTTCTTAGATACTAGCACTGACCTAAGGTGTCACCACACTCTCTATTGATTAGATTTTTCAAGCTTTTTTCTCTATATCTGAAAAATATGATTATTATTCGATTTTTTCCTGCCAAAATAACTCACGTCATAAGCCATCACAATCCGCTCAATACGCCTTAATCAACACAGATACTTCCAATAATAATCGCTGGCAGCATAATAAAATAAGGAGCGATACTTTTAGTCATCATTACATTCCTTTCTTGATATCAATCATTGCTTGGATGGGCTGCCATAGACTAGACTGAAAAAATAAGGGGTGTACAATAGAAGAACATGCGTTTTAGGGCATTTGAATGTCAGAACTTGAAAGACGTACCTTTACAAAAAGAATTTAAACAACAAATCACCATAGTCGTAAATTGACTATGGTGAGTTATTTAAGTTAACAAACCTGTCCCCTCCTACCTCACAAACATCATCTCTATTCCTAATCGTTCCCGTTATCTTGGCAAAGTTCAACAACTTCAGCGATTATGTCATCTGCCATGCCTTTCGGAAAATAAGACAAGTAGGACTCATAGTATTTTCCATATTGTTCCTTGTCAATCCCATAATAATAATAACCATTGCTATAACAAAATAGTAAGGTTGGTTTAGCATCAATTTGACGCAAGTCTTTGGCCAAAGCCCCAACTAATTCTCCTGGAAATGTGATAATCCGTAGATGATTATACTCGATCACTGTACAAGTGGGACTTAATAAAAGACCATTTCGCTGATTCCGAGCCTCTAGTCTTCCTAAAATCATTTGATAGACTGAAAAACGAGGATCCTCGGGTGATGTTCCTTTGACTTTCTCTTGCCAGGTCCTTAATTCTCCTTGAAGCCATTGATCAGCTTGGGAATTGTAGACTGCTTGAAAGCGACTTTGTTTGAGGCTCTCCTCCGTTAAGTCCAACACTTTCTGGCAGGGGATAGCCAATAATTGCCTTGCTAAGGAGTGACCTAAGCGAGTCACTTCTTCTGGATTGTCACTTTTTCGATAGTGCCTGGTGCTGACATCGCCAGCCTCCCCATAAAAAAAGAGTAAGGGGGCACTTTTTTCCTGATAAAAATCTCGCATAGGGCCTAAAAGATCACTGGATAGGGCACAAGACTGCTTTGCTGTGGCCGTCGGATGACACCCAAAATTTACTAAATGGCAAATCGATTGCCCCTCTGCTCCATAAAATTTATAGAGATCAGCAAAGGGATAGTAGTAGGCAGAAGGGTCATTGCGGTTATTAAAAACTTTTTCTAGCATGACTTGACCTGATTCAAGGTGTGCGGGTTGCACTTTTTTTAACAAGTCCTCCACAGCTTTCATGATTTCTTTTTCCAAATAAATCAGATAGCTAGGATCAATCGGTGTATGGGGAGTCATCCCTGGTAAGACGGCTGGTCCTTGATGGGTATGACTGGCTGATATAATCAGCCCTTCTGGTCTTATCCCTAAGGGTTCGACCAAGGTTCGAATGCGCTTGAAAAAATTTTCTTCAATGGCAATTACATCTAACACCAAATAGATGATCGGTGCCGATGTTTCGATGCACAGGCCTTGGAGCAATAAAGGAAACTCAACAGTCGTTCCTTGACGAGGGCCATAGCCATCTAACCACACGGGAAAGTCTGGCGTAATGGTTTTTTGATAATAGGAGACCTTCATGCTCTTACCTCCCAATCACTAAAATCACAGAGTTGAATCTGCTGTTCCCTAATCCACTGTTTAAGAATGGGATCGCACAGAGCTTCTGCTTCTAAGGTTCGAATAGTGGTAAAGGATGAGTGAGTTAAGACATACTGGTCTAAAAATCCTGGATGAAAGACGACCATGGCACAGGCCTTATTTAAAATATCCCCTTGATCTTCGATTAAATAGGTGAGAGGATTGTACAAGCCATGAGCATCTGGTTTAAACCATTTGGCCAAGGAGATGCCGGTTTCCTTTTGCCAGTCCTGACTAAATTGCACATCAAACACTTCGTGAGATTTGGCCACCTGACTAATTGCCTTAAAAAAAACAGGTGACGTCACTGCGTGGCCATCCATGTAAGCTGGTTTCTTGCCAGTGATTTCTTTAAACCGCCGAACTTGTCCGTCAATTTCAGTAATCGCTTCTTCTAAATCGACGGTATCAGTAGCTCGCTGATTAATCTCTCGACTTGAAAAAAAAGTTCCCTCACGATTGCATAACGTCGGCAATTGACCGGAAGTAACTGGTGGCCCATTGCTGATGTTGACATGTAATCCTAAGGAGATTGAACTGTCTTGAATGAGTTGGTACCCCTTCTCTGCTACAGGCATATTAACCATCAAGCCAACAGCTGTGACCACCCCTTCTTTAAGAACTTTATGAATGCCATAATTAACAGCTTCACTAAAGCCTAAATCATCGACACGAACGATTAACTTCATTCCATTTCCTTCTTTCCATAACAGAAAAAGCATTGGCTTAGCCTAATGCTTTTTCTGATGTTTGTTTAAATCAATGCTGTCATAATGGTGCTTTTCGTTGTTACTTGACCTTTTTCAGCTTCTATAATATCCAAATAATCAGCACTATTAGCAATCACCACTGGGGTTTCCAGACTATAGCCGGCCTCTTGAATACGACTCATATCAAAGCTCACTAAAAGTTGCCCGGCTTTCACCTGATCCCCTTGGCTCACTTCTGCTGTAAAGAATTTGCCTTCCAACTGAACCGTATCCATGCCCACATGAATCAGTATCTCTAAGCCATTGTCCGCTACTAAACCGATAGCGTGCAAGGTTGGAAACAAGGTCACAACCGTGCCATCAAAAGGAGCGACAACCTTTCCTTCACTGGGAATGATTCCAACGCCTTTTCCAAGGATCCCCTGAGAAAAGGCGGCATCCTGAATATCCCCTAATGGTATCAATTGCCCTGTAAGTGGACTCGTTACGATTTCTTTTTTTACTGCCAACTTCGATACAGGTTCATCTCTCATAGCAGCTTCTGCTACTGGCGCATCTTTCCAGAATAAGAATGTTAAAACAAATCCGACAACAATCGCCACTAGGATACAAACAACGCCTGCGACAACCCCTGAGGCATCATTCGTTTTATTGTCAATCATATTTACCAAACCAAAGATTCCTAAACCGCCCATGGTATAGGCTTTACCATTCATAAAGGTCACAACGGCACCACTGGCGGCACCAGCAATCATTGAAAAGACAAAGGGGAGCTTTTTAGGTAAGGTCAAGCCATAAATAGCTGGTTCTGAGACCCCACAAAAACTTGAAACAATCGCTGGCACACATAAGTTTTTAAGTTTCTGGTCATTTAATTTAAAATACATCGCTGACACAACAGCGGCTTGAGCAAAAGTCGTTCCAAATACGCTGACCAATACCGTACTATAGCCATAGGTCATCAGGCTCATAATGGACAACGGAACTAAACTCCAGTGAAGACCGAAAACCACCAGTACTTGCCAGAAGAAGCCTAAAAGAATCCCGTAAATCACAGGTGAAAAGGTGTAAATCGCTGTAAACCCTTGACCAATTAACAGGGTCGCAAAATTAATCACCGGTCCAATAGCCAAGAAACCTAAAGGCAAGGCCACCACTAGCACAAAAAATGGAACAAAAAAACTTTGTAACAGTTCTGGAATAAATTTCTGTCCTAATTTTTGTAGCTGAGCCGCTAAAGCAACCACCGCAATAACAGGAATCACGCTTGAGGTATAATCGACTGCAATCATCGGAATGCCTGCAAAAGTATTGTAGATTGGACTAGCATAAGCCCCACCTTCAAATAGGGTCATCAAGGGTTTGGCGGGTGTCCCGTCTGCGGCTAACTTAAAAGCCGTTGCTTGAATCGTCGGATGACACATAGCCGCCCCAATGGCCAAACCAACAAAGGGATTCAACTTAAATTTCTTAGCCGAAGTATACCCAAGAAAGATCGGCATAAAATAAAAGACGGAATCGCCAATAGCGTTAAAGGTAATATAAATTCCATCGGTTTGACTGTACAAGCCTAGGAATAAAAGAAGGGCATTGACGCCTTTCAACATCCCAGCAGCACATAAAGCACCTAAAAAGGGTTGGAAACAGCCACTGATGATATCAATAAATTTATTGAAAAAGCCTTTTGGTTCGGCGCCTTCAGAGCTGGTGTCCTCGTTGATTCGAGCTACAAGACAGACATCCTCATAGACCTTCGGAACGTGATTGCCAATGACGACTTGATATTGGCCACCGCTCTTCATAATTGCCACAACGCCGTCCATCTTCTTCAAAACATCGTCATTGGCTTGACTCTCATCTTTTAACCGAAAACGTAAGCGCGTGACACAATGTGATAAACCATTTATATTTTCTGGTCCACCAACATTCTTAACAATTTCTTTTGCTAATTGTTCATATTTTCCCATTTCTTCCTGCCTCCATTTTCAATCTAGATACATCTCTATAATCAGATGTATCGCTCCATTTAATTAGCTATCAGCTCAGACCTTTCTTCTTCCTTACTAAAAGGTTTTAAGCGTGTGGTTAATTTTCGTGGAACGGTGATTCGATCTAAAATTAGAAGGTTTAGCCAACTTAATGTTACCATCCAGCTTAGTTTATTTAGGTTGCCCCTCCTTTCCTCCATGGTATAGTTGATGAACCGTTAGTTACCTAACAGAAATATCCGCTTTGATTTCTTTCAGACGAACTAGCTGTCTGTTTTATAGATCACCCGTTCAATGTGGATCGTCAAGTACAGACGCTCCTCGTTTGAAATGACATAGTGATACTTCTCAAAAATAAACTCACCAATTTTTTCCACACATTGATAGGCGTTGCGATACTTTACTTTAATCAAATCCAACAAGTCGTCTTCATGACTGTCATCGTAGGTAGCTCGGGTGATTAAGCGTTGAGCAAAAAATTTTAAATGGGTAATAAAACGGTAAAAGTAAACCGATTTTTCATCAAATTCCACATTGAAGGTATATTTGACGATGGTGGTAATTTCTTGCATAATATCTGTGATTTCGTAAACCTCAGAAACCTTATTGTCCATTTGAGCATTGACCACATGGAGAGCGATAAAGCCTGCTTCATCTTTTGGTAAACGAACTCCACAGCGTTTTTCAATGATATCCAAAGCTTTTTGACCGACTACAAACTCATCTGGATAGAAACGTCCAATATCCCATAAAAGAGCATTTTTCACCACAATGCCTTCTTTAAAGCGAATGATAGCCGTGTAAATATGGTCAACTAATGACAGATAAATACTTTCATTTAACTTTTTTCCCAGATGTGTTTTTGTGTACAAAATAATCTCGTTTCCTAGTTCAAAATATTCAATTGGGATGTCTTGAATCAATTCCTTCAGTTGACTGGTCAGCTCAGGCGTGGCCATTAAAAACTCTTTATCGACTTGACTGGCATCTACCTGATCTCCCACTTTTTTCCCAAATACCAACCCACGCCCCGTCAAAATCTTTTCTTTTCCCTGTTCGTCTAATACAACACAGGCATTATTGTTCCAAATCCGTTCAATTTTCATAGGTTCTCCTTCCTGTAAACACTAGTCCGCTTTCCCATTAACACGGCCGCCGCTTTTTCAGACCCAGTTGTCTTGCTTTAACTTTAGAAGTCAGGGGAAAAAAACAGAAAAACCCATTTATTGGCAATCAAAAAAATTGCCAATAAACAGGTTTAGCTCGCTAAGCGATGACCATCCTCGTCAATATGTTGACTTAATCCTATCATATATAGCGCTTTCTGACAAGCAGTTTTTGTTTATTAACCAATGTATAATGAATTACCTTTCCAGACTCACTTTCAACTCAACAAACGCATATAGTCTTACTTTACCTTCATTTTATCCTAAAATCCTTCTAAGGTTTCACCATATTTTTCCTCCTTTGTGGTAAATAGTGATGCTCATTTGTGTTCAATCTTTCCTCCCCAATACCACACTTCCCCCTTTCTACCTCAACATTGCTTGTCCTACAATCATCGGAATCTACCAATGCTTGAGAAGCAATCTATCACTTATATTCATGTTATGATATAAAGAAAAGGACAAGGGGCGTGACTATGGAATTTAGCAAACAAATAAAAAAAATCAGGACTGATAATCAGTTCACTCAAGAACAATTAGCTCAACAGCTAAATGTTTCTCGACAGACCATTTCAAGTTGGGAGAACGATCGGAATCTGCCAGATTTAGAAATGGTGGTGAGCATTGCGAAGTTGTTTCATATTTCCCTTGATCAACTTATTTTAGGAGACGATCAGATGACAAACAAATTAGTAAAAGATTCAAGTGAGGTAAGAAAAGCAAAATTACGAATAATTAGCGGAATTTTATTTGTTTTAGGGGTCCTAAGCTTTTTAATAAAATCATTAATTGGTGTTAAGGTTACTCAAGATGGTGTCTTGCACGAGCCTTTTTTCTTGCTTCCAGTGGGGTATTTATTGTTGGTGGGTGCTTTGGTTTTCTTGACTATTGCATTGGTAAATAAAAGAAAAAAAGAATGAGTATGGCGGTCAACTGCCACTTAGTCTTAAGGCATCTCAGATTATTGAGGTGCCTTTTTTCCATCTTAGCTCCCTTAATCAAACTAAAATATTGATTTTATTCGACAACACTTTATACTAAAGTTAACACTAATAGGGGGACTTAATATGGTTAATTTGATGAATAAAACAGACTTTCAAAAACTCTCGTTACTAAAGCAGGCCTTTCAAACTGGCCCCAATGCCACCATTGATAGTTTGGCAGCCCACTTAGAGGTTTCAACTAAAACGACTAACCGATACTTAACTGAATTACAAGCCGATTGCCATTCCCTTTTCCCTGACAATCAATTTTTATTGGACAAACAAAATAAAAGCATTCAAATCACTGTTGCTCCCAATCTATCTCCTCACTACATTATCGATCGCTTGCACGTGATGTATACGGAACGGTCAATCGACTATCAGATTATTGATGCCTTGCTCTTAAAAAAATACACTAATATCAATCAGCTAGCCGATGCGTTATTCCTAAGTCCCTCTAGCTTATATCGCATTCTTTATCGACTGGAGCCTTTCATTCAAAAGTTTGGGATGAAGTTTTCCTTTTTCGACAACTTTGATTCACTTAATTTTGAGTATCAGGAAAAAAACTTGCGATTTTTCAGTTACTTTTTTTACTGGTCTTCACTTAAAGGAATTCACCTGGAGCCTCATAGTTCCCATAAAAAAGTTGTCCAAGATATTGATGCCCAGATAGACTGGCAAAGGTATGGGTCATGGTTACCATCAAAAAAAGAACAAATTCGTTACATCTGCTCAATCACTACCTTACGAAATCAGCAAGGTCATAGTACTATCGACATATCTGAGGAGATTCAAGAAATTCTAACCATTTTTTATTCAGTTAACGATTTATCGACTATTTGTCGTGTCTTATTGGAACAAACAGACAATCAACTGGAGCGTTTATTTGCTAATCTATTTTTCCGCTTAACTGTGTCCGACATGGATTCAACCGATCAAAAAGAAACAATCGTTCAGCAATTGCTTACCTGCGATAACCAAATTATTCTTAAGGCACAAGACATGTTAGACTTAATCTGTCAGCATTTCCAATTGACACTTTCGAAAAAAGACTATAGCTATTTCTTTTTTTACTATATTCTCATCGTCCTATTGACCGAGTACATTGACGTTGACTTACCTGAAGATTTTCTGGAAATTAATGACTTGTCTCTCTCCACTAAAAACAATGACCAATATTCTAATAGTTTAATCGAGCAAGCTACCTATTTTGTTGAAAAAACTGGTCCGATTCATGGGATTACCAAAGAACATCCTCAATACTTGATTTCATTGGTATGCATGCTAATTGATTCTGTCAAACTACCAGCTTTAAGGATTGCTGTTCAATATTCTAAAAATTTTATGGGACCTTCTATCATTGAAAAAAAATTAATCTCCTTATTTGGCACAGAAAGCATTGAATTTACTCATAATCAAAAAGAAGCCGATTTAGTTATTTCAGACTGTTTTGGCTCTACCTATTCTGATAAAGCTTATTTTTACATGGAGTCACTAACCGATTCTTTACGTTGGGAAGATTTATTTGATTACATTAGAAAACAGATTTCCCGCCGTTTTTTCCAATTATACCCAGCGCCGATTCAACAAGGACATTATTTTTAAACTACCTTTTTCGTTTTTCGTCTTATAACTGGGACACTTGTCAAAAACATCTCCTAATGAAATAGTGATACACTTCTTTTATACTAAAAACGAGGTGAAGCCACTTGGCAATTATTGGATATGCGCGGGTTAGTACAACCCATCAAAAACTGGATTCTCAACTTGAGGCCCTACAGGAGTATGGCGTCGATAAAATCTATCAGGAATATGATAGTGGTCGAAATAAAAATCGTGTTGTTCTGGAAGAAGTATTAGGTCAACTGCAGCCCGGGGATACCCTAGTTATTTTCAAATTAGATCGTTTAGCTCGTGGGACTCAGCATTTGCTAAAACTGCTGGAAGATTTTGAAGAACGACACATTAATTTTGTCAGTATCCAAAATCATATCGATACGACGACTCCTATGGGAAAATTGATCTTTACGATTATGGGAGCTTTTGCCGAAATGGAAGCTGCCTTAATTCGAGAACGGGTCTTGGCTGGTTTGAAGACTGCCCGAACCAAGGGGGTCAAACTGGGACGCCCCAGTGTTACCGAACAAATTAACGAAGCCATTGAGCTTTATACTGGCAGCGAGTTAACCACCAAAGAGATTGTCGAACGAAGTGGTGTTTCCGTCACAACCCTTTATCGTCATATCAACAAACGACAGTTACCCTTGCGAGGCTAACATTTTCTAATAATCACTAAAGGGACCGAAGAGCGCTGCTCTTCGGTCCCTTTTCCAGTTCATTCAACCTTACTAACAACTTTACTCTTACTCCCTAATAATGTTAATGCTTTGCTTCAAATGGTGTTGTTCTAATTTATGTGTCACCTGAACGAGCCGTCTTAGTCGGTAAAAATGGCGTTTCGATAACAAAATTCGTCTGGTAAACCTGGTGGGTTGCCTTTGGCAGTAGACCTGAAAGTAGTTCTTCTTAAAAAAGCGCCAAACCAGTCTGATTTCTGTTTCACTAAGGCAGTGGCTTTCCTTCTGATAAAAACTCCAAAAATAAGGCAAAAAGGAAAGGACTTCTACCATTTTTTGACATTCCTTATTCGATAGATCAATCATCAACTCCCCTTTCAACCAACTCCCCCCCCAATCATCCTTAGACTAACCTGACGGCGCATCAACTAACTGCCATTCCAATTTCCCTTGGTAGGTCCCCTTGAAATTGGCTGTGCTGTCTTGTTTAAACATCAGTCCTTTAGTCTGACTCCATCCCTTGGAAAGAGGAATGGTTTCTACAAGTGGCTCACTATCCCCTTCCTCGATTTCCTTAAATTGATTTGCTGGGACGGTAATCGATTTATTGCCTTATTGTTATAAATGTAGCTACCGCTCATTTGGTTTTTGGCATTCGTTAAGGCAGATGGTTTGAGTCTAAGTTTCCAATGGCTTTCTAGCCGATTATCAAAGATGGTCAGCGAATCCTTACTCGTAATGCTAACTGGTTTCTGACCAAGATTGCCGACTTCCAAGGTTAGGGACATGTTTTTAGGGATGTCTACCACTTTTAATTCTCGCTTTTTCCCCGCAATGGTGAATCGGTTATTGGGATTTTTAGTGGCACCATCCATGACGATTTCAACACTTTCATCAGGATCCATCGTAAATGCTACCTTTGGATCCGCAATGCCCTCATAGATAACGTTGCCCGTTTTTTTTCTTGTGATCGTAAAGTTATGTTCGGCATAGATATCTTGAGTCGAGGTTCCCCCTGACAAGAGTAGCTTCAAGTCAAAATAACCACTATCTTTAGAATCAAAGGGTTTAATTTGGGTGCCAGCCTTCAGTATAGCTAGCTCCTTGATGCCAGTAAGTGCCCACATGCCGTAAGCAGCTCCGTTATTACTGTGGTTTTTGACAATCAGTGTATTGCCGTAATCAGTTGACTTACTAATGAAACTAGGCGGTAAGGTGTCATCATAGGTCACTTGGTTCATGCTAATATCGTATTGGCTTAACTGGCTAGCTGGAAAAGGAACGACCTCTCCCACTAACTGATTATTGTTTAGTTTTAGTTCCACCAGCTTGTCTAAGCTACCAAGTGTGACTGGCATCTTTCCACTTAGCCCGTTATGATCAAGTATTAATGACTTAAGATTAGTTAATTCACCTAATGAAACTGGTATGCCACCACTAAAGGTATTGCCAGAAACTGCTAGCTTGGATAACTTTTTCAAATTTCCCAACTCAGTCGGCAATGAGCCTGCCAACTTTTTATTTCCTAACTCCAACCATTCCAAATTTTTAAGGGCCTGAATGTTTTTAGGGATATATTGACCGGTGAACGGAGTACTCACCGTCGTATCCATTATTTTCGTCACTCTTAATAAATCAGTCATATACAAATTGACGTCGATTTTCTTATTTTGGCCGAGAAACTGACGATTAATTTCATCAATGAGCCAACTTTGATTATCAAAGAAGGCTTTCGTTACAATAACCGCTGGCGTCACCTCTACTGGTACCTTAATGACTTTACCTTCTCCCGTGTAATCACTGGTCACTTTGACACCAACCTGATAGGTTTTGACCGTATCAAACACTAGGGAGCTGTCCTCTAATTCAATGGTCAACTTATCCCCTGGAATTGTGGTTGCCACATTTTTCAAAAGGTCATTCGGATCTAAATCACTACCTAAGCTGTATTGTTCTACTTCAATCCCTTCTACCGCTTCAGCATAGACATCAGGGGTAATCATCGCATTGGCCACCATTTTCTCTGACTCAGTCTTTTTACCTTGATATATTTTATAGTTATAAAAGGTCATCGGCACATAGTACACTTTTTCTTTTGAGTCGTAGCCTTTGATGATTTCCTCACTGTTTAGGTTGTCTGCTGACATTGTGACATTAATTTGATTGCTCTTTAGAGCCATTAAATTAGCTTTAGCAATTTTAAATTCAAGTTGATGATCATCTGTTTGGATGGTTTCAAAGTAATGGCTAATATCTTGACCCTTTTTATCAGTAAACTTAAGACTGGCTATGTTAAGGGCATTAAACTTATGCTCCGTATCCGCCATCACCAAACTTAAGGATTCTGGAAAATACTGCTCAAACCCATCATTTACCGCTTGAGTTAAATCAAAGTTTGCTTCAAACCTAGAGCTATTAACTGAACCGTTTGTCCGCGGTGGCAGGTAATTTATTTCACCTGGAGTTTTCATATCACTTTTAAACAGCGTAGTGGGATTGATGTAATTAAGCGTCCTTGTTTCTACTAAGTTCAGTGGCTCTTTATTATCAAAAATATAAGTTTGTTCCACTTGTTTAACATTGGCTCTGTCCTGATAAAATTGATATTCGGTCACTAATCCATTTGCGAAATAGTACTTTCCTTGATCATCATAAAATGTGCTTGACTGCCGCATAGTTGCCATCTTAGTCTGTTTCGTCACATCCGTATTTTTTACAATTCTGACAAGATTACTAGTTGGCACAGTGACCCTGCTAAAAGACTTACTAGACGTATTGTAGGCCGTCAGTTGACTTAAGACAGGGAGTTCGACATACACACCCTCCACTGGTACATTATACTTGCCATCATCATAAACCAGTCGAAATCGTAGACCTTGGGAAAATGGATTAATATTAATTCCGCCCTCTCTCGTGATGGTAACTTTCTCGTACCATGTAGTGCCTTTGCTAGCAAAAGATATCGTCAAGGCCAATGGCTTACCTTGATAGAAACCAACGTTTTTAATCACCATCTTACTGCCGATTGTGTATCTTTGACCATAATCGTACTCTTCCCCTGTTCCTGGTTTGTCTTGATAATACCCCTGAAATTTTCCCTCTGGTCCAATATAATCATCGAGAATCGATGTCCCTTGATAACTAGGACGAATAATCGGTTTGTCATACTGAAGGGGGGTGCGGTTCCCGTCAATAAAATTCCCCTTGTCATCAATTTCGCTATAAAGTGAATCAGTCACTTCAGCGATAACTTGATTGCCTGTTGCAACTGAGACAATCAGAAATAACACGAGTATCATTATCTTTTTTTTCACTTTTTCACCTCATTTCTTTCGTCTAGTCACCGTCAGAATAACCACAACCAACAGCGACATAATCATCAGTGCCACCACCAGAATAGTTAAGAGCATCAGCCAAGGTTTTTGAGTTTTCACCACATCCAAGGCTTGACTGTTCAATTGATTGGCTTCCTCTGGAGACACTTTAAATTTCTTGTTAAAGCGCCACTTTTCCTGACCTGAGGTGGCTTCCAATTCCAAGAGGTAGTTTCCTGGCCCAATTTCTTGATTTTCTAACATGATAGGAAAATCAAAATTAGAATTGGGGGCCATGGTCATCTCTGACTTTTGACTTTCATATAAGACTTTTTGAGAACCGGCTTTTTTGATGGTAGCTGCTACTTTTAACTCACCGATAAACTCCGGCGTAATATTTTGTAGATTAGCGGTCATAGCCGTTCGGTAATTAAATAAATCGGCTTTAACCTGATTGAGCCTTAACTCTGGTTGAATGGTGTCAACCTTTTCTTGCAAGCGAATACCGATAACCAAGGAAAAGACATTGCGGATTTGGACGTCATTTTTACTCGTTGTCCCCTCTTCCCGGTCATTTTCTTGATCATAAATAGTAAAACCGCCAACTATTTTCCCCTTAAAGGATTCCTTTGGTACCTTTAAGGTAAAGGTTACCTGTTTGGTTGCCATCGGTGGCACAGTCACGGACTGACTTCCCGACACTAATTGAGACATGGGATATTTTAAGCTAGAATCATGAGAAGACGGTTCCACACTAAACTCCAGTTCACCATTTTGATTGGTTGTAGCACTATAGGGGCTCACATTTAAGTGGAGCGTTTCTGAGCTTGTGCTAATGATTTCTAACACTAAGGGTTGGGTCTCTCCTGGTTTTACCAATAAATCAAAGTAAGTCTTACTTTGATCGATTTGATTTTCAGGAATAATCGCCCGCACAGAATACCCCATGCCTTCTGCTTGAACCTTTTGAGTGGTACCAATGACTATCATGACTAAGACTGCCATGAAGCCGTATTTCATCCATCTGACTCTACTCATTTACGTTATTATCTCCATCTCTAATTATTAGGAACGTCTGCTAACTTCCACGATATGGTTGCCTCATATTCCCGTCCTGGTTCAGCCGTTCCTGGCAAGATTGCTAGTTCAATCTTGTCGTTTACGGCTTGTTTACTTTGCCATCTGGATGACCAAATACCTTGGCCTGAATCTGTTTCCGCCATCATGACTTTTTGATACTCTTTGTTTAAGGTCACTGGGTAGCTCAAGGGAGGCGCCGCTTCTTCCGACTGATAATTTTCCACGTTCGCTTGTTGGATTTTTAATGAAGCTCCTCCAAGGAGGTAACGTCTCGTGTCACTTGCCGTTCGCTTTGAAATAAAGTCGCTGATTTTCGCTGATACGGTCCACCCCCCTAAACTGCCTCTTAAGTCTGACACTTGAATATACGGGTTGGAATTAAGGGCATACTCTGTTTGATAAAGACCGCTAGCCACCACTTTTCCAAAACTTAGGTTAGGCACTCGATCAATGGTCAAGTAGCCTGGTGTTGTCGTTCCCTCGTTTTCGTTATCTTCTGGATCCGTGCCAAATAAAGGCGGTCGCGGCAGAGGGTTGCCTTCAATAACTTCTGCTTGAAGATCCGATTGATACCGATCTTTCACTTCGGCCATGACTGTCCCTTCACTTACCACAACTCCCAGAAGCGCAGCCCATAGACTTACTGTTATCTTTTTAGTCAGTAACATCATGTCGCTTTCCTCTTTTCCTTTTTAGCAGCTCTTGGATTACTTAATCGGCGCGTTTAATAACGTCCACTCTAACTTACCAGCGTACTTGGCTTTACGAGCCGTATTAGGAATGGATAGTTGGACTCCTGTGGTACGGGTAGGTTCTTGATTGTCGCTGTACCGTTCAAAGATGTTGGTGTATCGCCCCATGCCTTTGCCAGCGTCTGCTTTAAACACAAGAGCAGCTAAATTGCCTGTTAGTTCAGCTTTAACTCCTACTGGTGAATTTTCTGGTCGAATCGATGCGCTTTTTGACGTCACTTCTGCTGTTGGAATGGTTAGCTTCCAACCTTTTAACACTTCACCTTTATTTTGCCCCTCAGCAATTTCAAAGGATTTCATGGCTACTTGAACATTCCAACCAGAACCAACACCTGTCACATCTACCACTTCGATGCCATAGGCTTTATTGGCCGCTATCGTTGCGGCACGTGTTTCCCCCAGTGGCACTGTTGGAAAATTAAAATCGGATGCGGCCTTGATCACAAAAGGACCATTGTGAGGCGGTTTTGTGGAAATGTCTTCTTCCGGTGCCCCTTCGCCAGTTCCACCGACCACTTCGGCTGTAATATCGGTCTCAAAAACGTCTGTTTCATCTGCTTTAACGGTCTGTGAGTGCACCGTACTGCACACTAATGTCATAACTAATCCTGCTATTATTTTTTTCATATCTCTTCTCCTCTGTCAACAGCTTACTACGATAACTTCCTACTCATAAAAGGCTTATTTTCTACTCGATAGTTCCTGTTAAATGATCACTTTCAACCGTCAAACTTTCAGCTAGTGATTATGCAGATAACTCAGTGGAACGATGCGTTCGAATTGTTTTACCAGATGTTTCTATTTATTTTGTGTCGTCTAATGTCCAAGTCACAGTGCTGCTAAAAGTCTTGCCATTTGTTAAGGCATCTTGTTTACCATTCACTAATAATTGCACGTTTTTGACTTCTGCTGCAAAACCACCTTTACCTGCATCAGCTGTTGCCGTCATGATTGGCGTCGCTGAATCTGCGCCTGCTTTAAGACTGACTTTTTGAAAGCCTTTAAGAGCGTCGCCTGCATAAGCTGTTAAAGGTTCGATTGTCTCAGCTACTGTTGGGTACAATCCAGTCTCTGGGTCTTTTGGAATACTAAAGGTGCTGATATCAGCCGTACTAAAGCTTAGCGTAGCTTGTAGTCCCTTATCACCAGTATTTTCAGCGCCAGTTAATAATGGTGATAGCTGTGCATTTAATTTCCATGCTGTCCGTTCTCCATCTGGACGGTCTTCAAGGGCAGCAATATATTGTTTGCCTTCAGCCACTTTATTGTATGCTCTTGTTGTGGCACTTGATTCATTGGTCTCACCGAATTGGAAAGAGGTTGGACGATTAATCAAACTTAATTGGTCGTCATATGGCCCAGGGATAATCGTGTTTGGTCCTGAACTAAAGCCAATACCCACGCCTGTTTCGGCTGTTCCTGCTGCCTTAGCGGTTGTCGGTAAGAAAGCCGCTCCTGTTGCGATTGCTAATACTAATGTTCCCACTACTTTTTTGTTCATAATTTTCTCCATTCTATTGTTTCTTTTACGATTGAGGAAGTTATCGTAGTAAACTGTTGACTTATGTTCCGAATAAATTTAGTTGTTTCTGTAAGTAGATAAACAGGTAGATCGCCAGTCCAAAGCAGACCAGTGACATTACCAGTAATAGCCAGTTAACAATAATTTTTGATTTCTTTAATTTTAATCGTTTCATTAAAACGTTATCTCGATTAAGGGATAATAGGAACAGTCCTAAAGACATGATTCCTCCAAATCCCAATAGATAAATCCATGTATAAACCGTCATTTAATATACACCCTTTGTTGTCCCCTCATCCTTTTTTATGACTCTCCCATTACCTGCTGATCTAAAGCGAAAGCAAATACGATGACCACTAAGACAATTCCTGCCATAAACAAAGACAGTTGTTTAATTGTTTCCCCTGTTTGAGGTAAATTCACCCGCTTATTGATGGCTTGTCCTTTATTCGCCGTGATGGTATTATCTTTTGGTGGCTTTGGCTCCTCCTTTCCAGATTTATTAGAAGACTCCGTAAAGGTGATGCCAACATCCCATTGATCCATCTTTTCTCCCTTCGCCTTAGGCGTCAGCATTACCCAACTGATGATAAGACTTATTGCCACCAATAAGAACGTCAGCTTCCTTTCTCTCTTCATGCCTATTCCTCCCTTGTTCGTTTCTTCCGTCCCTTGGCTTGTCGTGACTTTCTTTTTTTGGACTGTTCTTTGAGTAATTGTTGCCATTTTGAACTGCGAACCGTCAATACCACAACGACTAGAATAATCGCCCCAATGGTCGCGACGACAGCTACCGGCACCCACTTTGGTAAAACTAACTGGAAGGGGGTCTCCTCATTTAATTTTTTGGCACTCTCACCTGAGACACTGAAATCCTTTTGCCAGTTCCACTCTGCTTGGTCATTCTGAGCGTGAACTTTTACCACATAATCCCCTGGCTTAACGGTATCTAGTCCCCAATCGATGGAAAAGTCATAGGTACTATTGGGGGCCATCCGAGCATTTTCCACAAGTTGTTTCTTTAAGACGTTATCTGAGCCCTTTTTAGTCACTATTGCTTCTATTTTTAAATTATCGGCAATTTTAGGTTCTGGATTATGGATAACCGCGCTGACTTCTTTTCGGCCTAACTTCAATCCCAGTTTGGCCGAAATCAGGTCAAGATTCTTAGCGTCCTCGTACTCCTCTCCAGTTTCAGTCGTCAATAACCCTACTCGATATTGATACTTACTAGCAACTGCCTGTTTAGTCACTTCTTCTTCTTCCACTAATTCAAAAATCAATGCGCCTAATTTTATTCCTTCGTATGATTCTTTCGGTGGCGTGACTATTACGTCAATGATCTTTTCTTCAAAATTTTCTAAAACGATTTCCGTCTCACTAAAACTGGTGATTTCAGTCAAGGGGTGTTGGAGGGTCTCATCAAGGTTCTGGATGTCTGCCTCATATTCAAGATTCCCTGAACCGCCAGTTACACCATTCGTCACAAAGGCTTTAACTTTTACTGGTTCCTTTTTCATGCCTTTCAATTTAACCTTCAGCACCTGGCTGACCTCTGGTTTTGTTTCGATAAAAAAATAACTTTTATTGATTTCAATCTGGGTATCTGGGCGTATGGCTTGCACCGTAAATCCCAAGGGATCCGGTTGACCTTCGGCTGCTTCGGCGGTTGGCTGTCTTCCTAAGAGGAGTAATAGCCCTCCTACTAATAACCACTGGACTACTTTTTTTTGTCTAAACTCCATGTCTACTTCCTCTCACTTTATTGGCTCTCTTGAGCAAGATCATAACTAATATACTTATGAACTGAACCAAGAGAAACGCCGCACGCTAATGATATTTCCCGATAATTTAATTTATGTTGATGATGTAATCGCTGAATCTCTTCGATTGTTTGTCGCTTAATCGTAGGTCGACCTAGGTGTTGCCCGTTGCTTTTTGAAATGGCCAACCGTTCTTTAGTGTATTGACTTTGACATTCTGAATCCACACTACAGAGGACTTCCGCAGTTGTGGCAAATGACCAAGGTTCCATCGTGTCTAGTGCTTCCGTCACACTGATTAATCGGATTTGACGTTTTTCTAACATCTTTAGTAACTCTGTTAACTTTTTGATTCGTTTACCAAAGACTGCCAGACTGTCGACCACTAAGACATCCTTTTGACGTAACTCACCTAAAACTTCCTTCAACTCTGACTCTTCGTTAAAGCTTTGATTTTCCACAAAGACTTTTTCACAGTTATAAGTCATCAATTTATTTAGCTGGATCGCAATTTGGCTAGGGTAATCTTTTCTAGCATATCCAAATACTGTCATCTTTCTACTCCTTTTGTCGTTATGATATGGAACATAACAAGGCTAACGTTTCATTACTTAACCGATTCAATCACTTTACCAAAAACTATTGTTAGTAAGAAAGCTAATGAAACGACAAAAAAACTCCTCTACTCAAAATAGAAAGCCTGTTAAATCAAGCTTCTCTATTTAGAAAATAGAAGAGTAACGGAGGTTATTAAACTTTTTCAAAAACAATAGTTTATTATAAAGCTATAGGAATGTCAAGAAAAAAATAACTATTTATTTTGAACATTAAGCCACGAGAAAAAAGGGGGGATTCACTCGAAAAAAAGTGTTGAAAACCTTGTTAAAACAGTGTTTAAACGTCTAGACATGGAATGGCTATTCCTTTAGTTTTTTTCAATATGCCCCTTTATTACTATTTTAATACTATTAATATTGAACAAAAATAGCACGCCTCTACTACTAAAATAGGTTTCTCACTGATTCGTTTGTAAACGTTGCTTATTTGATTAATTTTTACTCATTCATTAGAAAGGCTGTGGATTATTATGACTACTATTGGTTATATGCGTGTTAGCACGCACCAACAAAAATTTGATTCCCAACAGAAAGCATTAGAGGAATACGGTGTGGATCAACTCTTTAGCGAATATGAAAGTGGGCGTAAAACCACTCGAGTCGAATTAGAAAAAGCCTTGGATGCGTTAAAACCTGGTGATACTTTTGTTATTTTTAAATTGGATCGCTTAGCTAGGGGAACCCAACAACTCCTGCGACTCCTTGAAGATTTTGAAAAACGTGATATTAACTTCGTCAGTATTCAAAACAACATTGATACTTCTACTGCCATGGGACGGTTCTTTTTCACTGTGATGAGCGCTTTTGCCGAAATGGAGGCCGAGCTTATTCGCGAGCGGGTCATGGCCGGCTTAGACGCCGCTCGGGAAAATGGTAAAATTTTAGGTCGCCCCATCAGAGAAAAAGAAGTCCAGCATGCTTTGAAACTCTATCAAGAAACATCTATGACCGTGGCAGAAATTTCCAAAGCAAGTAATGTCTCTGTTCCGACGATTTATTATCACTTAAATAAACAGCAGGTTCCTCGTAAAACCAAGCGAGAAATCACCTAATAAAGAAGGACAATCTGCAAGATACGCCATGCAGATTGTCCTTCTTTATAGTATAAACCTTTTTATCGTCATTCCTTATACCTTACATGACGTAGAAAATGACGGTCTTATTAACCACATTTCCGGCAGAGTCCCTAACGCTATAAGTTAATTGGTTCATTCCAGATAAGGATGTGTTAACCTTCCCATCAACTTTCACTTTATTGCTAATATCGCCATCTTCTTTATCGACTGCCGTGACATAAGCCAATGGATTGAATGGACTGTTCTTAAAAATAACTTGCCCTGTCACCATAAGCTCAGGTTTAGCATCACTCATTGCTTTTACAGTAACCTTTCTAGTATTGAACACGTAATTGCCATAACCATCAAATACCACATACGTCACGATTACAACCCCTTTTTCGTATACGTTAACCGTATGACTCGACACTAGAATGCTTGCATCTGGACTTACTTTTCCATTTTTAGAAACTAATTCAACCCCGTGTAAAGTATCAAATGCTTGCCCCATAGGAATCGTGATATCCTCAATGCCTTTAATACTTAGCTCCTGTTGACCTGATACTGAAGACGACGCCTCAACACTGACGGTAGTAATAACCCCCATACCAATCATCATAGACAACAATACAACTACTTTTCCAATCCGTTTCATCAAAAACCCCTTTCTATTTACGTTCACTTTCATGAGCGTTTTTTCAGTTTAGCAGACGACTATTTAGCTGTCCAGATTTTTTTAGATAAACAGTCAAACAGAAAAAATAACAACAATATAATGAACTATCAATTAATAAGCAGGTCAATCAAAAGGAAATTAGACGATTATATAAATTATATTAACTAGTTTAGTGGGTTCTTTCTAGCATATTTATAGATTTCAGTTCTCATTTTTTCATAAAAATTAAAATTAAAAAACATAAAGTAATTTTTATAAAATCAGTTTACTGATAACCTTTTACAAATAATATCAACACATTTAACTATTTGCAGAAACATTATCGGTGAAATTTATTTTCTAAACAGATTAACGATAATAAACTAGTTCAATACACAAGACCTAGTTTAAATAGAGCATGAGTTTAGTGATATTTTGATAAAAAAAGTCAACGAAGAACACATGAAATAACTTCCCCTCTAGGCGGCAGCTCAGCGACAAATAACCGCTAAACTCGCTAATGTTTGTGAGCGATTATTTGCGTTGTCATTTTTCAGCAGGTCCCTAACTGCCGACGTGTCCTCCCTCTTTTTTACTTCTAAAAGAAATGACTATTTTATTGATATCTTGGTGAAAATCATGCTATAATTTAAGTAAACAAAGAGGACATGCTTCTACATGTCCTCCAAGTAGAACCGTATAAGACGGTAGCTTTATTTAACGACAAATAACCGCTAAACTGGCTAAAGTTTGTGAGCGGTTATTTGTCGTTGTCATTTTTCAGCAAGTCCACGATCAGTTTGATCAACGCAATGGTAAACATACCAAAAGCAATCATCAACTGGATCGTCTCGTTTGCGGACAAAGAAGGCCTCTCCTTTCCTAGATTTTGTGTGTATTCTCATACGCACCACCTCCATTCAGGATAGCCACCGTCATTCACTTTTCTACCCTTTTATCATACCACAGAAAACATCACAAACCCATGTACAACAAGGGTTTTCCTATCTTTTAAGATTATTTTTTTGTTTTTTCAGCCCCCTAAAAGCCGACGTGTCCTCCCTCTTTTTTACTTCTAAAAGAAATGACTATTTTATTGATATCTTGGTGAAAATCATGCTATAATTTAAGTAAACAAAGAGGACATGCTTCTACATGTCCTCCAAGTAGAACCGTATAAGACGGTAGCTTTATTTAACGACAAATAACCGCTAAACTGGCTAAAGTTTGTGAGCGGTTATTTGTCGTTGTCATTTTTCAGCAAGTCCACGATCAGTTTGATCAACGCAATGGTAAACATACCAAAAGCAATCATCAACTGGATCGTCTCGTTTGCGGACAAAGAAGGCCTCTCCTTTCCTAGATTTTGTGTGTATTCTCATACGCACCACCTCCATTCAGGATAGCCACCGTCATTCACTTTTCTACCCTTTTATCATACCACAGAAAACATCACAAACCCATGTACAACAAGGGTTTTCCTATCTTTTAAGATTATTTTTTTGTTTTTTCAGCCCCCTAAAAGCCGACGTGTCCTCCCTCTTTTTTACTTCTAAAAGAAATGACTATTTTATTGATATCTTGGTGAAAATCATGCTATAATTTAAGTAAACAAAGAGGACATGCTTCTACATGTCCTCCAAGTAGAACCGTATAAGACGGTAGCTTTATTTAACGACAAATAACCGCTAAACTGGCTAAAGTTTGTGAGCGGTTATTTGTCGTTGTCATTTTTCAGCAAGTCCACGATCAGTTTGATCAACGCAATGGTAAACATACCAAAAGCAATCATCAACTGGATCGTCTCGTTTGCGGACAAAGAAGGCCTCTCCTTTCCTAGATTTTGTGTGTATTCTCATACGCACCACCTCCATTCAGGATAGCCACCGTCATTCACTTTTCTACCCTTTTATCATACCACAGAAAACATCACAAACCTATACACAACAAGGGTTTTCATATCTTTTCAACTCTATCTAACGACTCGTCTAGTTAATTGAGTTCCTAACGTTTTTTCGAGATAACCTACTGATATCACTAGCAGATAAAAACACTTAATGACATCCTTAAGCGGAATCTCAATAAGCCTTTTTATGATGAATCGAATTACTCAAAGCCCACAGCAATATAGTTGGTTAAGGTTGTCGCATTGATCATGGCATTAATCACAGTGCCATCTTGTGGAAAATAACCTTGTTTTGCTTTGTTCTTATTGAATTCTGATACAGAGAAAAGAATAACATGTTTGAATTTCATAAAGTGACCCTCCCTTCAATTGAGTGCTATAGCTAGTCAGTTGTTGAAAGCTGGCCACTTTCCCAACTTTCAATCAAGGATACTTGGTATCTGAGAACAGCTGTATCATGCTTGCGGTTATCCCTGATAGTTTCACTATAAAGGAAAGTTAAACGTCTTTGCTTTATAGTGCCTGAATGGCTGGGTTTATTTCCTAAATGGTTGACCCTCACTAACAGGGCCCTATGCAGCCATCGAAAGAGTCATTTTTCATATTCTTATTCTATTGGTATATCTCAAGGATGTACTTATTCATTTTTTTCCCTTTTGCACTTTCGTTTTTCTCCACGGATTCGCCATTTAAGGTCTTGCTGGAGTGCTCGCTCCTGATAATATAATCTAAGTTGTCCCCATGAGAGTTTGAAAAAATAAGGTGATTGCCAGATAATTCTTTTTGATTCCCTTCATGCTTAATCCCTCCTTTGCTTAGTTTTAGATCTAGGTTATTTTAAAGTGATGGCGTAGTTTACAACCATGTCCCTAATAAACGCCAAAAAGTAATAATGAGAGAACTACCGCCTAAAATTAGTACACTTACCCACAACCAGTCTGAATATTGGCCAATTTTAGCGATTTTTTTTGTAAAACCTTTCGGAGATATCTCTTGTTTAGGTTGTTCGTCAGTTGGATTGTCTTGGTCTTCATTTCCTGAAAGCAAATCTTTTCTGCTCGTTGTATCAAGTTTTTCACTCTGAATCTTGGCCACTTCTTCAGCGCTCAATCGTCTCGAATGAACGAGTAAACGCTGACGATTTGTTGGAAAAGGGTGGCAGGTTAACAAGGTGAGCCATTCTATATCAGGTGAGCGCTCTGATAAGGTTATCCCATCTGTGGGACTGATTAATTCGTTTCCCGTGACAATGTAAACCGCCTCTTTACCTAAGTATGAGAGATAAATCAGGTCGCCGGGGGCTAAATAGTTAATATAGAGAAAGTAAGGCTGACCATAATACCCTCGATGACCAGCGATGACCGTGTGTGTTCCCATACCTGCTAGAGGCAAGTCCGTTCCACTAATATGGGCCGAGCCATTTGCTAGATTAATATCAGAGGCTCCCATGTACAAAGGGATTGTCTCATTAATTGACGGCATTCTAATAAGTCCAACCGCTTCATCTGGTAAAATAAGGCCTTGATTTGCCTTCTCAGACTTCTGGGCAAACGGGTCTTCTGGATTTTCTAAATTACTTTCAGTTAGCTGTTTGTCTATGAGATCAAACAACTCTGGTGAAATTTGATAATTGAGGGCATGTTGCTCATATGCTTCCAGCCTGTTTGAATTGACTAAAGAGGTCCAGAGGCCGTGGACTGGGAGGCTTAAAATTAAGCTTAGTCCTAATAAAAATAAAATCAGTGATAGTCGTTTACGCCACATGATTTTTCACCTCTCTCTTTTTTAAATAATTCCGCATCATGATCCACCACAACATCAGCAAAAATATAACAGCATACACGGTCACTTCCTGCCAATAATGATGGTTGGCTAATGTGGTTTGTGTGGCACGACTTTCGGCCTCGTAGGGAATTCGGTGCCCCCGAACCAGCAGGCGATGGGTATTTAACATGTAGGGGGTACAGGTTAGTAAGGTGACATAATCCTGACCTGCAACGATCTTTAACTCACTGATTTCTTCAGGTTCGACTACCTTTATCTGATCGACTTCGTAGGCATGAATTTCATCAATGATTTTGAGATAAAACTGATCCTTTATCGCCAAATTGGGCAAATCGGTAAATAATTTGGCTGATGGCAACCCTCTGTGTCCAGTAATCACAGAATGGCTGTTTTCCCCACCAAAAGGAACAGAGGAACCTTCCAACAATCCGACTCCCTGTTGTAACTGAAATTCCCTAGTTCCTTGGTAAACGGGCAGTTTTATCCGCAATTTAGGAATGTCTAGCAAGGCTAGAACATCACCTAAAAGTCCTTGTTCCTTTTTTGTATAATTCTGGTTGACTTCAATAAATGGTCCGGTCAATTGAGCTTCCTGATCATAGAGGCTACTATTGTGAGCCCTTATTCCTTGTTTAATAGCCGACAGTTCTTGGGGACTTTTTCTTGCTATCTGCTGATCATACTCCTTAGAAACCTGTCCTTGGAGCCTCTTATAATAACAGTTGCTGGCAAAAGGATAGGCGAAGAGCAACATGCCCAGACAATAAACCAGATAAAGTGCGACTTTCTTTTTCGCGACTCTTTTACGACTTTTTTTAGTCTTATTTGACCCTTTGGAGCGCCGTTTTTTTATGAGGTTGCCCTTCTCTTTGCGATCGACCTTCATTTAATTCCCCTAACTCTATACTTGCGTCGTTTTTTACGGCCCTTCTGTTTTTTCTTCCTTATTACTTCCTGACTCGTTGGCAGTTTGTCATCTATTGGCTTGAGACTTTTTTTTCTTTTTTTGACTTGCCCCTTGGTCTTTTGGCCACCCTTATTGTCACGGTAACCTTTCACTAAATAAAAAAGAATGAAAATGCTTAAGGCTACTAAGGCATACATCGCGTATTTTTTAAACTGGTGCCAGTGGCCTGCTTTGACGGCTTTTTTTCGAATAGCTGATGTATAGGGGTTGACTCGATGTCCGCGAACTAGCAAGCGGTGGGTATTCACCATATAAGGCGTACAGGTCAGCAAGGTAATATAATCTTGCCCTTTTACAACTTCTAACTGGCTAAAATCTTCTGGTTCAATGACTTTGATCCGGTCTACTTCATAAGCGTGGGTTTCGCCAGCTATTTTAATAAAAAATAAGTCAGTTAACGTGAGTTCTGGCAAATCGGTAAATAATTTGGCTGTGGGTAATCCCCGATGGCTAGTAATGACTGAATGAGTTCCTTTACCGCCAAAAGGAAGAGAGGTTTCCTCCATGACTCCTGCTCCCTTAGAAATTTGCTGGCTATTTGTTCCATAATAGACTGGCAGTTCCAGATTGATTTTAGGAATCTCTAAGACTGCAATCACCTCTCCCAATGCCTCTCGTTTTGGCGAGGCCATCCCTTTTTGAACGTTTCGTTCTGCTTCAACACCAAAGTTTTCTGGGCTCATCACGGCTTGCTGATCGACTAGTCGCTCATTATGATCCGCCATCTTCTCTTTGATGGTTGCCAGTTCTTTAGTATCCTGTTGCGCCACTTTTTCCTGGTACTCTTTTACCACACTTTTTTGGAGAGACTGATGATAGGCGTTGCTAGCAAATGGATAGACTAAAAAGACAAAGCCGATGATGTATAGTCCCCAAACAATTAGTTTGATGATCGTTTTTTTTGTTATTTTTTGATAGATGGAAATCACTCACTTTTTGTCATTCAAGATAATTAGGTGAATCTTTCAATTTCTTTCATGATTGAAACACTCAAATTAATTATCTTAACTGATAGATTTGGTCTTTTACTTCCTGACTGCCTTCATTTTTTGATTCCCGCACAAGAATGTCTTATGCGGGGTGTCAAAAAATCAATCAGTCTTAGCCTAATTATTTAGTTCTTTTGGCTGAGTTTGGCTCTTCTTTTTTACGGTGCAAGATATAAGCACCACCCATTAGTCCAACTCCAACTAAAATGAATAAGACGGTTCCTACTCCCCCAGTAATCGGGATTCTTGGAATTTTAGCATTTGGTACTTTGATTTCTGTTTCTTCGTTATTATTATAATTGGGTAACCCTTGATCCATACTTGGCACGGTGAACTTAAAGGGATGCTCGTAAGGATCTTTTTCGGTTGTCCCATTGGCGACATCTTGCGGGGCCTTTTCAATTGGTGCATAGCCTTCTGGCGCCCGCACTTCAATCAATTCGTAATCGTTAATCGCCTTGCCTAAATAATCAATCATCTCCGTTGGATTTGAACCAATGACTTTCGGATCCGCTTCTGATTCTTTGTAAAGCTTCCAAGCTCCGTCACCCGATTCAGTTCCTGGGTGCTTCGCAATGATACCTGCAATTTCGGCATCAATGGCCGCTTGGGTAGTTTCTGTTGTCCGAGGCGCCGCTGTTACATACTCATAATGATCCACTACTTCGACTTGCGTGCCGTTGTTGTTGGCTATTTTCATCACAGAAAAAATGTATTGTTTGCGGTAGTTGATCTCATTAGTATAAGCTAAACCCTCTACATGAAATTTACCTTTGGCGTCTGAGGTAATGGTGTATTTGCTTTCCCCTGGCTTGCTAGCTGCCACATCGGCTGTTACGGCCGCACCATTATTCGTCCAGCCGATAATTTGACCATCTTTAATGATGCCATACAACAAGGTATTGGCTGGATAGGTCACTAATTGATTGGCTTCATTAAGAGCCGTTACAGGGTTTACTGATGTGTTACGGACAATAAATTCTGCCCCTTGAAGTTTAATAGTATTGTTAGCTTTATCCAATTTTTCAAAGTAACGCTCACCGAAAATCGTGTTAACCACTTCTGATGGCTTCGGTGACGTTGGTTCTTTCGGATCAGGATTACCTGGCAGTGGCGGTTGTGGTTTTGTGCCATACCCCCATTTATTAATAAAATCCAAGGTAGAATCATTGGGAATAGCTTGATTAGGTTTGGCTTTCTCATTGGTTAAAGCCGTAAATCGCAATTGAAGGTTTGAACCATCGCCAGCTTGAATACCTGATAATTTTTGAATACCCGTTTGGGTGAATATTCACTTGATTGTGCCGTTTTCGCCTTTGTTTGGCGTTGTAACAATAAAGTCAGTGCCTGGTTGCATGGTGATTGTGGCATCTTTGGCATTTCCTAAATGGAAGGTAACCGCCCCTAGTGCCTCAAAATTCAAGGCTTCGTCTAAGACGTCTGTCACTTCTAATTCCTGATACTCATTCATATCAAAGGATAGTGGCGAAATAGTCAGTGTGTACTTAACTTCCTCACCGATCGAATGGGTTGTTTTATCAATTGTTTTACCGATTTCTGGTTCTAACTGATTGTAGTTTTTCATAAACAGATTAACGTCGTAACTATAATTATTAACTTCTTTTGAGCTGTCTGTAGCTGGATTGGTTGAAGGTACATTCACTAAAACCGGCATTGAGCCTTGTTGAACGATGGGTTTGCCATCAGCACCTGAAGTCGGTGTTTTCGTTTCAACGACCAAATATAAATTGTCAGCTAAATCAACTGTATTAATAGGGAGATCACCAAAAGTGACTTGCCCTTGTTCATTTGTGACCCCTTTATAATCAGCTGTTTTACCATCCATAAATTGTTTAACTTTTAACGTATCCAATGGTTTGGGATCAATCGGATCATAGCTTGTGCCACTGTCTAGTAATTGGCCAAGCTCTTTTTCCGTTAAGCGACCAAAAACAGAAAATTCAGTGCCGGGTAAAGGCACTGTTTCACCATTACCTGTATTGGTAGTCCCATTCGGCAGTTTAGTCCCACTCGTGCCATCTCCTTCAAATCCCCCGCCACCATTTTCAATCGGCGTAATATCGGGATTTAAATACTTATGTATGGTCAAACTACCGCTTTTTTCTACATTCATCACCCGTGCAAAGGCGGTAACCCCTCCCAGCGATGATCCTAAGATGGCAATCAACATAAGGACGCTCATCCAAACTTGTTTTGCTCTATTTTTTTTCATAAAGAACCTCTTTTCTTTGTTTTTATGTTATAACCGGTGCCAATCAAAACAGTACCTATTAAGATGTATAAATAGGTTCCCATTCCACCTGTTACAGGAATATCATGAATTTTTTTATTAACTACATTAAAAGACAATTGTAAGGATTGACCGTCCCAGTCATAATCTTTGCCTGCTACTAAGATAATAGCCTCTCCCTCTGTATCATCTCGCAAGACGGTTAAGTTACCATTTATATCCAAGTTGATGATATATTCATAAGCTTGCAGACCATACCCTTCTGGTGCTTTAGTTTCTTTAATGATGTAGGTCACGCCAATAACCAGGTCTTTAAAATGAAAGATCCCTTGGTCTGTGCCTGTTATCACTTGCTTGTCTGAGCTGTTTTTTTCCCAAATGGAAAATTCAGCGCCTTTCAAAGGTTCTCCTAGGCCGTCCACTTTTGACAGTTGGGCATCATAGCGAACTAATTTATTTTCCAGTGAATACGTTAGGTCCAAACTTTTATCACTCTTTTTAAGGGTCTCCATGTCAATTACTACGGAAAACTGATCCCCTGGACTACCTGGCGCTTCGCTTCCTGGTTTATATTGAGGATCTTGATAACCGCCAGTAGGTGCTTTGGTTTCTCTGAAACGAAAGCTTTTGTATGGTGTAGGATAGTCCTTGATCATGGTCGCCAGTAAGTCTGGATCAGTGGTGTTATCAATGATTAGTTTACCTTGGGCGTTTGTTCTAAAGATTTTATTCCCATCTTGTTCCCATGAATTGGTCGATTTTTGGCCTTGAATGATAAACTCTGTGTTGGCTAACAAACCAGAGGCTTTTTCCCCTTCCTTTTCCAAGGTGATACGGTGATTTAACTGATGGTTCTTCTTCGTTACAGTTTCTGGCCTAACTTCTGTAGTCGTAATTTCAAAGCTGTCTGTATAGGGATTGTCTGGCATTTCATAGTTCATCGGTGCTTTCATCTCTTTAAAACGATACGTCCCATTGCCTAAAAGAGCAATTTCCTTTTCACCTAAGGAGAGTTCCCCTTTTTCGCTTGTTGTGTACGTCGTCTCGTTAGCCTTTTGCCAGCTTTCATTGGTTTGTTTTTCCAAGGTGAATTCAGCGCCACTTAAGCTTTGGTTATTTTCTTCATCGACTTTTTTTAAGTTGAATTTCCGATCTAGCTTTTTATTCTTAATTGGCACTTCAACTGTGGTCTCCTTGGTAATATCTTCACCTGAAAGGCTAAAATCAAAGCGGTTATGAGGTGCTAAGGGCAAGTCATATCCTGTTGGAGCGGCCGTTTCAATGAAGTAATAATCTCCTGAGGTCAAGCCGGTATGGGTCAATTCTCCATTGGGATTGGTCTTCATGTCCGTTACGATTGGTGCTGGTGAACCGACTTTATACAAGTCAAAGGTTGCGCCGCTTAAGGGGCTTGCAGTATCTGTATCAGTCTTAACAATCTTGACTGTGCCTTTGTCTGCTTCAGCTTCGCCACCACCGACAGTCCATTTGACGGTGTCAGTCAGAACCCATTCATCAGTCCCTGGATTACCATCTTTATCCTTATAACGCACCTTAATCGAGGCGTTATTTTTTAAATTTTGGCTGTAAGTGTCGTCCAGTGGCACTGTAAAATAATTCAACTCATAGGTTCTAAAATGGGTTCCTTCATTAACGGCATATTCCTCTTGTGCCAATAAATAAGGAAGTATTTCATGAGAAAATGAACGGTTATCTGCTGCTACCCCTAATTGATTTTTGCTGATGTAGTTAGACGTATACGCTAGGTCACTCACGTAGCTGGTGACTTCCCAAGCAAAGGAATTCCCAGTTTCATTATTATCGTAAGGGACTAAGCGCTGCTTATCTGGTTGGTCTTCTACGATGACACTTTCCAAATCTGATAAGTCTTTGCCTTTTAAAATCGTGTCTCGTCCTAAAATAATTTGCCAACGAATCTTTTTCGTGCCTTGATAAATGTCTTGCTGCCCCTTTTTTTCATCCGCTGTAGCATTTCCCGCTCCCCCAGTACCGCCCGATCCGCCACCTTCTGGAACCGTAATGGTAATGTCGCCTCCAGGAATAGGCAAGAGAGTCGAATCCCCCTTATTAACGTAACGGTCATTTAGCATCGTTGAAAAATAAAAACTGCCTTTAACATTGGAATGCTGGTCGACATAATCCGTCGTAAAGGTTAGTTCAATCCTGTAACCCATTACGTCGTCTCCCTCAACACTAGCCAGACCAACTAAATGACCTTCTGGTGAATAGACCTTAAAATCAAGCTGATCTACAACGATAAATTCCTTGGGAATTGTAAAAATTAAGACATCCTCCTGATGGAAGGTATTATCAGGCAGTGCCCAATTATAAGTTAAGTCGTATTGGGTATTAAACTCCATTTCTGAGCCATTAACAATTTGTGTGTCTTTTCTCATCAACTTATTACTGGTTACATACTGATCGCCGTTAAAAGTTGCTCGGGGAGCTGCGGCTTTTAATAAGGACTTGTCCTTTGCTTTAACAGAAGGTAGGTCTTGCTGCTCAAGTGGTAATCGTGAGCCTTCTACTTTAGGGATACTATAAGTGACTTCGCCACTGGTTTGTCGATCTTTTTTTGCTTCTGCCATCGTCTGACTGTTTGTTCTAACAGACTGGTTGTGACTCGTCGCCTCCTCAGTTACTGGATTGGCTCGAAGGAACTCTCTTTTTGGTAGCCAGAACACTAACAAACTAAAGGTTACTACAAGACAGATGGCAAGGGCTCTTTTTCGTTTTTTTCTGTTTGTCACTCACTTCAACTCTTTTCTACAATTAAGTTTATGTGTCCTTAAGAACACTCAGTTTCTCTTTTCCTTGTTCCTCGTGCTCCTTTATCACTATTCCAAGAGCGACCCACCTAACCTATCCTTGGTTTCTTAATAGTGGCTTTTCATCGCCCTTTCTTTTGTCTCACTCTTTTGTAGGTCTTCCAGTGATCGAAGCCATACTCTCTCTGTTCATTACTTCACTAACAACAATTGATCGACACTTTTAGAACAATAGGCAAGCATACTAGGAAAGAAAGGTCACTCTTGTATAAACTATATTGTATAAGGAAAATCTTATACAAACATGCTGTTTTTTGTCGTGCAGCTCGACAGTCAACCGATGAACTTTCGCTTGATTTTGAACGGATTTATCAAAATAGTTGTTGTTTAGGTTTTAATTGTAATAAAAATCGTTAACATATTGAACGGATAAATCGTATTAGTTAGTCAATACCCAAGTTTATGTTATACTATCGATGAAACAGTATAATAAAAACTTGAAAAGGAGTGACAATCATGACCAAAACTAGGTCAGAACTAAAAACCGAAGCAAAACAACTGCTTAAAGGTCGGTGGGGATCAGCCATTTTACTTAATTTAATTCCAACTCTCATCGCTTTAGCAATCGCCGCTATTATGGGCTTTACCATTTACAGAACGCTTATCATTCTAGGAGTGGACATTCCCTCAATGACCGCTTCAAGCGCCGACATGTCAGATGTAGGCAGTGGCAGTACTGGAGGTGGGTCGGGCTTCTTCGGCGGACTGTTGGCCGCTATTTTCAGTGCTGGAATTTCTTGGACTTACTTGGATTTATTGCGCAATCGTAAACAGACTATCAGTCCATTTAGCGATGCCTTTCGGGCTTTTAAGTCTCCGTTTTTATGGGGAATTATCGCACTTTATATTTTGACGAGTCTCTTTACCTTCCTTTGGGCGCTCCTCTTGATTATTCCAGGGGTTATTAAATCCTTTGCTTATTCTCAAAGCTATTTCATTTACTACGATGTGTATGAGGAAACAGGTACTAAGATGGGCTTTTTGGATACGATCACTGCTAGTCGCCGACTAATGGATGGACACAAGATGGAATTATTCGTCCTTTACTTAAGCTTTATACCTTGGTATATTTTGGCTACATTAACCTTTGGCATCGGCTACTTATGGTTAAATCCCTATGTTTCTGCCACAACAGCTGCTTTTTATGACAATTTAAAAGTAAATGCTTTAGACTAGACTTGAACGTAAAAAGCGCTATTCACTTTACTGTGAGCAGCGCTTTTTTGGCAGTCCTTTAATTTTATTGAGAATTGAAATAACGTTTTCTTAATTAAAAGACAAATGATATTCTAATTAGAAATGTTCTCTAAACCATGAGTTTAGGCTAAGAATCATTGACTACACAGTTAGTCACGTGGTAGTATTAGATAACGAGGAAGCTAGAAGGCATAAGTCAATTCCCCATTCACTCATGCAATCAATTACTTCTGTTAGTCGTAGTTGATTCCCCATACTTCTATCTCTCCTCTTTTTCATTTTACCCAGACATACCAAAATCCATCAAAAATCTAACCGATTTCGATGGATTTTTCCCATGTATGTGGCGATATAGAGGCCTTCTTTCGCCACAATTAATTTAACTTCTAGCCAACCAGATAGATCACCATTATTGTATAAATAGAAGTCTTCTGGTTCTGTTTCCGATGTGCGAACGATTTGAATCCATCTCTCGCCATTTTTCTTTAACTCTGGTTCTTTGGTCTCTTGTTTTTCCTGATTGCCTCTGTTTAAAAATAAAATGGCTATCATGCTTATCAGTAACACGCTGGAAAAGATTAGAATCACCCTTAACTTTTTTCGTTTCAACTTATCTCTCCTAGTTATCCCCTTGATTATGTATCTTTCTACGTGTAGAATAGCATTGACATCATTATTAGTCAACACCGTTGTATCACATGTAAAATTGGAGGTTACCCTAATGAAATTATCAAATTCTGAACTAAATATTATGGACGTTTTATGGGAACATGGTCCCATGACAGCCGGTGACATCGCCCGAATCCTTTCTGAAAAAATAGGATGGAATCGCAATACAACTTATACGGTTATTAAAAAAGCCATTGGGAAACAAGCGGTTCAACGAACGGATCCTAATTTTCTATGTACACCCTTAGTCACCCGAGCAGAAGTCGCTGATGAACGGACTGAAGCCTTGGTCCAAGATATGTACGATGGCTCTTATGATCGCTTTTTAGCTGCTTTGGCGAAAAATGAAAATTTGACTGCCAAAAAGGCTCAAAGCTTGCTTAAATTTATTGAAGAAAATAAGTAGGGTCGATCATGGCTATTGTTTATGAATACCTCACTAAATATTGTTTACTACTTGTCTTTATTGTTCTAATCAAAATTTTGTTCAAGAAGGGCATGCCTAGCAGTTTGTATAAGATATTGTGGCTGATCTGTATGGTGCGTCTGACTATTCCTTTGAGTGTCACCTTAAAGATTATCCATCCTACAGCAACTAGACTAACGACTAGCATCCTTCAAGCGAATAGTCAGAATGCTTTAGTCAAGACCTCAACAATTATCCTGATTCTTTACTTAATTGGCACGATTATCTCGTTGACAAAATTTTTTATCGATTACCGAAAAGTTGATTTTCTGGCTAAATCCAGTTTACCTCTAACCAGTGGCATTGAAAAAATCTGGATTGAGACTTTAGGCGTTAATAAAAAGACTGAGATTCGTTATTCTGATGAAATCTTACAACCTTTCGCTTACGGTGTCTTAAAGCCAAAAATTATTTTACCTCAGTCCTTATTAACTGAAGTAGACCCTGTGGCGATGGAATATATTATTACTCATGAAATGACTCATATCAAGCACAATGATGTCTTGATTAAACGTTGGAGCACGATTCTTTGTGCCATTCACTGGTTCAATCCTTTGGTTTGGTTATTAGATTATTTGTTATCAGAGGATATTGAAAAAGCCTGTGACGAAGTGGTCATTCAGCGTTTTGGTTTATCCAAACGTCAAGAATATGCTGAGCTCTTGTTGGTTAACGCCATTAAAGGAATCGATGGTAACGGTCAAGCCAGTCTAGTCTCATCACCTGTTGCCGATCGGATTAAAACGATTATGAAGCTCAACAAACCCCAACATGCTATCGGTGTCTATCTGGTGACCATTGGGACAGCCTTGATTTTCTTAACCTCTCTTCTTGGTTATCAAGAAGTTGTTACCGATGTTACATTAGCACAACCAGTGGAGGAAGTCATCGAGTCGGAACCAGTGGTGGAAGAAGTCATCGACATTCAAGGTGAGCCGCTTGTCGAAGAGGTGGCCCCCGTAGTCGAGTCTGCCTCAAGCTTCCCTAGCCTTAAATCAGAAGATGAAATTGACAACATGTCCGTCGAGCAAACGCAAAAATACTTGGAAACCTACAGTAGTCATCTGACCGATTACTTAGAGAATCTGGCTGAAAACTAGCTGAAGAGGCACATCCCTTAAACACCGTTATTGTGGACATTTACAAATAATAATAGAGGTGTTTAATATGAAGAAAAAAATCGTCGCCTGTTTAATCGTTTTATCAACTCTTCTGCTCCCGCTTCAAATTTTTGCTGCAGAAGCAGAACAACCTGCTGATCCTGGCGTGGTTATTGAAGTTCTTTCCACGCCACCGCAAGCATCGGAGTTCGCCCCTTTTGCTGCTTCAAAAGGCGAATATGTCAACATCAAAGTCAAATTTGCAGGAACGCCACCCGCTACTTATTTCTACACTCGTGGAAGTAAATCTGGAACACTGAAACGTTATCAAACTGTTGATAAAAACACAGCCCTATATGATGGTTATATCAATTAAGATTGTTTCAATCCAAGGGAATTCCCTTGGATTTTTTTGGTTGTTTTATTTCGACTGGTTTGATCCCAATCAAATCTAAGATAAACATAAAGACTGGTATTCCTAGAACTAGTCCCCAGACATGAAAGAAATAGTTGCTAATGACTAAAATTAAAAAGGTGCAAAAAATCGGTAGTTTCGTTCTACTGGACATTAATTTTGGGTTAAAGACGTAAGATTCCAAAAGATGGACGGCCATGACAGTTAGTAATATATAAACCACGTCTTTAATGCCGCCATTGGAATAGGCCAACAAACTTAGAGGAATACAAGAAATCACCACACCGGCAATCGGAATAAAACTAAACAAGAAAACCATCAGCATTAGACTTAATAAATGGGGAAAATGCATGATGTATAAAGCCGTTCCTGTCAGCAATGTATTAATACAGGCAATAATGACTTGCGCTTCTATGACAACCCCAAAGGTTTTAGTAAACTTCCCTCCTAAGAATTGAACATCTTGGAAAAACCAAGCACTCTTCCCTTTTAGAAAGAGGGAAGCAAACTGACTGACTTTGTCTCCTTCAATCATAAAAAAGAAGCTCAATATAAACGACATAAATAACGTAACGATCATGCCAATCAAACTGGTCACTGAACTTAATAAATGAGTGGATTGACTTTTTAAGTAGGGTAATCCCTTACTGATATACTTAAAGATAATATTTTTTGTCGATTCATCCCCTTGACTTTGTTGTGTGTAGAAGGTTTCTAAGCTATTGTACAACTGTAGTGATTGTTTCGATATAACCGGGACAGATTTAAGGATAATTAATAGAATGGCCGCTACAATCAAAAAATAAAGGCCCCCTACTAAGATAGTTGAGGACAGGTTTAACCGTGCTCTAACCTTGCTCACTAGCTGACTTGCTAAATACGTAAAGATAAAGGTCAACAATAACAGGGACATAATTCCTCTTAAGAGAATTAAAGTAAGGATAATCACCCCTAATACAGATAATCGTCTAAGAAAGATATTTTGTGTGAATTTTTGATACATCGTCATCTTGTTGTTCACGTCCTTTTCATTGATGGCTAGCTTTGACTATTGTGTTCAGCCCTTATGTTTCTAGTATAGCGTTTCATTGTTTGATTCCTTATTCATTATTATCTTTTCATCCGACAAAATAGATCATAACGGCCTCTTGATTCTTGTTCAAAGGGGCATGAGCGTCATGATTTAAGCTAGCCATCAAACAAACTGGCGGCTTTTCTCTTTAAGAAATGGTCATAAAGCTCTTTTACGATGCCGATTTCTCTTTCGGTTATTTCATAAGCAATAGACAGAACCTCAATTCCCTTCAGTTGACAGTCGCTAATATCTGTAATAATTAGATCATAATCCCCTTGGAGGCTAATACTTTTTTGGCAACCCCTAAAAGGAATCACCCTTACTTCTACTTGATCTCCAAAGACGTCTTCTAGGAACTCCTGATCGTTTGTTACAATTAAACCATTGTATTTTGTGTATAAGCCGATTCTAAAGGCTGGCTGATTCAAGCGAGAGACAGTTGAAAAATTATCGAAGGCACTCATCACATTGTATAACAGAGTCTTCAAAACATAATTGTGATTTTTTCGAATGTATTTCACTAATAGGCCCTTAATTTTCTCATAAAAATAGGGTGTACTAGCTGCGATAGTTGCCAGCGTCTCTTCTGGATAATTAAAGAGAATTGGCCGAACTAATTGCTCACTTAAGTGAAAAGAATACAACCGAAATATAAACAACTCATGATCGTTGATGCCACCTATCAAGACTTCGTCAATTAACATGGTCAATTCACGGAACCTGTCATATTCGGCTTTAACTGCTGGAAATCTTTGGATGCCTTTTTGAAAATTTTGATAAGAACAAAAATATATATCCTCATTGATTTGACTCCAGTCATCGGAAAAAAAGACATGTGATTCCCTTAGGCCCGTTAAATTAGATAAGTCTTGATTTAAACGGATAATTTCCTCTGAAATGGGACAGATACTGGTCTGAGCATGCGACAGTGATTCCGACTGTTGCTGAAGTCTGGTCGCTTTAATAAAAATATAAAGGGCAAGCATTGTGAAATTAATGATAAAAATAAACTGCTTATGGGTACCGTAAAACTGATTTAACACGGCTAACACCTCTTGAAACTTCTCCTGATTAAACGGAAATTCCCCCTCATACCTTTCAAAGAAATAACTCCTAAAAAAGGCTAATATTTCCCGCTCATTTCCCGCTATTCTAATAGGTGGTTTCGTGGTAATCCTAAAGTCCATCTCAGAGGTGATCTGATTGATTTGGCTGATTGAACGGTTTAGTGAAGCTAGGCTTTGGTATACCTCACGAGCAAGATCAACTAAGCTATCAAAATCAGAAAAAAACAGTGTTTCCAAAATTAGAAAATTAGGACTCTCACGAAGTAAAATAGCATAGATATGTTTCATGGAGTGGCTAGTTGGAATTCTCAGTCTTAAGCCGGTTTTAAGTGAGGTTTCAATAGTGGCGGGTTCAATCAGCTGATTGATTCTTTGAACATCTGAGCGCAGTGTTCGCTCACTGCACTTAATGACTCCCATAAGCCTGTCACTGACTACCCACTCCTTTTCATATAATTGCTCAATTAGCAGTAGCGCTCGCCAATTTTCTTTTGACAATAATCTTTTCATTTATTTACTCCTATTATTTTATCGGTTCTCAGAACATCAGTTTAGTAATTACTTGAATGGCTTATTGGCCTATTATTTATCCTACCATGACATTTTCTCCTTTTTTAACGAAATACGGTCAAAAAAAACGCCTAGGCATGCTTTTACCTGCCAAGGCGCTAAGTCGTAAGCTCTCATTCATTGTACGGTTTCGTTACATTCTTGATTGTCTATCGCCCTGTTATCACTATGCTGTGTGGCATATTTATAGGCTGTTCCGACCGAAACACAACAAGTTTCAGCAATTTCTCTAATGGTTTTCTTTTCATACTGATAGAGATGCTGGATGCGTTCGGCTTGCTCATCGGCAATCGGAGGACGTCCAATGATGATGCCCTCATCTCTGGCTTTTTCAATCCCCACTTTTGTCCGAACTTGCATTACCTGTTCTTCAAATAAAATTAGCCGATATAACTCATCAAAATATTCCTGATCCGTTAAGTTCTGATTGAGATCTTTTTTGATAAAAGTCAGTCGTTTATTATGTTTGACTAATAATTTAAAGCCAGGTAATAACTGGATTAGTCTAAGAGGTATCACACTTAATTCTGTGATTATTAGCTCATGGCTTAAGTTTTCGTTGATTAACCTCAAAAAAGAATCTTTCGTAATGGTTTCTTCTTCTACAATGACAATGTCATCACATGTGCCGATCAGTTCAATTTGTTGATAGGTATTTTTTTTATTTACAATACCAATTCTCATAGCGAATCTCCTTACTTGATCTTTTGGTTTTTTTATCGACCCTTTTAATTAATGAACAATTGGGGAAACTATACTTGATGACGACTTGCCTTAAGTCTCTTTTTAGTTTTCCTTTTCTTTGTGCCTCGGTTCTTCTCTTTTATGATCCAAACGGTTCCCAACACAATAAGCAGGAATAGTAATCCCCCACCGATCCAATAGAGCCAACTGTTGGTTTCTTTCAACTCAATGGCTTCTTTATTAAGTTTGTCACTGACGGCTTTCGTGATCGTAAATTCTTTCGAAAACTGCCACTCATCAGCTACGGTTGTTGCCTCTAAATCCAAGTGGTAATCCCCAGGCTCCAATGGTTGGTTGCCCCACATAATAGGAAAATCAAAGTTGGAATTAGGTGCCATTTCCATCCCTTCTGTTGTGATGATTTTTAAGATCTCTGAGCTGCCTTTTTTACGAATCTTTGCCGTCACTTTGAGCTTGCCAAACATGACGGGTTGATTATTTTGAAGATTGGCTGTTACGGCTGTCCGGTAATTGACAAGGGCTGCTTGAACCTCATTTAGAGCTAATTCTGGTTTATCACGTGGTACCTCTCCTCTTAGGACAACAGCTTTCACCAATTGAAATTCATTGGTAATCTTGACCCCTGAGGTTGATTTTTCCTTAGTTTCAGTGAGTTTTTGCTTCGCAACAAAGGCTCCTAAGATAATCCCTTGAAAGGAGTCCACTGGTGTTTTTAAACTGAACTCGACCTCTTTTGAGGCATTTGCAGGAACTTCTACTACTTGGGCCTCACTGATTAAGCTGGTAAACGGATAAGTTAAACTAGGATCCAGCTCTTTATGAGGGGAATAATCCAAAACCCCGTTTTGGTTCGTCCAAGCATTGGTTGGGGTCACGTCCACACTGACTGCTTTAGCTGAAGTATTAGTCACAATCACTGTCAAAGCCTGTTGTTGATTTTTTTCTACATTTAAGTCAAAGTAAGTGAGAGACTCATTGGCCATATTCTCAGGTTTTTTGATCGACATGGAAAAAGCCAATCCTTCAGTGTCCTCTGCTTGAATTTGGATTGGCCATAGGAATACGCTGAAAAGGACGACAGCTAATTTCATGATGGTTTTTAATGATTGTTTCATTTCAACACTCTCTTCATGTTTATTCAATTCTTCATCACAAGTGACCGGGGCTGTTGCCCCAGTCATCTGATTGTTTACTAAGTTGGTTACCAGTGCAAAACAATCTGCCTACGCCAATTTTAGCCAATTCGACTTGCTGCTTTAGATAGTTGGGCCATCGTATAACTCCCAAGTAATAGCGGCTTTATAAAATGTCTGAGCGTCCAAGCTAGCAGCTGGTGCGGTAAATCGGATGTTACTGTTTTCTCCCCCACTTTTAGGGTATTTCACTAACCAAGTTGCTCGCCCTTGATCTTTTTGAGCGGTCATTAGGACTTTGGTTTGGCCTCCTGCTTCAAGAGTTTGACTCTTAGCTGTTGGCGCGTCTTCTGGTAACACATTAGAGGTTGAGGTCATTACCTCTGGTTCTCTCAATTCGATGGCTGCGCCTCTAATGCTCCGACCAGTATTCTCGGCGGTAAATTGACTCAGTGAGGCTTTTAAGGTCCAGCCTTCACCATTTCCCCGTTTATCAGTCACTTGGGCAAAAGGAGTGGTCTCATTTTTCAAATTAACTTCCATTTGCTTGGTTTCAATTTTAATCTGATTACCAAAGTTCAAATGAGGGATGTAATCAATCGTTAAGGCCCCTTCGTTCCCAGTTGCTTCCCCTTCCTCTGGATTCAATGGATCTAGAGGTTGATCTGGGTTATCAGGATCAACCGGTGCTGTGGCCCCATCTCCCGGAATTGTTTTAATCGTGGCATTGCTTTCTGCTTCCTTAATAGCTGCTTGACCTTGAGTCCCGGCCAATGCGGTCACCAGTAATAGGCTTGCCATTATAACCGATTTTTTTTTCATTTAGCCTGTCCTTTCTGGTTGTTATGGCGCTGTTGGTCCGTCTGCCACTGTCCACGTTATGGTTGATTGATAAGAGCCGATTTTATTATTTGCTGGAATTTCCAGAGTCAGGGGTTGGGCTGTAAGGCCTGCTTCCTCTTGGTCTTTTGGTGCAAAACTAACTTGCCAAGCCCCCATACCTCGATCGATTCCCGCTGAAAGAAGACGATGAGTCCCATTACCATTGGCCTCAAGTCTGCCTGCGGTATACTCAGGCTGGACATTGCTGACAACAATGCCTGAATCACTAACGGTTTCAGGCGTGACATTAGTTGGAAAAACTAGCTGAACCCCTTTTAAGGTATTGCCATTCTCTTTTAACTCACCACCTTCTGTGGTTTCAGCAAATGTCGACAGTCCGACAGTTAAATTCCAGCCCGTTCCTGTCCCCCGAAGATCTTCTACCAAAACACCTGGATAATAGTCTTTCCCTTCTGAACTAAAGAGTTGGGCCACTGGCTTCATCAAGGAAGAAGTCAAGGTCACATTGCCAAAATCCAAAGGGGTCACGGCAGATATTCTCAATAACTCATTTGATGGGTCATAAGGACCAACTGGTGGCTCGATGTCTGGTGGATCCAAGGGGGCTGTCGTTGGCGTTTTCAAGGTCACATTGCCATCGACCGTCTTATTTTCATCGGCCTTTGTGAAGGTTGGGGCTACAACTAAGCCTGTTAATAATGCTAAACTTAACAATTCTTTTTTCATTTTATGTTCTCCTCTTTAATCCGCCTCATGTTTCCACGAGGCGGAATTTTTTTGCTCAAGCGTTTTATAGGGTTGGGCTGTCCAATAGTTGCCAGGTTAAAGTGCCACTGTATTCACCAGCATAGTTACCTGAGGGAACGTACAAGGTGATCTCCTCTGTTTTAGCAACTTCTGGGTCAGCATCTGTTTTCACGTTGTAATAGCTTTTCCACGTGCCCATGCCTGCATCGGTTTCACTTGCAGCGGTCAGTAAGGTCTGAGGCGTACCAATAATATTTTTATTTGAAATACTAGAGGCTACTGGCGCTGTTGCTTCGGCTTGAACGCCTTTCCCTCTAACGACTGTTCCTACTGGAAAATCGATATAAGCACCTTTCAGAGTTTTCAACTCAGCATTTTCTTTGCCATTTGTCAACGGGGATTGAGTGACTTGTAATTTCCAACCGGCCCCTGTCCCACGTTTATCGGTAACTTGAATATTTTGGCGAGTTGGTGATGTTAGTTTGACATTTTGAGACTCCCCAGTGATTTTTGTTTCGGCAAAATTAAAGACAATCACTTGGTCAATCGTTAGATTCCCTTTCATCCCAGTTGTACCATCTGGATCATTTTTATCCTCAGGTGTCGTGCTGCCGCCACCGTCTTCCCCGCCTTCATCTGCTGGCGTTAAGGTGACCGTCACATCAGAATCAACCTTGCGTTCCTCATCATTGACATTACCCACACCCGCTGCAAAAGTGGTTGGTGCCCCTAGGATCATAACCCCACATATTAATAAGCTACTTAGACTGTTTTTCATTATTCTCTTTCCTTCCGTTACTGAATTTATAAATCATCATGCTGATACCTACTAGAGTTACACCTAGATAAGTAAGACATGTATTTATCACGTCATTTGTTTGTGGCAATCGGCTTCCTTTAGTTGTTGGGTTAATCGGATCACCGGTTTTTGGTAATTCTAAGAAATGCCGCTTCTCTGAAAAGCCAATGCCAATTTTTGAATCATAATCGGTCACTTTTTGTTCTGTTGTCTCTTTTTGCTTTTCCGCCAACCCCGTTACTGTACCTAATTGGAAACTGGCAAAACAGATTGCAAACAGGAGCAGACAGTAACACTTATGTTTGATTTTCACGATCGAAAGACCTCCTTTATGATGGGTGTGACATGGTTTCTAAGGCTGAGACGGGCCGTCGATTAAGGACCACTTAAGGGTGCCATGATAACTTCGGGCATAGTTGCCCATTCCTTGCCTTAAGTAAAGCCCTTCTTTTTTTCCTGCTGTGGTCATGTTCACAACCGTCAGTGGTCGTTCATTTGTGCCTAAAACAACAGATTCACTGGTTTTACTGATTATTTTTTCGCTGCCCTGACGGTCTACAAAAAGCAACTCACCAATAAAAAGGGATTGTTTTTTATCGGCCAGAGGGATACCTTGAGCGAGTTGCAAGGTCCAGTTGTCCTCAGAGCTGATCTTGCGCGTATCCATCACATCAACTTTTGGTGTATTGATCGGTTGATAACGTTTGACGTTTGCGTTATTTAAGTCAATCGTACCAAATTCAACTGCTGTGGCTTCCTCAATGGCCAATTCTCCGGTGTAATAATAGGTCACGCTAAAATCAGTTTTAGGTACGGTGTCTGAGACGGCTCCCTGATTGTCAGAAACTTCGTAAGGAGGTTCTAGCACTCTGGTGTACCCATCATAAGCTAAAATCATATCCAAGTTAGCCAAGGTCTCAGACAAGGATTCACCGGCTGTCGCTTCATAGATATCTGGTTGTTTTTTCGCTGTAGTTCTTAGTGCGTCTTCATAAATTTCCTCATCTGTTCCAAAAAGGAAATGGTTGACACTTAGCTTAACTTTTGTCACACTTTCACTGAAGGTTAGCATGATGATTTTAGAAGTGCCATTACTATGTAAGATGACGGGATAATCAACTTCCTCATCTGTTGATACTTGATCGGTGAAGATGTCGAATTTCGTTTTATCATTGGTAATGTTAACTGGTTTTTCACCTGAGATATCATAGGCTTCTACCTTCCCCTGTTCAATCACTAGCTCTCGTTGGTTACCAAGCCAATCACTTTTGGCCATTCGCATATCTGACCCTTTAAGCAAGACCCCATCCCCGACTTCAAACGTCTCGTCGTAGATAAAGAGGGACGTGGTCACGATGGTTGAGTTTCCCGCTTCATCGCTAAACTTTATTTTTAATTCTTTGGGACCAACTGTACCAACTAAGTTTGCCACATTTTGACCGGCCACAAGTTCTGCCTTAATATCGGCTACTGCTGAGACATCGTCTTCTAAATCCCTTACGAAGGTCTTTAAGTCCCCAGCATTGATGGCAGCTTGATCATCTTGTTTAATTGGAGTGACTTTACTTTTAGCAGTTGGGCCTTTCTCATCTGCAAAGGTCACATAAATCGTTTTAGTTGCATCTGCCACCCTTAAAGTAATCGGGTATTTTTTCCCTGTGTCTGTTCCCACTTTCGTAAAATCAACGATGAATTTAGCTTCATCATTGGTCACATCCACAATCCGATCGCTGGCTTTTTCGTACCCTTTGGCTTTCCCTTTTTCCAGAACAATCCCACGGCGTTGGTCTCCTGAAAACTCCTTTGTTGTAGAGGAAAAATCAATCCCGGAAACAGCTCCTGTGGGTGTATCAACAGTGGTCTCGTCTATCACTAATAAGGGCACCTCCACAACGGTTTCGTTTGAAGCCTCATCTTTAACACTAACCTTTAAGATTTTAAGGCCGATTGATTTGACCATTTCTGCTTTTTCAGCAGCCGATGTTAGCCACTGAATCTGTAAGTTAGCGACTGCCGTTGTTTCATCAGATAAATCCGTCACAGCTTCTTTAGCCACTGCTGGTATCCCACTTGTGCTGTTAAGGTTCGTTTTTTGAGCCACAGCCCGTGCTTTTGGTGGCTGTTTATCAATTATTGCCAAGTTAGCCGATGCTGTCCGCTCATCTAAATCAACTAAAGTCAGTGAGCCTGTAGTTCCGCCTTTATAAGCAGTTAAATCCAGATTTGGAAAGCCCCAATTGCCTTCTCCATTAACGGTGGTTTGATAGGTAGTCGTTCCCAACTTTAGCGTTACCTTAGCTCCTGTAGCCGGTTTTACAATGTGATTCCCATTTGGTTCAATATAGTCAGTCGATCCTGATAGCCCTTTTTTATTATTAGGCACTTCATAAGAACCTGATACTACCTCAGCCTCGTCAATGGTGATGTTAGGCAGTAAGACGTCATTTGACCACCTACTGGAAGCATTTAAGTTAAACTTGGCTTTTGTCAGAGTGGGGTCCGTCGATTCAATGACATAATTATTATCCGTTGCTAAGTTGGTTATTTTAAAATTAGTTACTTTTTGCCACAGATAGGCTGGGTTTCCAACACCATAGGAATTCGCATCCCAAATCGCATTATCCATGTTCTTGACTTCAATCGTACTTCTTCCACCAGATGCATAGGCATAAAAGAAGGATGCCCCTCTCCCGTAATAGCGTAAATCAAATATTTCTGGACTGTCTATATGGATATCCATTTTGTAAGTATAGACAACGCCATAACTATTCCCTGTATAAGTCGTATACAGTCTTGTGCTCGATCCTTTATTAAAATAAATCTGAGCATTAGTCGACGCTGACGGCTCTGACCCAATGGACCTTAATACTGGCGAACGATCTGCAGTCGCATTAAAACGGCCATCTATGACGATGCTTCTGTAATTCGCTACGATATTACCGTAGGCAGTATCTTGAGATTTTGAGGTGGCATTCACTGTTGCATTTTTTTGAACCCAGAATTTCCGCTCATCATTTCGTGAGCCTACATTATTTAACCACTGATAACCCAAGGCAAAATTTAGTGCGCCATTATCTTGTGCAAAAGCTCCGGAGCCTCCTGTATTAGTCGTGGAGCTTTCGACTACCGCATTTTCTGGATTGTTGGGATCAGTCGAATCCCCATAGGCTGTAATATTAGAGGCTTTGATGCCTTTTCGGTTTACATGAATGTCTACTTTTCCTTTCATCACCACACCTTTGGCAAAGTACACATTTAGAAAACTATCTGAAGTCACGTTTAAATCTTGCAAAATCACTTCCAAATTTTTATTCAGCCCATTGGCTCCTAATTGATTAGCGCCACCCGTATAGCCATCATAAATGATCCCACCAGTTATGCCATTGCCGTAAGTAAAGGCACTGGTAATCTGTCCGACCCGGCCATGACTACTATCAAACAGTTTAAACTCCGTAAAGTTCTCGTAACCTTTCAATAAAATCCGCCCATTAGAGGCATTTCCTCCAATGCCAAAATGAAGGCTAAAGCCGTTTAAATCAATCTGTTTATTTGTCGTAACGGTAATATTGGAATTATTCGGTGAGACAAACCCCAGATTTACATTAGCTGCCAAGTGATACTCAACACCTGCTGTATTGGTCAAGGCTTGTCTAAACTCCGTTTCGTTTGAGATAGCTTGACTAGCCCTTGTAACTGGTTCATTAATGCTTTCGGTTAAATCAGTTGAGGTTGCCAGTAGTTCTGTTGATTCTCCTTTAACGGATAATTCAGTCCTGGTCATGGCGACCCTTTCGTTATGTCGTTTTTTTTCAGATGTAATTTTGAACAGACCTTCATCTGTTGCTAAAATTGATAACTTTAACTTAGTCTGTTGACGCTCTTCCGACCAATCGATCCGATACTCATTGGGACGCTCTGTTAAACTAATCGACATCCCCTCTTTTTGATTCTGTTGACTAATTAAATCCGTTTGAAGCACAAGTCCATCTGGGATAGTCAAGAACAGTGGTTGCTCACCGTTTGATGTGCTACCGTCGACCCCCATAGTATCTCTAGACAAAATAGTTGCTAATGCCTGTTGATTATCTGTTAGTTCTACCTGCACAGTTTCCCCTTTGGCAATTTTTTCCGCCGACATCTCCAAGGTGATTGCTTCATCATTAGGATTATTCCTACTTGCTTCAACCAATAAACTTCCGGTCTGTGCCAAATTAACCGCAAATAGCCCAATCATCGCCAGCCCTACTAGAAGTTTATTTATGTTTTTTTTCATGTTATCCTCTCCAATTAATAAATTTAACCTTAACTCCCTGATCGTTATCCGATTTTGTCAGTGACACATTTATATAAACTTTAAATAACTTACGCTCTTATTTAAAGGGATTCTCTCTGACCTCTCGGTAGATCTGGATGACCGCTCTCCCTTATATTGAACGGTCATCCCCTTCCCTTTGATTTAACGAGTACAGGCCCTATCTGTATTCCCATTTACTGTGACTGAACTCGTTTCTTTCGATTAATCAATGACACTGTTCTCTAAGGTACGAATAATTGAACACTCCTATCAGAAAAACTCAGAATTATGACTGCCCCCATAACAGACTTTCCTTTAATCTCTGTCTTGTCATTATCCGAACAGTTTAGCTAAATATCCCCTTTTACCATGCTAAAAAATGAGTCACCCTCTATTCCTTTAGACCCCTTTATTCACTCAAGCTACACATACCTATCCCCATAAATATGCTTGATGATTGTTCGAGTATGCCTTATTTAATATCTATTTTTTGTTCACTAATAATACTAAGGGGTTGCCTCACAATAGTCCACTTCTAATAGTGACGTTGTCACCATTCACTTTTGGGACAAGGCGTCATTCCTCGATAAAAATGCCTTTGTATCGGCTTTTACCTTTCTTGATCGCCAGATAACCGCCTTAAAACTTCAAGAAACTCCTAGTCGCTAAAAGTGACGGCATCCCTATTACGCGCTATACTGTTTTTTATAAATATACTTATCTCCTATCTCGTATCACGCGACAAAAATGCCAAACTTAAGAGCCTTTATTCCTTATATACTTTATTTATGATGTTAGGATGCCTGAATTTAGTAAACATGAGGAGACACAATCAATGGAAGACTTATTAGATGTTACGGAGCAAAGAGCCTTGCTCTTTTTACGCGCCCTTTATAAGGAGGAGCGCTGGTGGACCGAAAAAGAGCTGTCAATTATTGGCAAGTGTTCAGCCAATACGACCTATCGCACCTTAGATATTTTAAATGAGCTTTATTTTCAACAAACGAATGATCTCATTATTCTCAGTAAAAAATATAAAGGCTTCTACTTAAAAACGTCCCATTCCCTTTATTCAATCGGCAAAATTGAGAGTTTATTTCTTAAAGATACCCTCTGTTATAAACTGATTGACCATCTTTTCCAATGTAAGGACGTTTCGATCAAAAGTTTAACAGATACCTTTTACCTTTCATCTAGTACCATTTATCGAAAATTACAGCTCATTAAGCTCTTTCTAGAAAAAAGTGGGCTAACGATTGATATTGGTAATTTCCATCTTTCAGGGCCTGAACACCTAATCAGAGAATTTTTTTATCGCTTCTATTGGCACGTCATCAAGAGTGAAAAATGGCCTTTTCATTTGGTTAGTTACGACGAGCTATTAATTGACTATTATCAAATAATCGATGAAAACGAGTTTTCCATTACTGAGATTGAACGCTTGCAATTTTTTTACCGACTGGCCATCAATTGCACTCGACACCAACATCAACAATTTTTAATTGAAGGACCAAACATGGAACTCCTTGATGATCATTTTAAACGGTATTCGACTTATATGAAGCCCTTTGTGACCCACCTGGTTCCTGAAGCCTATTTTGAAAATGAGTGGAGTTTTTTGGCACTTATTTTTGTTTCTAATCCGATTTTTCTTGACCATCTAAATGGCTATCACTTAAAGATCGACTGGCACCAGCTGCATCAAACTTCCTCTAGTTTGTTTGCCACTCATTTTATTCAGTTATTTAAACAATTCAATCCAGAGGTTATGATTCAAAATGAACAAGGTTGCCTCTATAAATTGTTGTGTATCTACTTATACGTGGTGATCTTTTCTGATATTAAAATTCATCATTCAAATATCCAAGAATTTCTTGACGAAGTAGCAGAAGGTAATCCACTTTTTTTTAATCAAATTAAACAAATAGTCGGGATTCTAGCTCCAATTATTGACGAAGATGTTCCACATTTCGATCAGGACTATCTATTGTACAATTGCTTATTAATCTTTAGTTCAGCCATCGATTTAACCCGTTTAAAAAAGGAGATTAAAATTAAATTAGTGTGTGCCACTGAGCCTTTAAGCGAGGAATATATCCGCCAACAGTTACTTCAACTGCCTGATTTTAACCTGAAGATTGACACTAGTAGTCAAATACCAACAGAAGCCAGCGAATACGATTTATTGCTTTCTGACATTTACATAAAAAAGTTTGCTTTGGCAACAAAAACCTTTGTTTTAGATTTTCCACCTAGCGAAAGAGATTGGCGAAAACTAATGACCGTTATTGGCACCATTGACACCACTAATTAAACAGACACGGAAGGAGAACAGATTAGATGGAAAACAACCTTTTTGAACTTTTAGACGTTCGAAATCAAACCCAATTAAATATTTTGGCCATTATTTCTGAGAGTCAAAATTGGTACAGTGTTCACGAACTTAGTCTGCGACTCAACGTTGTCGAACGAAGCATCCAGCGTTACATTCACCATTTACAAGAGACGATTGATGACTATAATCACCAGAACAACAGTAGTATCAAGCTGAGTTACGAACGTTATCATGGGGTCTTACTAGAGTCTGACTCGGCAAATAACTGTCTTGAAATAAAAAATCATATTTTTGAGAATGATGAAACGATGAAAATTTTCAAAAAAATCATGTTTGAACATTTTGATTCTGTCAAAAAATATTCTCTCACTTATTTTGTCAGTGAAAATGCAGTTCGCAAAAGCGTCAAAAAAATCACGAAGTTTCTCGAACTTTATTCATTGTCTTTATCAAAAAAATCTTTTCAGATTTTGGGAGAAGAAAAACGAATTCGAATCATCGCCTATATTATTGGCTGGTTGTCTTATAAAGGTGCTAGTTGGCCCTTTGATTCTGTCAATCAATTTAAGGCGTATCAAACAATCGATTCTTTTGCTAGTGCAGTTGGCCTGACTTTTTCAGATATTCACCGCAAGCAGATGGCTTACATGATGGCCATTAATCTCATTCGCTTACGAAAAAATCACGTGATTGAATTGGAACCAGAGTGGAAAAATTACGTCAACATCAAAGCGCTGATAACGACGCTCCCTTCTATGAGACAATTTATCGAAACCTATAGCATCTATGTTGAATCTGAGCTATATTTTTATGCCTTGCTGATGCAAATGAAAAGTAAAATTTACGAATCTGAGGAATTAAAAAGTAGAATTTTTGGCTATCATCAGCAAAGTCAATCCGATATTTATGAAGCCACCTCACTTTTTGTCAGTAGTTTTCATCATCATGTCGTGGCTGTCCCAAATGAGTTGGGGGATCGTTTTTTTACAACTAGCTTTTGTGCTCATCTCTTTTGCAAAATATTTAGTCAACTTTCTGTCGATATTGACGGCCATTCGATTTTAGATAAGCCCGAATATAATTACCCCATCCTTAAGGAGAACTTGACTCTCTTCATTAGCCAGTTACATGAAAAAAGCCAGAATAATATCTTTGCAGAAAAAGAATTCCTCTTGCAAAAATATATGTTATTGTTCTCCTCGGTTTCACCGTTGACCCATTACGAGCCAACGATTAAAATCTCCTTGGACAGCGATCTGCCTTTTTTTATCAACAAACACATTATTAGCAAACTCCATGATCGCTTTAAATACGATTACAATATCTTGTTTCTAGCTGACTATTCATGGCAATTAGCCGATATTGTCCTAACAAATATTCCGAAGACTACAGAAAATCACTCTCTCCTCCCATATAAAATCCACTTATTCGACTTTCCGATAAAAACCAGAGATTACCATGAACTGGAACACTCCCTTAAGATGGTTGCTCAACAAAAAAACCAAATTTCTTCTTAGAAATTTGGCTTTTCTTTGTTTTTTAGCTGGCACTCTCTACATCCTGAGTGGCATATTTATAAGCAGTTCCCACTGAAACTTGGCAAAGCTCAGCAATTTCGCGAATCGTTTTCTTTTCGTTTTGGTAGAGATGCTGAATCCTTTGAGCTCGCTCATTTTTGATTGGGGGCCGACCGATGCTGATGCCTTCCTCCCGCGCTTTTTTTATGCCTATTTTTGTCCGAATTTGCATCACTCGTTCTTCGAACAAAGCCATTTGATACAATTCATCAAAATATTCTTGATCCGATAACTTACGATGGTCATCTTTTTTTATAAAGGTTAGTCGTTGCTGATGTTCCACCAGTAATCTAAAGGCTGGCAATAGCTGGATTAACCTTAAGGGGATAACGCCTAACTCTGATATGACTAGCTCATTTGCTAAGTTCTCCTTGATAATTGTTTTAAAGGATTCCTTTGTCAATAGGTCTTCATCTAAGATGATCACCGTATCGCACTCCCCTATTTTTTCAATTTGTTGATAGGTATTTCGTTTAATTAAGATGCCAATTCTCACACCGATTCTCCTGACTTTGTGATAGTTTATTTATTGAACTCTTTCACCTAATTGCTTGTCACATTCATTTTCGCTTCCTGTGACTACATTTTCTTGACTAACTGACTTATTTTTAGCCTCCCTGTAAGTTTGACCTCACTATGTCGACAGCTTTTCCCCAAACCTGATGCAAGCTAATGGCTCATCGGATTTGTTTTTCCTTTACTAGTTCTATTATATCGAGATTTCTCTAGTCCAATTCTTTAATCCTGTCGTGCCGCTGGAACGATTTGCACATAAGTTTTTTGGTCTTAGGTACCGCTTTAAGTCTCAAGCAGTCGTTCCATTACACTTTTTTGCAAAAAAGTGGTACATTGTTCTTAAGAGGTAGTTATTTTATACCTATGACACACCTTAGGAGGACATGACTATGGAAGCTGATATTTTGGATTTATTAGATGATCAGAATAAGATTATGTTGAAAATGTTGGAGATAGTTTCAGAAAGCCAGCAATGGTACAGCGTTCATGAATTAAGTCAACGCTTAAATGTGGTTGAACGAACGGTCCAACGCTATATTCACCAACTGGAAGATACGTTAGATGAATATAACGAGGTGAAAGACAGTTACATCAAATTAACCTATGAGAAGTATAACGGCGTGTTACTGGAATCTGAAACGGGTAGTAATTATCTTAATTTCAAAAACCATATTTTAGAAAATGATGAAACCATTCAAATTTTAAAAAAGATTTTATTTGAAGAGTTTTATTCGGTTAACCAATATGCTATGTCCTATTTCGTCAGTGAAAATGCCATCCGCAAAAGTCTAAAAAAAATCAAAGGTTTTTTAAATCTTTACGGCCTCTCCTTATCCCGTAGTTCTTTTCAGATTGAAGGGGAAGAAAAAAAGATTCGGATCATTGGTTATATTATCGGTTGGGTTACCTTTAAAGGGGTCACTTGGCCTTTTGACTCAATTGATCAGCTTAAAGCCTACAACGCCGTAGACAGCTTTTCTCAATCTGTCGGGATTAAGTTCTCTGATGTCCATCGAAAACAAATGGCTTATATGATGGCGGTTAACTTTATCCGCCTAAGAAAAAATCATGTAATTGAACTGGAGCCCCATTGGAAAGACTACGTCAATGTCCCTGCTCTGTTAGCTACCTTGCCACCAGCTAAAACCTTTGTGGATAACTATAATATTTACGTGGAATCTGAGCTCGTTTTTTACGCCTTACTCTTACAGATGAAAATAAAAATTTATGAATCTGAAGACTTAAAGCAACGGATATTTGACTTTCATCAAAAGAAACAGTCTGATATTTACCAAACGACTACACTATTTGTGACTCGTTTTCACGATACCTTGGTGCCGATCCCAGCAGAAATAAAAGAGCGCTTTTTTATTACCAGTTTTTGTGCTCATCTCTTCTGTCGTGTGTTTAATCAATTAAAAGTTGATATCGATGGTCACTCTGTCATCAATGAAAGTGACTATGATTACCCAACACTAAAAGAAAACTTGACTTTCTTTATTCAGTCTCTTCATAAAGAAAGCAACCAAAGTATTTTTCTGGAAAAAGATTTTCTTTTGCAAAAATACTTGTTGTTGTTTTCTTCCGTCACCCCCCTTAATTATTATGAACCGCCGATTCGACTATTTTTAGACACAGACTTGCCTTTCTTTGTTAAGGAATCGATTATCACCAAGATAACTGATCGCTTTAAGCATGATTTTAATATTAGTTTTTTGACCCATCAGTTGTTGCATGAATCTGACATCGTCTTAACCAATATTCCGAACATCATTGAGGAGCAACAGCGCTTTTCCTATAAAGTTCATCTCTTTGATTTTCCAATTAAGTCCAGCGATTTTCAGGAAATTGAGAAGAAATTAAAGATTGTGGCCAAAATGAAAAGCCAAGTATTTATATAAGAAAAGCCCAACAGCTCATGTCTGTTGGGCTTACTTTATTAGTCTAAAACAGTACTGGGATCAATTAGACTTTCACGGCTCAAGCTTGTATCGGTGCCAATTTCCAAATGAAGGTGATTGCCGGTACTGTCGCCAGTAGTCCCCACATATCCGATTAGTTGGCCTTGTTCAACATGGTCGCCAACTGATACGACTGAAGCAGACTGGTGAGCATACAGGCTCATCATCCCATCCTCATGCTCAATTACTACATAATTCCCCCAAGAACTATCAAACTCTGCTTTAAGAATGACGCCATTTTTACTCGCTTTGATTGGTTCGTTGGCGGGGCTAGCGAAATCCAAACCTCGATGGAATTCTGTTCGACCATCAAAACTGCGGTCACCATAGGGGCTGGAAATCGTGTGATTTTCTACTGGGACGATAAAACCACCATTCCCTATAGTCCCCTGCTCTTTGTCATAGCTGGTTAAGCCATAGGTTTGGATCAGGGCATTTAATTTTTGATCGTAACTAGTATCCGTCGCATAACGCCCTGTTAGAAAGGCTGTTGCCTCTTTATAACTATCGGTATTGGATTTCCAAACACCCTGATAAAATTCGGAATTGCCATTGACCCCTTGTTTTAATAATTTAGCGTAATCTTGGAGACTTTCTTCATAGCCACTATAAGCTTTAAAGCTAGCGGACGTGGTAAACAGAGCGCCATTACCTGGATCTTCTTGGGTGGCGAATTTGACGCTATTGCCGTTGTGACTGCCTTTAATACCAAAAAAGTTATAATAAGGTTCTTGGGCCAACTGGCTGTTGCCACTTGCCGATTCCAAGATTGCCTGAGCTATCATGACAGAGGCGTATAAGTCATGCTCTTGACCGATTTTTCGGGCAGGTTCCCCGATTTTTTTGACGAATTCTGCCGTAGTTTTATTGTGAGTCAGCACAAGGTTGCTTGCTGTTGAATAACTAGGAAGAGCTGATTGAGCTGTTGCCTGTTCTTCTTTATTAGTGTCGCTCTCTATTGCCTCTGGTGCTGGTAACGGTTCCGCTACTTCTGGTTTTATCTCTGGTTTTATCTCTGGTTTTATCTCTGGTTTTATCTCTGGTTTTATCTCTGGTTTTGCTTCTGGTTTTTCCTCTGGTTCTTCCGGCTTTTCTGGTTCTACCTCTACAGGTGCCTCAGGTTTGGTGACTGGTTCTTCAGTCGATTCTGCAGTAGAATCTAAGGGAGTCTCCGTTTCCAACTCTTTTTCCTTTGTTTCTTCGGCCTTCCCGACCTCAGCTTGTTGCCTCTTCTCGACTGGCTGATTGCCGGTCTCACTTGCCAGAACAGCAGTTGTTGGTATGATTAATGCTTGAAATGATAATATAATAGCCATCATTAAACCTGATAATTTCTTCATTTTTTTATTCACTCCTACAATTTTTATCATCAGACCTTTTCTAGTTAGAATGGGACTTCCAATTAGAAAATGCCTGATGTCCCGTTTTGATTCATCTATTTTAAAGAGGCGACTACCTTGTGGCTGACATCTTTGCCAAATAGCTTTGGATAATATAATCCGATTCTTCTTCCTGATAGTTGTCATATTCGCCGATACGACTTAAGGCTCGCTTAATTTCATAAATGGCTTTCTTTTGTTCAAACCAGCTTTTAGCACTGTTTTTTTTACCGGATTCATGATTATCTCGCAATCGCTCCAATTCAAGATCTAAAAGTACTAGTGTTTTGGCAATATGTTCGATTGCCTCGTCTTTTCTATGTTCATGTTGTGTCATACCCATCGCCTCTTTTTTTTTAATTGTTAATTAGTGAGTAAAACCTTGTGTTCGTGCTACTTTTTTTCCGTGATATAAGATGCGAGCGTTATTTAAGTCCTCAATAGCTTGATTAAAGTCTCTAATTAGCGCTTCTGCCATATTTTGGCCTAAATCACCTCGACAAACAAATCGTTGGATAATTGTGCTGTCTAAATCCTCTGGTAGCGGATAAGCCGGTACTTGCCAGCCTTTCATCAATAGACGATCAGCTAAGTCATAAAGAGTCCATTCAACTTCGGCCTCATCTTTTAAGGTATAGCAGACAATTGGCAAGTTCTCACCATCGTTGTAGACTTTAAAGAGACCTGTTTCTTCCACGGCTTTGGCAATGCTCATGGCCGCTTCTTTTGTGCGTGTGTGGATTTCTTTATAACCATTAAAGCCGTAACGATAAAAGTTGTAGTACTGACCAATAATCTGGCTGGCGCTGCGGGAAAAGTTAATCGCCATGGTAGGCATGTGTCCACCTAAATAGCTAACATCAAAGACTAATTCTTCTGGCAGGTATTTCTTGTCACGCCATAAGATCCAACCAACACCTGGATAGACCAACCCATATTTATGCCCAGAGGTATTGATCGATACCACGTTTTTCAAGCGGAAATCCCAGGCTAATTCTGGATTGACAAAGGGGGTAAACATAGCACCACTGGCCCCATCAATATGAATCACCAGTTCATGGTCGTGTGTTTGATTGTAAGTTTCAGCCAGTTCATCAAGGGCTGCAATATCATCAAACTTCCCGGTATAGGTAATGCCTAGGATTCCAACCACACCAATCGTGTACTCATCAACATAATCTAGCACTTTGTCCACATTAATGCTTAAGTGACCGTTATCCATTGGAACTTCACGCATCTCGATATCCCAGTAAACACAGAACTTTTCCCAACACACTTGATAACCAGAGGAAATGACTAAGTTAGGTTTTTGCGTGAGATCCAAGCCGCGTTTTTCGGCTTGATTGCGCCAGCGGAATTTCATGGCCATCCCACCAAGCATACAAGCTTCACTAGAGCCAACTGTTGAAGTTCCCATAACTCGTTCAACATCGGGAGCATTCCACAAGTCAGCCAGAATATTGACACAGCTCGTTTCTAATTCAGCTGTTTGAGGGTACTCAGATTTATCAATGGCATTTTTTTCCATGGTTTCTGACATTAATTGAGTGGCTTCTGGATCCATATAAGTTTGACAAAAGGTTGCCAAGTTTTGACGGGCATTGCCTTCATCCACTAATTGATCTTTCACTAAACGATAGGCCACATCTGGCTCAATCGGATCCTTGTGTAAGACCTTCATCACAACGTCTCTACCAGACGCTTGGGTTCCAAAGATTGGTGTTGCTGCTTTTTTTTGTAATTTCATAGGGGGTTCCTCCGTTATCCTTTAACAGGATGTTTTTTTCGCAGTTGTCTGACAATGGCCAACCTAATAATCCGGGATAAAACATGTTTAGTTTCCCCCACCTTGGCTCATGCCTTTCTTTAATAATTAAGCGTGTTTTAATTTAGTTCTTTAATCATTTCAACTTTATCTGCCATAAACATGATTGGTTTTTGGCTTTTTAATAATTCTTTAGTCAACGTCACCTTAGCGACTTGATTATTTTCATAGGCATTGAAGTAATATGAGCGACTTTCGTTGCACATGGTTCCCACGTATTGAGAATAGTCTTCTGCACCTTCTGCTGTTATGACAATCCCCTTAGGAATACGGGCTGTGGCTAAAATATGATAAGCATTACTAACCCCTTCAACTTCATTTTGCGCTTGACCAATATGTTCTTTAAAAAATGCGGCTCGCACAAATCGTTCTGGTGGTGTATAACCGCCGGGTAAGCCCATGGTGCCGGTTCCTTGTGAAAAAGGCACTGCTTTATAATCACCGAACATCTTTGGCTCATACTGTTTCGGTTGAACATTTAAATAATTCCTTAAGTTGTCCACATGCCAGTCAAAGCAAGGGCTATTGGTCATAACGCCGACAGGATTTTCTTGGATGACTAATGTTCTTTGAGTTGGTTCAATCACCACACAACGGCCGCTTTCATCGGTAATAATCCAATGAATAGGGGTTACGACACCGATTAAAGGTGCTTTAAGGCCCACGATGTTCACGTCCTCAATCCGATTTTCCAAGTCCAATATTGACTCGCAGTTGCCTAAGGCCCACATAATAAATTCATGTGGTGCTAGGTTAATTTGATAATCTTCCGACTCGGTTTGATAGTGAACTTCACCAGGAAGGTATAACTCCGCAATGGATAATCCTTTTTCATTAACGCCGTCAGCTACCATGTAGGTGTTAGCTGCTTCGTTGCCGGCACCGACAAAGCCATAGCGATTGACATACACCATGTCATCAGCTTCTGCGACCCAGGTGTATTTTCTTGGCATAAATAACGGATTAGGATTTAAGGGGAATGAAAAATCCATTGTTCTTGATAAAATATGGTAACCATCTTTTGTTTCTGTAAAAATACTTGTGCACATACTGCCACGTCCTTTTAGTTGTTTTAGTTGTTTGACACTTACTATCTTACTGGCAAAACCTCTGCTATAGCTTTCAGATGATGTCCGTTCTTTCGACAGTTTCATCAGAATCAAGCGATAGCATTGTCTCACCTTAATCTAGGGAATTTCAGTTCCAGCCAAGGTTAATCGATTTCTTCAACAGCTAGTAATTTTTGGTTATCATCTAATTGTGAGATACCTTGTTGATGTTTCTTTTGTAACCAGCTCATAGAGAATTTCAAGAGGATCACAAAGACTACAAAGAGTAAACTTAAGACCCAGACGCTCTTGTTAAACATCGGTGCGCCAATCCCACCTGAGATGGCTTCACGGAAGCCGTAAATGGAGTAAGACATTGGCAGATACGGATGAATCGCATTAAAGAATCCATTAGTTAATGGCATTGGGAAGGTACCACCAGCACCACCTAGTTGCAAGACGAGTAAGACCATGGAAATAAAACGTCCTGGATTATCAAAGGTCATCGCGAAGAACATCACTAAGTACATATAGGCCCAAGCACTAATCAACGCAATTAGATAAAATTGACCTAGATTATCCACCGTTAACCCGATGGCTAACATGAGTGTGGCTTCGATTAACGCCATGGCTGTTGACACCGCAAAGCCAATGGCGACTTTACTTAACCACCAATCACGAGCGGATTGTCCAGCAATCGAGACTTTACGAATAGGGAAAACAAAGTTAAAGACTAAACATCCAACGAATAATGCGAGAGACATAATATAAGGAGACAATGCTTCACCATAGTTAGCCACTTTACTATATTCGTCTAGTTTTAAGGTCGTTGGGTCAGCAAACATCTCAATATTTTTTTCATTGACATCGACTTTCGCTGCCAGTGTCGCCGCTTGACCTAAGGCCCCGGCTAATTGACCAGCCCCATCGTCTAATTGATCGATCCCACTCATCAACTGTGGTGAGTTTTGATTAAGCTCTCCTAGACCACTGTTTAATTGAGCTGCACCTGAATTTAGTTGGGTGACACCTGATGACAAGGTAGGCATTTGGCCATATAATTGTCCTAGACCAGTTGCTAAAGCATCACTACCTGTTGTCAGTTGATTCACATCATTTAACGCCATTGGCATATCACTACTGATCATGTTTAAATCATGTGAGGCCTGATTCAAATCAGCAACTAAAACTGACGCTTTCATGGATAAAGGTGGAATATTAAGCGTGTTTAAGACACTGTTTGTTCCTGCTTCAATCTCATTGATACTGCCTTGAATCGTGGTGGCATTAGCGGCGATTCCAGCTGCCAACTCACTTAAAGCTGTGGCTTGTGCTGCTAACTCATTGGCAGAGGTTGTAGCATGGTTAATATTGCTAGAAAGTGTCGCTGTTTCTGCTTTGATTTTTGCATTTTGTTCTGATTCAAAGGCAGCTACTTTACTGCTAATATCCGCAATCAGCTGACTTTTTGTTTCAGCCTCGATGCCTTCTTGACGGTTAATACTGTCTGCTACCTGCCCTTGTAGATTAGCTGAATCAATCATTAAGCGACTATCCAGTTCATTTAATTGAGCGCTGATTTGTTGTAATTCGGTGGCAACTAAGGCTGATTCGACTGAAACACCCTTTAATTGAGTCGTATTGTTGATAATTGCCTCTAACTCTTTTTTCGTTTGATCGATGTTTTGTTGAATCGTGGCTTGGGCGTTTTTATCCAAGCCGTTTTCCACATTGGCAATCGCCGTAGCTAGTTCCTGACTGCCTCGTGATAGTTCGTTTAGCCCACTACTTAGTTCAGTCATTCTGCCTGTCAGGGGTTGAACTTTGCCGTTAACTTCATTTAGAGCTGAGCTTAGTTGACCCGCTCCATCGTTTAACTGACTAACCCCAGAACTCAAGGGGCCAATATTGCCTGCTAACTGGCTAGTCCCTGCGGCCAATTGTTCTGATCCACTATTGGCTTGGGAAACACCACTTGTGTATTGTTCAAGACCGCTTTCTAATTGAACTGTTCCGGCAGCTAGTTGGCCTGCTCCATCTGCTGCCTGATCAACACTTTTGATGCCTTCTTTGCCGATTGTTGCTAATGCTGTTACGTAAGACTGAGTGACATTATCTCGAACTTGAGATTCAAGCTGAGTGGCTCCCATTTGGGAAATCTCTTCACCGATATAGTTAAGTGACCCATTAGTTGTATAGGTTAATTCCATTTTCTTTGGTTCTTTATCAATTAAGGTGGTGGCATCTTTAGAAAAGTCTTCGGGAATGGTGACGATCATGTAATAATACAAATCTTCCATGCCTTTTTTCGCTTCCTCTTCTGAGACAAACTCCCACTTTAAATCGTGATTTTTTTTCAAATTACCGACGACCTGTTCACCGACATTGACTTTTTGTCCTTCCATGGTCACCGGCTTGTCTTGATTGACAACGGCAACTGGCAAGTTTTTCGCTCGGCCATAAGGATCCCAGACCGACTTTGAGAAAAAGCTGGCGTATAGGATAGGAATAAAGGTGACGGCAATCACCGAGATTAGTAAAATCTTATTTTTGAAGATGTTGATAAATTCCTGTTTAGTCATTTTCATTTTTAGGACGTCCTTTCGGCTTATACGTATCTGAGTGGTGACGTCCATAGACCTGATAAAAGACAAATGGAATGGCCAACGTCACGATAAAGCTAATCCCTAAGGTTAGTAAATAAGTGTGAACTTCAGAACTCTTCAATTCACTTGGTGCCATAAAGGCTGAGATAATCGCTAAAACTGACATGAACAAGCCAAAGCCAGCAATCAACAGTTTGCTGATTTTCCCCCCTGGTACTTGGTAAGTTCGTTCTAAACCTTGATTCTTTTTCTTTAAGATTAGAACAAAGTAAGCGATAAAGAACAAGACATAGGCACTCAGATAGATGATGACCGTTAATGAGATGGCGGTTAAGAAGGAGACGTTATTACCCCCACCACCGAAAGTTAGTACAGCTGCCCACACACTGACGACAATGCCTTGCATAATTAATAAGGGCACAGGTACTTTGTTTTTATTGACACTTTTAAAGCGCGCTGGAATCAATCCTTTTTGCGCAACAGCTTGAAGACCTTCTGTCGGACCAACAATCCATGAACTGACTTGCGCCATGACACCGAATGCCAGAAGCACCGCGATTAATTTAACTGCCCATGTCATCGGCGTGCTACCGGTTGATAACAAGGTTTGGAACGTTTGAACCACACCTGAGTCCAACGACAATTTACTAGCAGGTACCACCATTGAGACGGCACTACCGCCGATGGTGCTTAAGGCAATCCCAACAATAACGAGAATAAACATCGCCAGTGGGTAATTCTTTTTAGGATTCTCCAGCTCATTAATATGAGGAGCTGAGGCTTCAATCCCCATGTAAGCCAACATAAATGAGACAAGCGCAGGGAAATCTTTCCCTGTTGGCAAAAAGCCTTTACTTGTAAATGAGCTGGCCATTGGATGACCCATATGAATATAGCGAATTGTTAAAACTAGTAGGAGACCAACGGGTATACAAATCCCGAAGATGAAACCTGCTTTGGCCACTTTGGCCGTTGTTTCTGTTCCTTTAAACTGCAAGAGTGTTAGTAACCAAAAGATGATAATCACGCCAGTAAATTTCATCACTGGATTGCTATTTAAAGCCGGAACGCCAATCGCTGTTGATAAAGCCCCTAAGATAAAATAGATCATCGTAACGAAGCCGACGGTGATTTGAAACCATTGGAAGAAGATGGCGGCGAAACCAAATTTTTCACCTAAGGTCTTGCCGACCCAACCAAAAATCCCTCCCTCTTGATACCCTTTAATTGTTGCCATTTCTGCTGAACACAATGCAACTGGTAAGAACCAAAAGAGGCCACAGACCAGTAAGTAGAAGACTAAAGTCAATCCTGATTCCGCAAATGTTGGATATTCGTAGACGGTAATAAAGAGTGACGCCGTCATTGCGAAGAAACTAAACAATGACAATTTTTTGCTTTTTTCTGACATTTTTTTCAAACCTTTCATTTTTTAATTTAAGACGCTAATTGCTTACGAAGTAAGTTCCTGTTTAAATCAGCGCCATCCCGAAGTATTCGTATGTGTCTAAAATGCGTTAATTAGATAATTGATGCCTGTTAGTAAAAAGTAAAAAGCGATTAAAAATGCCAAGGTGATGGCTGATACAATCGGATTAAAGAATAACATCACACCTAAAATAATACCTATCACACCTGCTACTAATGAAAACCAGTAGCGGCCACCCCTTTGTTTCATTAGACCTAAACTCATTAGGCTAAAGACTGAATCGCTAATAAACCAAATCGCAAAGATAAACGGTGATATCATGACTCCAAGGGCAATGTGGAATAAGAAAAATACTCCGACTAACAAATCAATGATGCCAATAACAACCATCTGATTGGCATGTCGCCCTTCGACTGCTACCATCTTCTTCCTTTCAACTAATTCAAGTCCACCTTTAATAATTGCTGATAGTGAGAAAAAAAGGACTAACCCGATTAAATCACTACCGGGATTTTGAAATGCAAGGACCGATACCCATAAAAACAAAGCCCCTAATAGACATCTTCCAATATTAAATTTTCTTGCTGTTGCCATAATTACAATTCCTCCATTCATTTTGTGAGCTGACTGCTTTTCTCAACTCCATGACTAAAGTATACGGGCTAGAGACCTCTGGTAATTTTGACATCTTGTCGTTTGAAACGAAAAAAATGCAAAAAAGCGATTAATAAGCATGATCTGCTTACTAATCGCTTTTAACATCTTCTTCCTATAACACCCTTTTCTACTAGAGCTGACTTAAATCCGAGCGTTCCCTTCCACTGCCACACCTGTACCCAAATCATTTTGAATCAGTTGACCACCTGAGACCTTACTGGTTAACCGTTGATTGCGAAAAAATACGGTAAACTCAGAGACTCCTTCTGCTTAATCTCGTAGCCCTCCACCGTCTTTTGAATGGTAATGACGGCAATCGGACGTCCTCTCCTAATAATGGCTTCCCATATTCAGTATAATTAGCATTTAAATAGTTATTACTGAGTTTGGTTGCCATAACTCCTATTTAACACAAAATTTTGTTTTTAATCATTTCTTATTTCCCCATTTTTCTTAAGACCAATAGCAAACCTATAGCAATTAGTGGGATAATTGAAATACTTAATAACGTAAAGGTAATCCCCTGCCATTGGACAAAGAAACCAGCAACCACTGGGCTTACCATGGACCCTAACCCAATAAAAATACTCAAAGCCAACATTTGACCTGTTGCTTTCATGTGTTCACTAGATAGTTCGTAGATCAAAACTTTCGATGAAACCATCAACAGCGGTGTGGTCAGCATCTGCATCCCACTGATAACAACTATTTGCTGGACGGTTGTGGCGTTAGCGTAGAGGATAAATTGAACAAATAAGGCGACTGCACAAACTGTTAATAAATAATCCCCCTTGATTTTTTGAAGCAACCTACCGCCGATTAAATAAGCAGGGATTTCAAAGAAGGATTGAATCGACCATTTAAAACCGATTTGAGCAGTGCTGGCCTTAAGTTCCAGCATTTTATCAATGACGGTAATATTGTTACAAATAATCACAAAATATAAGAGAAATAAAATTAGCACCAATAAGCTGTAACGTTTATCTTTTAAGAGTGTCACCACATCAGAGAAGGTAACATCTGTTTTGACCCTGTCTGGCAATACAATAATGTCATCTAGAAGTGTTCCAATTGCTACGGCAATGGCTATCCATAACACAATACTAAGACCTAATCCGCGATAACCGAAGTTCAATACGACGATCGAGACACTTAGACTGCCCAATGCCCAGCCAATTGACCCGAATGCTTTTAAAAAAGACAAAGACTTACGAACCTCTATAGGGGATTGCAACACCCAGGTGTCCAATAAACCTGTGGCTGTATTCAACAAGCCACCACTAATGGCTATCAACAGCATGTGCCAAAAAAAATGTTGCTCGCTGAGATTAAAGAAGAACAGACTGGCAAGGGCATAAACTAATAAGACCAACGCCAATACCTTTTTTACAGTCCGATATTTATCAGAGATCACCCCTAATATTAACTGAAAAAACAAAGTAGTCACAGCGTATGAGGCCAATAAAAGACCACGGGCAAAGGTACCGTAACCTAGGCTGGACAAGAAAGGCGTAAATTGGGTGGAGGCAAAAGAAAATGCCAAATAAGAGGCTAAATAAACCCACCGATATAATTGCTTTTGGCGAGTGATCACGCCACTCGCTCTTGAATTCACTGAAACTCTGTCTGCCATTCTAAACGACCTTCCACTTTTTAGATAAATACATCACGTCGGTAACACCGCCGTTACCAAGGCAAGAGCACCTGAAACTACTACTAAAAAACACCCTAAGGCCAGTAACCATTTATGTTGACTCTTCAAGACCTCATGGTAGTTTATCCGCAAGACATCCCACTTAAACAATCGACCTATGACCATTAACACAACTGCTGTTACTACCATATTAAGGCTAAGTAATTGGCTGATTAAAATCAGGATGAAGCAAACTTTAAGTAACTCGATTTCCTGAGGCATACTGGTTAATTTCCCTGACACTCGCAATAATAATGAGACAAAATAATAGGAAACATAAGTCATAAATTGAATGGTATAAGCAGGATGACTGACCAGCAAATGAAAAAAGTCTTGCTCACTCAATAGTGCCATTAAATAGTGATACAACAAAAATAACGTCGGCAGTACGAAAAAAAATATTTCTGCGGCTTTGATTATCTGCTGACTCTCACGCTTTTTAGTCAGCCATTGCCTGATGCCATTCAATGTGTTTCCGATTATTAGTGTCATGATGGTTCCTCCTTTAACAAGAGGGTGGCTTAGGCCACCCTCTAACTATAGCCTTTTTAACTTAACACAGGCCAAAATTCACGATTAACTTCAATCAAATCATCTAAAATATCTTTTGCTACTTTAGCACTTGGCACTACTTTACTCATGGTGATTGCCTGCCATAATTTTTGGTAAGAACCTTCCACCCAAGCATCTACTACTAGTTTTTCAGAGGCAACTTGTTGCTCCATTAAGCCTTTTTGGAAGGTTGGAATCTTGCCAACACTCATCGGTTCATAACCATCCTTACCGACAATACAAGGGATTTCAACCATCGCATCACTTGAAAAGTTCTCAATTGCGCCTTTGTTTTCAGTAATCAATAGCATTCTCTCTTTTGTGTTATAAGCCAAAGCACGAGCTAAATCTACAATAAAGACGGCGTGTTCACTGGAAACAATGGTTGTATCTTTAGCAGAACCATTGGCAACAATTCGGGCGCACTCGTTAAAGACATTTTTTTCACGGCCATCGATGATTTCATTGGCACGGGTGTAGTCCTTATTGGCATGTTCCACCGTTTCATCTGCCATTAAATAGTATTTTAAGTAAGTGTTAGACAAAAAGTCAGGTTCCAGTTCCAGCAATTGTTTGCCGGCACGCATAGCTTCTAACCAGCTTTCTTCCTTATGCTGACCAGCAGGGGTATTTTCTGCGTAACCATGTTTCGCTATGTGGGCTTTAATTTCCGGCATTAAGTCGTTACCTTCTTTATCTTTAATACTAGTCCACCAGCCAAAGTGGTTTAAACCAAAGTATTGAACGTCCATTTCCTTGCGGGACTTTTTATTGATCACTCGTGCCATGATTTCTTCTAAACAGATCGGCATGTCACAAATATTGATAATCTTTGAATCAGGTTTCAACCGACGAGTCGCTTCTGCTACGATGGCTGCTGGGTTAGAATAGTTCAACAACCAAGCATCTGGTGAATATTTTTCCATATAATCTGCTAATTGAATAATCGGCCCGATCGAGCGCATGCCATAAGCAATCCCACCAGGTCCACAGGTTTCCTGACCCACAACTCCATGTTTAAAAGGAATTTTCTCATCTTGTTCACGCATGGCATATTTACCAACTCGTAGTTGTGCCATGACAAAATCCACATCTGTGAAGGCTTCTTCTGGATCTGTGGTATATAAAAATTCGATTTCAGGTGCTCGTTCTCTAATGATAATTTCGCAAGCTTCTGCTACTTTCTGCTGACGTTCTGCATCGTTGTCATACATTTTTATTTTTCTAACGGGAAATTTATCCAAATATTCCAACATCATCACGACGATTCCTGCTGTATAAGTACTACCGCCACCTGCGATTAAAATTGATTTTTTTTCCATCTTGATTCATCCTTTTCTATAATAAATTTTCAAACTCATCTCTGACACTTGGTACCGACAAGCCAACAATGATTTGGATTGCTTGACCATTTTTCACTAACCCCTGGGCACCTTTAGAACGGAAATCACCATCATTCCCGACCAGATTGCCATCCTTAACCGTTAAACGCAAACGCGTTGCACAATTAGTGACATCGACAATATTGTCCTTGCCCCCACAAACTTCAAGAAAATCATAAGCTTTTTTGGCATCTCCTTTTAAGGGTTTCCCATCAACCATAGGACTGTCTGCCCCTTTTAAGTCTTGGTAGTCCTTTTTAGAATAAAGTTTCATTTCCTGATCCTCTGGTTCTCTTCCAGGAGTTGGCAAATTCAGCTTGAGAATAAGGAAGGTGAACACCACATACCAAATTCCGACAAAAATAATCCCAATGATGATTTGGGTAATATAGGTGCCTGAGTGATACTTCCACAAAGGCAGCCAGTTAATGGCAAACCAATTAATCAGCCCACCGCCAAAATTTCCAACAACCCCAAAAGCAAAACTGACTGTTGAGATAGTAGCCGACAGTACGGCGTGAACCACAAACAAGACAGGTGCCATAAAGAGGAAGGTAAATTCCAAAGGTTCGGTGATCCCTGCCATAATTGCCGTTAAAGCGACAGGAATCATTAGGCCTAAAACGGCCTTGCGTTTCTCCGGTTTGGCTGTCCGATAAAAGGCCAGCACAATCCCCACAGATCCAAATACTTTTGACATACCCGATAAAGAAAAACCAATTGGGAACATCTCTTTTAAGGTTTTTGACGTTGTCTGGAAATCCGTCAAATGCTCTGAGAAGTAAGCCGCTGTTCCACCTGGAACCACGATACTGTCATAGGCAAATGGTGAATAGATAAAATGATGCAAGCCTGTCGGAATCAAAATTTTCTCAAGGAAAGAATACACCCAAATTCCCACATTTCCAGATGAGATAAAGAAGTCTTGCATATTTAAAATCACATCTTGGAACTTTGGCCAGATAAAGGCGAAAAGCAAAGCCACTGGCAACATCACGAAAAAGCCGATGATTACCACAAACGAACTGCCTCTGAAAACTCCTAACATTTCCGGTAAAGCCGTATCAAAATAACGATTGTGTAAAAATACCACAATTCCTGAGATGATCAACGCACCGATCATCCCCGTATCCAAAGTCTTAACACCGGCTATCATCGCTAGCCCACTCGTGCTGCCAACTTCTGCCGTCATATCAACACCAAAATTAGTCCCCCAATATTTCAAAATAGCTGAAACAAAATAATTAAAGGTCAGATAAATGACTAAGGCTTCCAAACAAGCTCTGGCGCTTTGTTTTTTTGCTAAACCAATCGGCAAGCCAATAACAAATAGTAACGGTATTTGTCTAAAGACGGCCCAAGCACCTTCCGACACCACATCCCAACACTTATACCAATTGCCATCAGGATTGGCCAGACTGCCCATGATTTCCGCATTTTTAAAGAGAATCGCAAATCCGACCACAATCCCCGCAAAAGAGAATAGTAAGGCAGGTGCTAACATGGCCCCACCAAACTGCTGAACTTTTTTCATCATGATACATTCCTCTTTCTTTCCTTTTTTTCGATTGACGTTATGTCCTTTCAAGTTTTATTAATCCAACGACGCTAGCGTTTTTGTAATTGCTCTCAGTTTATCAAATGCTGACACTAACACAAGGGCTTTTAATGAAAGTGATTACAATGAGCAACTCTTGTTTCTTTGCACAAAAAGCGGACATTTTCACAAGGGAATAATATTCGGTGATAACTCCCTCTTAAACAGTGGCTTGATTCCCCTTTAAGAAGGCTTGTTACTGATAAAAAAAACGTGTTATACTTCTGATAGATAGTTTCTATGTCATCCGTGTCATTTAGGATGCCCCTATGATAAAACTATTTGCTTGTTGTTTTATAGTATCTATACAAAAAGCCCTCAGCAAAAAATGAGAGCGTTATCTAAAAATAAGAAAGAGTGTGGACAGCAACGTGAAATTAGATGCCTTAATAAATGAGAACTACGATAAATTAAATGAAAACGATCGCTATATTTGGAAAATGATCAATACCAACAAAGAGAGCTGTGCCCGTATGACTGTCAATGAACTAGCTGATTTTTGCAATGTCTCTCGTACAACGATTTTACGCTTTGCTCGAAAAATCGGTCTGGATGGTTTTAGCGAATTAAAAATATTGTTAAAATGGGAAACCCAAGAGCCACAAAAGGCTCAGGAAAATGTGACAGAAATCATTTCCGACGGCTATATTCACGCCATTCATGAGTTGCAGCGAAAGGATTTTTCCACAATCTGCCAGCTAATGTACCAAAGCAAGCGACTCTTTATTTTTGGTTCAGGGGATATTCAAAATCAAGCCGCCAAACATCTTAAACAAAACTTCCTTTCCTGTGGTGACTGTGTTTATGACTTGGACACCAATCAAATTCACGATGAATTTTTTAAGATTGTGACACCAGAAGATGTGGTCATTCTGTTATCACTGGATGGCGAATCTGAAAATGTAGTCAATGCGGCGAAACGGCTGACCTTTCTAGGCGTCAACGTCATCTCTATTTCCAAGCTCAAAAACAGCACTTTAGCCCGGATTGCCACTGAAACTATCTACTTCACCACGTCTATCGTTAATCTTGCAAACTTATCAGGCAAGACTTACGAATCAACAGCCATGCTGTTTGTCATTGTTGAGTTATTATTTGTTAAGTACAATTTATTTAAAAATGCCCTAAGCAAAGACACCTAATTATCAACCGTAAAAAGACACCGTCACGGAGTTGTGACGGTGTCTTTTTACTCATCTTGTTTTGCATAATAATGGTCAGTGGCTCGCTTAAAGGCTGCCAGCATTTTATTCAGAGCTGTTTGACTGACTGGCTTTTTGCGACCGACAATATCAAAGCCATGAAAACAGCCTTCATAAACATCGATTTCAGCTTCAATTCCCGCCCCTTGCAAGGCCTTTATATACGATACCGTTTCATCATAAAAGGGTTCCACCGTTCCGATAAAGGTATAGGCTGGGGGCAAACCGTGATAGTTGGTTTCTCGGGAAGGGGCTGCATAAATCGGGACTTCTGATGTTCCTTTTAATTCCCCCAGATACATGTCCCAGGCGATTCGGTTACTGCGCTCGTTCCAGACTGGCGCATCATTATCAATCATCGAGGGTGTATTCATACGGTCGTCAATCATGGGGTACATAGGCAATTGAAAGGCCACATTCACTTCACCTTGATCCCGAGCATAGAGAAGGGTGGCGATTGTCAACCCGCCACCTGCACTGTCACCCCCAACAAAGAGTTGATCGCTGCGAATCCCTAGTTCTTCAGCGTGATCTTTTAACCAAAGCAAGGCTTCATAACCGTCTTCTAAGGCGGCTGGATAGGGTGCTTCTGTTGAAAGAGTGTAATCAGGTGAGACGATGACGCAGTTGCTGGTGGCAATCAGTTTTTCATAATAAGCCATATCCATTTCTGGGACACCTGTGGCATAACCGCCACCGTGAAACCACAAAATTCCTGTGGCCTTTGGCTGTGGGTTGTGGGACTGATACAAACAAAGCCGTAAGCTGCCCCCCTCTTTTTTGGTCATAAGCCGTTCTTGGCAGTCTATTAGTTCACTAGTTTTTCCTTGCATCACCTTGCGAACCAGTTTTGCCGTTGTGCGAAATGTTTTTTCAGATTTAAAATTAAAGATTTTGCGAATCACGGTTCCTTTTAAACGTAAATCTGGATGAATCATTCCTCTTGTCACTTTCATTTGGTAGCCCCTATTCTCTATTCTTGGACAAAGACAAAAAGAAGTTCCTTTCCTAATAACTAGTCAAGTTCCTTCTTTTAGTCTTATCTATAGTCGCTCTTTAATTTTAAACTCTTCGCCTTTTTGCTTAGGTAATTGATCATCAAAACTAAATAAAAGATGTTCCTGATTATTTTCATCCAGTACAATCACCAGATTTTCTTTCCCACGTTGTTTTGATTGCTCAACTTGAACGGTTCGGTATAGATCTTTAGGATCCTTTTTTGAAGCCAATGCATTTCCTCGATTAAAGAACACTGATTCTTCCATGTTTACCGCCTCCTTATATGAAACACATGCTTAACTATTAAAACATGCGTTTCTATTACCTATATTATATCGCAATACAGGTCTTAGAGCTACTATTGACTATTTTTAATGATTTTATCTGGCTCAGTAGGGCTCATTACTTCTTTTGCTTAAAAAAAAGCGATTTCCCCGCACTCCTGACAAATCGCCAGATTAATAGCAATCGACGCTTCCGGTGAAATGGCCATTTTATCGTCACACCCAAACAACACATACTTTTTCCCTCGTTGATGGCGACTTAATACCACATCCTGATTGCCACAACGTAAACACTTAATTTTTGCTTCCTCCAATTGGACACCCCTTATTTCTTGTCATACCTTTTTCATTTTAACAAAATCGACCGTTAAATGAAAGGGAAAGGACTTCTCAAAAAAAGATTTAAGCAAGGGAGTTCACCTCTTTTAACGGTAAATTGGTAGATACAACAAAGTAACCCTTTGTGAAATTTACAAGGTTCTTTCCTAATTGATCACTCCATCTCTTTGTCATCTCAAGATAACGATAGTCCGCTTTCCAGCAGTCCACTGGCTGCCATAGTCTCCCCTATAAGGACTAGCTTAAGTGTCTAACCACCCTCTCCTACTCACGTGCTGCATCACTTCGTAGCCATATCTCTGGCGACCACTATCAGGGACCATCCTATCCCCCAGCCAAATCGTCTTTTCTGGTTTAAGATAGAGGTCTCCGATTAATTAGTCAGTCTGAATCGTCTGCTTCTGTCACAGCTTTAGCCCCTCCTATCAACAGATGGCCAAACAACACTCAGTTAATACAGTAGCCTAGTCATCTACTTCCATCTCTGTCAGCAGCTTAGTCACAATCGCTTCTCTTTCCATATCAGACCCAATCAGTTGTTCATTTGGGATGTCTAAGTAGTCCTTTTCCCGCCACCAAGATCGTAGTTGCTGCTCACCAAATTCACTGGCCTTTTCCTTCGTTTGATGACGCTTTAAGGTTTCTTGAAAAGGTAAATCAAAGTAGTAGGCGAAGGTTTGAGCAAATTGTTCATTTAACTCCTGAAGCATCTCGCCGTACCACTCACGACGTAAAATCCCCTCAATAATGACATAAGACACTCGCTGATTACCATACTGAGCTAGTTGCTTAATCAATTCAATCCCTGGGTTTCCAAGTCCATCTTTGACAGCTAGCATCTCCCGTCGCACAGTATCTTGAGAAATCAGCAAGACGGATTCTCCCAATTTTTTTTGCAACTGCTGAGCAATTGTCGTTTTGCCACTGCCAGAATTTCCTCTTAAAATAATAAGTGTTGTGCCCTTCACCCTATAGTCCTCCTCTTCCAACTATTCCTCATAATAACTCACAATTTATTATAGCATTTATCTCCTATTAATTTGTTTCAAACAATTTAGCAGCAATTTAGAAATAATCTTCCTATATCCTAGACTTACTTAATAACTTGGAGGACAGACTCATGACTCAATCACACACTGTTTACGTTTTACTCACCCGCTACGAGGATTTTTTCTCCCATGTCTTGCAAACCTTGACTCACAGCCAGTTTACACATGCTTCTATTTGTTTTGATGAGAGCTTAAGGGATTTTTATAGTTTTCGTTTAGAAAAAGGGTTTTGCCAGGAGAACCCTACCTTAATGACCTCGCCTAAAAAAGTGAGGGCTGTTTGCGAATTATACCACCTAAAGGTCTCTCAAGAGAATTACCAACGCATGATCGCTTACAGCCAGAGTTTCAGCGCTGATAACCCTCGTCATAGCTATAGTTCCGCCAGTTTAATCGCAGGTTTATTCCATTTACCCTTTCATTCCCTGTCCGGCTGTTTTTGTTCCCAATTTGTAGCCGAGGTTCTTAATAAAGCTACAACCGTCTTACTGGCCAAGCCGGCCAGTCGCTACCTACCACAAGATTTCGCCAATGAGGAGGACTTAGAATTGTGTTTCAAAGGAACCCTTGGTGAATTGGCTGGCATGGAAAACTTACACTCTGACTTCGGCATATATGCTTGATTTTTTCCCTGGTAATATCTCGTGTATTCAGCTTTTTTTTGCCGTATAATAGAGGTAACAGTGAGAGGAGTGAATGTTTTGTCTAATATTTTGATTGTCGAAGACGATGACCAATTACGAGAAATTATCAGTGGGTTTTTAACGAGCCACGGGCATGCCGTCAGCAAGTGTCAGCATGCCAACGAAGCATACGAGAGGATGTACAATCGGCATTATGACCTGATTATTTCCGATATTATGATGCCTGAGATTGACGGCTTTGAATTGGCTAAAACAGTTCGACAACTTAACAAACAAATCCCTATTTTATTTATGACCGCACGAGATGATTTTTCCGCCAAAGAACGAGGCTTTCATGCTGGCATTGATGATTATATGGTCAAACCCCTACATCTAGAGGAATTACTATTACGAGTCAGTGCTTTATTACGACGGGCCAACATTGCCAGTGACGGTCACTTAACCATTGGCGACTTAGTATTAAATCAACAGGCCTTAACAGCCACCTTAAATGACCAGGAGATTCCCGTGACCTTGCGTGAATTTAATTTACTCTATAAATTATTAAGCTATCCCAATCAGACTTTTTCCCGAGCCCAGTTAATGGATGATTTTTGGGGAATTGATAGTCACACTAGCTTACGTGCCGTTGATGTTTATATGACAAAATTACGAGACAAGTTTTCAACTACAAGCGCCTTTAAAATTGTGACGGTCTATGGCTTGGGCTACAAGGCGGTACTCTCATGAAAAAAGAAGCCTATGCGATAAACGTCAAACGCTTTTCTTGGTGGAGCTATATTGCTTCCTTTATGTTACTGGGAATTATCGGTGCTTTCCCGGGAATCATCTACGGCATAACGGCCAACAATCGGATTGACATCATAAAAGAAAGTGGCCCTTACCTCTTTTGGTATCTCTTATACTGGGCCATTATCGCGGCTATCTTCACTTATATAACTGCCCGTCAAAAGCACCGAGCCTTTGACGAACCCATGAGACAACTTGGGCAAGCTACTAAACAAGTGGCTAACGGTGATTTTTCCATTTATTTGACGCCCCTCAATCACTCATCTAAGCTACATTATCTGGATATAATGTTTCAGGATTTCAATAAAATGGTAGAAGAACTAGGGTCTTTGGAAACCTTAAAAACCGATTTTGTAGCCAATGTCTCACATGAACTTAAAACGCCCTTAGCAGTCATACAAAACTACGCTGAGGCCTTGCACAACCAACAACTGACAGTTGATCAACAACAAGAATATACCGCAACAATCATTTCGGCTACCGAAAACCTCAGCACCTTAGTGACTAATATTTTAAAACTAAACAAACTAAACAATCAGGAAATCCTGGTGGCGGCCGAAGTCTATGACGTCTCTCGGCAGTTAACAGACTCTCTTTTAAACTTTGAATCTCTTTTAGCAGAAAAAAAAATTCAGCTTCAAGTGGATCTAGAAGAACGCTCTTATTTACGAACTGATCCTGGAATGGTTGAGATTATTTGGCGAAATATCCTGGAAAACGCCCTGAAGTTCACAAGTGAAGACGGGACTATTAGTCTATCTCAAACCTCCGATCAAGACTCTCTTACCGTCATCATAAAGGATAACGGCTGTGGCATGGATGAGCACACCTTAAAACATTTATTTGATAAGTTTTATCAAGGAGACACCTCTCACAGCGGCAAAGGAAATGGCTTGGGTTTAGCTTTAGTTATGAGAGTCATTGAACTTATAGATGGACAGATAACTGTCACCAGTCAATTAGAGATTGGGACAACCTTCGTCATCAAGTTAAAAAAAGGCTAACAGATTGGGATCTATGTCCCAATCTGCTTTAATATTTCCGAAACAATTCTTAAACAGTTTAACAACTTATCTCTCGTACTATTAAGTGATTAACAAGGGAAACCTTGAATCCCCTAATTGGAGTGACACTTATGGAAAAAACAGACTTTATCGGTTATGAATACCTTGATGTAACGATTAATAAAGAGCTAGAAGCTATTTATATCGATAGCTATCTCAACTTCGGCTGGCAATTAGACCGTATCTCTCCTGCCTTGCAACCGAATACGACGTTATCATTTAAGCGCAATCGGAAACTCCCTAATAAAGCCGAGTTAACACGACTCCAGCGCAAATTTAATGGGATTATCGCCGACATTAATTCTCTGGAGCATTCGAAACGACTAATCCCTGCAACCACAGCTTACTTAATGGGACTGATTGGCTCTGGGTTTATGGCTGGTTCCGTCTTTGCCCTCAGGAATGGCCACGTTCCATTGACCATCGTACTGGCCCTGCCAGCTTTTCTGGGATGGGTTATGCCCTATTTTGTTTACCGACGACTAACGGCCAAACGCAGTATGCACCTTTCCCCCATAATTGAAGAAAAATTCGATGACCTTTATGCCTTAACCAAAGAGGCCAATCAGCTGTTAACTTAAGGTTGTCTGTAGCAACTTAAAACTTTGATTTGCCACTGTCTCGATTCCTAGGAGGGTTGTTTCCTTATTCAACGCCTGAGCGAGGGATTGCGGCTCTAGTTGAATCGAAAAGGCAGCTGTTAGTCGCTCCTCTAATGTCCCTAAAAACGGTTCCCGTCTTCCTCCTAACGCAATAATTGGAATACCAGATTGATTGGCGATACCCGCCATGCCAGAGGGAACCTTGCCAGCGGCTGACTGGCTATCCAAACTCCCCTCACCAGTATATATCACACTGACTCCTTTTAAGCGATCCCTTAAATTCAACACTCCTGCCATCAGCTCAAAGCCAGAGGTCATCTGTGCTCCCAATAAACTAAAGGCCCCTCCAAGGCCACCTGCCGCACCACTTCCGGGTACTTTTTGCAAGTCTATACCAGCCTCAAGAGCTGCTAAAGCCACCTTAGACAGCTGCTGATCCAACCACTGACACTGAGCTGCTGTGGCGCCTTTTTGGGGACCAAAAACATAAGCTGCCCCATTGGCACCAGCATAGACATTCGCAACATCATTGGCAATTTCCAACTGGATGCCAGACTGCTGGTAATACTCAAAAACTGATCTCATATCCAAGGTGTCAAATGTGTTAAGGGGATTACCGAGGATCCCCATCAGTTCCTGTTGATCGTTATAAATACTTGCTCCAAGAGATTGCAGCATGCCTAAGCCGCCATCGGTTGTGCCACTGCCGCCTAAGGTCACAATGATTTTACTGACACCTTTTGTAAGGGCATCTTTAATCACTTCTCCAAGGCCATAACTACTGCTTTGACTGACCGTTGCCTCACTGGGCTGAATAAAATGCAAACCAATAACTCTGGCACTTTCAATCACTGCCGTCTTTTCAGCTTGAATGGTGCAAATTAAATACTCAACGTCAATCGGTTCAAACATCAAATTAACCGTTTGTACCTTTTGCCAACTTCCTCCACAATAATCGTAAATCGCTTCTAAACTGCCTTCTCCACCGTCTGACACTTGACAGAGTTCAACTTCTGCCTTTGGTACAAGAGCTTTAATGCCTCGTTCAACTGCAAGACCTGCTTCTAAACTTGTGACACTGCCCTTAAAAGAATCCATTGCTATCCCTATTTTCACTTGTCTTCCCCTACTTTCTTTACTTGCGCCTCACTGATTCTTTCAGACTAATCTCAAAAATATATTTGAAAATCAGAAATAAATCAGCTATGATAAATCTGAACGTTGATTGATGGAGGCCACAGAACTCTCCCCCTGTCAGATTCCCATTTTAGGAGGCTCCTTATGTATTTTTATGAACTGCTTAAAAAAAACCGTCATTTACTTAATTCAACGGAGGAAGATGTTTTGCAATCCCTGTTGAATCAAGCAGAAAATATCAAATCCTTGACCATCCGCCAGATAGCAACGGAAAACTATACCGTTCCAAATACCGTTACCCGTCTCTGCCAAAAGTTAGGTTTTAAGGGATTTTCCGATTTTAGAGAAGCCCTCTATCTGACCACACATGAAAAAGAGAATGTCCTTACACTAACCTCTCTCGACGAACAAATCATTCGCACCAAACAACTGATTAATCCCCAAGTAATCAAAGAGATCCTAGGTAAGATACATAACGCCCAGCGAATTGTTTTTTTTGCTGTCGGCCTGTCACGCTTTCCAGCAGAGGAACTGAATGAGCGATTCAAAATTTTAGGGATTAACAGTCACACCTTTATCGACCCTCACGTGATGAAACACAATGCCAAATTGCTGACAAAAAATGACCTAGCCATTGCCATCAGTGTTAGTGGGACGACTGACACGATTTTAGCCGCCACGACGATTGCTTCAGTAAAAGGGGCTACTACCCTCAGTATCACGGGTTTCTCACATAATCCCATTGCCGCTCTAACTGACTATCAGCTTTATGGCATGGTTTCCCCCGCTTCCATTGAAGGAATTGATACGGCTGACCGGTTTAGTTTACATTATCTCACAAATTTGCTTTTTAACGACTACTTGACGACCTTTTACCATTAAAAACATCGGCCTGCTCAAAAGGAGTCAGGCCGATCTATGGTTAGTTCAATTCTGGCCAATACGCTTGATTCGCTTCAATCAACCTATCGAGCACCTTCCGAGCTTTTTTGCCATCCACAACAGTTCGATTCAGTGTTAAAGCTTGAAGGGCTTTCGTATAAGAACCTTCACGATACGCTTCCACGGTCAACTTCTCAAAGGCATGCTGACCTTCGATCAAGCCTTTATAAAAGGTCTCGATTTCACCGACTGCGTAAGGCATAGGGCCATTGATTCCTAATGAAGCTGCCACCTCAATCATAACGTCATTCGGTAAATTAGCGACAATCCCTTTATTAGGCACGATCACAATATAGGTTTGTCGCAAGTTATTGGCAATCGAAGCCGCCACCTCCACAATCATATCCCCATGAGCATCGTTGTGAACCACACTGGATTCCTTAGCACTTCCTTTAGCGACAATCTCCCGGCACTCTCTAAAGACATTTTTTTCACGGCCAGCCATGACTTCATTCGCCCGAGTGTACTCAGGATTGGCTTGGCCTACTTTATAGTCAGGGTATAAATAATACTGCAAATAAGTATTTGGCAAGTATTCCGGAAAATCAATCAACATGTCTTCAACCATGGCATAAGTATCCAACCACGACTGGTCACGTTGTTCTGCATCAACGGGGCGAAAACCTCCCTTTAAGATGGTTTCTTTAATTTTTGGTGCTAAGTCCTGACCTTTTTCATCATAGATATGAGTGAACCAACCAAAGTGATTTAAGCCAAAATAAGTCGGTTCAAAGGTCGTATAATCCGCTTCAATTAAGCGGCCGTATGAGCGCAATAAATTAACTGGCTGATCGCAGATATTTAAGATTTTTTTATCATCTGGAAAATAGCTATCCAGAGCCAGTGCTACAATGGCTGCTGGGTTTGTGTAATTCAAAATCCACGCATCAGGGCTTAGCCGGCGCACATCGGAAACCATCTCGACCATGTCACGAATCGAGCGCATCCCATAAGCAAAACCACCTGGTCCACAGGTTTCCTGACCTAAAACCCCTAAGCTTAAGGGAATTTTTTCATCCTTTTCACGCATGGAATAGCCCCCTGTCCGCATTTGGCAGAACACAAAATCAACTTCCTTATAAGCCTCCTCTTTATCTGTTGTATAACGAAAATCGACTTCTGGTGCTTCTTCCTGAAACAAAATCTTACCAAACTCACCAATTACCTCTTGACGCTGACCATCCGTATCATACAGAGTGACACGTTTTAAGCCAAAACGTGTTAAATGAGTCGTCAATGCTTTTAAAATACCTGGCGTCCACGTTGATCCGCCACCTACTAAGACAATATTATTTTTCTTCAATTTGAGCTGCTCCCTTAACTTTTAATGCGATTCCTTCTACTTGAGGTCCATAAATAACTTGAATAGCCGTGTCGCTAATTCTGACTACCCCTGCTGCCCCAGTAGCTTTTAATGCGGCCTCATTGACCTGTTCTGTTGACACTAACACTAAACGCAGGCGGGTAAAACAATTGTCGATTTCCTTTATATTACTGTGGCCTCCAAGAGCCTCAACAATTGTTTGGCCAATATTAGCGACATCCTTAATCACAACAGACTCCCCTTCAATCTCGGCCTCTCGACCAGGTGTTTTGACATTATTTTTTATGATGATTTTTTTGAAAAACAGATAATAAACAATGGCATAGCCGATTCCCACTAAAACAACTAAGAACCACCGAGTATCCAGCCCTCTTAAGATACCAAAGACCGTCAAGTCAATGGCTCCGCCTTGAACATTCCCGATTGAAACGTGAAATAGATCCATTAGCATAAAGGACAAGCCAGACATTAGGGCGTGAAAAACAAAGAGAATCGGCGAAACAAAAATAAAGGCAAACTCAATAGGTTCAGTTATCCCTGTTGTAAAGCTAGCTAAAGCCGCAGCATACAACAACCCTTTCACGCGGTTTTTTTCGCCTGGTTTTGAGGTTTTATACATGGCATAACAGGCCGCCGGCAAACCAAAGACCATAAAAGGAATTTTCCCTTGAGCTAAAAAGCGAGTCGCTTCTTGCATCATTCCTAAATCAGGGTTAGGTTGAGCAAGCAAGGTATTAAAAATGGTTAAAGCGCCAACCGTTTGCTCACCGTCAATCAGCGCCACACCACCGATTGGCGTAAAACGAACCAGTTGATTCAAAATATGATGTAGGCCCGTCGGCACTAACAGTCGCTCTAAAGCACCAAAAAGAAAGGTTCCTGGCGCTCCCGCCCCTGCAATAACCGTACCAAGTCCTTCTATCCCTTTTCCTAAAACAGGCCAGACTCCATACATCAGTAACCCCAATAAAGGAATTGTAACTGTCGTAATAATTGGCACAAAGCGTTTACCACCAAAGAAACTAATCGCCATAGGTAACTCAACATCGTAAAAGCGATTATGCACCGTTGCCACCCATAAACCGACTAAAATCCCTCCAAAAACATTCATCCTTAAAGTGAAATACCCTAGCACCGACTCGTAAGCTGACGCTATTTTAGTGGCCTCTAACTGACTCGAACCAGCCTCCACTAAAGCATCCACAGAAGTCGTCAATGAGTTAATGCTATTTAAATTTAAAATATAACTAATCGTCACATGAAATAAGATAAAGCCAATCACCGCGGCAAATGCAGCGGTGGCTTTCTCAGCTTTGGCCAGGCCAATCGCTACCGATATGGCAAAGAGAATCGGTAAATTACCGAATAGCGCTGCCACAATGGCTCTAATAAAACCAATCACCTGCTGAACGTTAACCAAGGAAACGAAGCCTTCACCCACTATCATTGGATTTTGCAAAACAGAAGCCAACCCTAAAAAAATCCCCGCTGCCGCAATAATTGAAATTGGCATCATTAACGATTTCCCTAACTTTTGTAAAAACTCTTTCATTTGTTTTCTCCCTTCTTAATTACTGAGTTTAGTATATGAAGATTAGTAACCGATTACAATCCCTTTAGCGAAGCTTGACCCGAGAACAAGTCAATGTATTTTGACCACAATAGGAGAGTCTTGTACACAAAACAAACTTTACTGCCTGACGGAAAAGATCAGAAAAAGCTCTGATATGTGGCTTTATTAGGAGGCTGATGGATGGGAGTATCATCGACCGATTGCATCCTAACTAAATAAAACGAAAAGACGACTGAACTAGTCAATCGTCTTTTCGTTTTTCTTAATGCTCACTTGTTGTCCAATCACTGCACAACACGATTGGGAACCATGACCAATCTCTGATGTTTTAGCTACAGATAAATCGGGATTATCAATCATCTCGCGGACCAGTTCACCAACAGAAAGTCTGTCCTCACTTGCCTCTAATTCCGTAAAGACCCCCAATAGAATACCACTAATTTGATTAAAGACACCGATTTGTTTTAATTGAGTCAAGTAAGTCGTTAGCTGAGGAATACCTCCCCCATTGCTTTCTAAGAGTAGCACTTTGTTCCGACAGTCTGGAAAATAAGGGGTTCCTGCCAACTTCAGAAAACAGCGGATATTCCCACCAATTAATTCCCCACTGATGGTTTCTCCTTGAATAAATTGCCATTGACAGTCAAATAAGGACTCTTCATCCTTTAGAAAACTTTCAACAAAGCGCTTTTTTTGCCTCCCTGTTTGATCCCAGAGAATGGTTCGCAGCTGAAACAAATAAGTCAGTACTCCTGTTTGTTGATAGATACCATTCAAAATTGTCGTGACATCACTGTAACCAAAAAAGGGTTTCGGATGCTTTTTAATCAACTCGTAATCCAGATAAGGCAGTACTTGATTGGCAATATCCCCACCTGAAATATCAAAAATCACTTGGACGCTCCGATCAGCAAAAAATGCATTCATCTCCATGCCACGTTCCTTTGGGCTGCCACTGGCAATTCCCTTTTTTTGATAAAGAAACTGACTACAAACAGGAGTTAATCCCATTTCAGTCAACTCTTTTAGTAGGGTTTGTAGTTCATTTTCCTTGTCTAGCGAAATCCCATTAGAATTAACCACCAGTGCAATTTTATCACCTTGTTTTAACATTTAAACGCTCCTAGCTTTTCGAATTATAAGGTTGCTTTCCCACCGTAGATGATTAATTCTGGGTAATGACTGTGAACTGATAAATCTAAAATCGGCATTGCTTGACCTATTAAGTTTCTGACAACATCCAAAGTAAGGGAGGCTTCATGAGCGGCCTTGTTCTCCCAAACTTCAAAGACATAAACTGCATTCGGCTCTTCCTCATTCATTCCTACAATATAACAGTCACAACTAGCGACAGCTTTCAGCTCCTCAGACGCTTCTAATAATAAAGATAACAATGTTTTTCCATGTCCATCCAAAGCTGTCAATTTACCATATTTACTATACTTTTCCATGATATCACTCCTTTAGTTGCCCACTCTCACTGCACTCCGCTTCGTTCTCACCAATCTCTAGACGTTGAAAACTCAAGAATTGACGGTCTCCTTTTCTTACGGGGCCGTCCTTCACGTTTATCTAAATTGTAGCACAGGTCTCGCTAATTCAAGTTGATCATGCTTAGTAGCCTCTTCTTTACTCAGTTAATGAAAAGGATCGATACTGGCGTCCTCCTGCCAATTGTATTCTATTTCGTTGGCGACTTGACTGGTAAATTTATGAATGAAACGATCTGCGAGAATGCCTAAAACCATATCCATTCCCGCCGAAACGCCTGAAGATGTATAGCTATTCTCAGTGACTCCCCTTCTAGCTTTCTCAATCCAGTTTACTTTCGGATTAACCGACTTAACCCAACCTAAAGCCCGTTTATTAGTGGTAGCTGGCTGATTGTCAATTAACCCTGTTCGAGCTAATAGTGCTGGCCCTGTGCAAACCGTTAAAACGGAGCTAGCTTCCAGACTAAATTGTCTTAACTGTCCAATGTAAGAATCATTATCTACTAGTCTCCTTGTGCCTTTCACCCAAGAATTAGAAGAATACCTCCTTGATCAAGTTCCAAAAAGGGCTGGGTCTAAATCTGCAGACTTTGATAACTAGAGACTAGTCCGCCAGTTTCAGAGTAGCAAGTCACTTGATACTCTGCTATCCGACCAAAAATTTCGATGGGACCTGCTGCATCCAATAGTTCAAACTCAGAGAATAGCATTAGGTTAACATTTTTCATAACCTATCTCCTTTTTCATTCACTCGTCCAAACATCAGCTCATCTCCCACCTTCTCTTGAATCGAGATGCCTATCGTCAGCTGATTTTCGTTGATTAGTTGTTCAATCCCTTGCCTCAATCCTTCTTCTTCAAAATAACCTGATTCATATAGTCCTTTTAAGATCTGGCCTAATTGACTTATCGGTAATTCCATTAAACGTCTCCTTGTATTCGTTATCTTATTCGATTCTCTCCCCTATTATAACGTAAATGATTCTTTTTTCCTTCAGATGGGAGCAGAATATCAGGAGACAAATTAAAGACGAGAATCAGTTTGATGATTCTCGTCTTATATCTCAACCTACTTGATTAATCAGCCCAGCGAAAAACACTTGGGTTCTTTTGTTTAAAACCTTGTTCCAACAACTTAATTGTCGTAATTATTTGATCAGCTGTGACAATTGGTGGTTTCTGATGAATCAAGGTGTCGTAGGCACTGTCATAGAATGCCCCGTAATCCCCTTGTTGACTAGTGATGGACTTGTGAATCCAGTCGCCATTTTGATTCTGATAGGTGACTTTACCATAAGCCTCAGGGCTATCCTCGCCAAAATGTGACGCTCCTGGCAAAATCCCCAGCTTTAAATCGTTTTCTTGTTGATCCATTCCGTATTTCAAATAGCTACCATGCGTACCGTGTAAAAGAAAACGTGGGTAAGGGGCAGCTACTAGCTGACTCGTTTTCACTATCACCTTAAACTGTTCATAATATAATCGGATATCATAATAATCATCCACTGCGCTTTCAGGATGCTGATTGTTGCCAATCTCATAACCGACAGTGTGGGGCTCGCCAAAAAGGGCAACCATCTGATCAATCTGATGAACGCCAAGACCATAAAAATTTCCCGTCAGGGGATGGCCAACTTTAATCGTCTTGTCTGGTCGAAAGTAATCAACATGCGCTTCAAGTTCCACCGGTCGCCCTACATACCCACTCTTTAACACCTCTTTTAAGGTCAAATAATCGCTATCAAAACGACGATTTTGATAAGGGATAGCTAACAGCTTAGCCTCTTTTGCCAAGGCCAACACTTCCTCAGTTTCCGCTACTGTCTGACAAAAAGGTTTTTCAACAATCAGATGTTTACCTTTTGCCAAACAACGTTTCGCCAACTCGTAGTGGCTTTCTGGCGGTGTACACAAGGTAATTAAACGAATTTCCGGATCATCCAGCAATTGGTTTAACTCATTGGTAAATTGGCAGCCTAAGTTCCGACAAGCGTCTTCCTTTTCAGGAGAATAGTTAACATCACATACATACTTAACTTGTATTTTATCCCTGATTGCCAGATAGGGCAAGTGGTAACGAGTCGCACTTTTACCAAAGCCAATGATTGCCATTTTTAAGATCATTCATCATACCTCCTTAATTAACTTCTTCTTCCAAATTAGTGGTTTCCATCAGGCTTTGTTTTTTATCGACCATTCTAAAAAATGGCAAATAAATCACATATGAAATCACAATCGTTAAACAGGACCAAATCGCTGCTCCAACATTGCCATTAGTCGCCAGATAGGGACCGATGATTGGCGGTGTTGTCCAAGGTACTTGAAAAACAATCCGACCAATTAAGCCTAGTCTCATTAAGATAATCGTGGAAACACCTAAGACCATCGGCGTTAAAACGAAAGGAATCGCCATAATAGGATTCATCACAATCGGGAACCCAAAGATAATCGGTTCGTTGATGCAGAATATGGCTGATGGAAACGATAATTTACCTAGCTCGCGGAAAGCCTTACTTCTGCCAAATATCATGGCAATCACAAGACCAATCGTCGCACCTGATCCCCCAATATTCATAAAAAGTGTCCAAAAACCGTCCGCTACTTCATTAGGAATCGTCGCGCCTTTTTGAAATGCCTCCATATTCATGGCAATATTACTCAAAAAGATAGGCGTGGCGATACCAGATAATAAATTGGGACCGTGAATCCCCAACGTCCACAATCCCAGCGCTAAGAATGTGTACACCAATAAACCAGGAATCGTATTTAAGCTAAAGACCAGTGGTTTAAAGACCATTTGCAAAATAGTATTAATCTCAATATTTAAAGCGACTCTAACAATCCAAACAATTGTCAGTGTAAACGCAGCTGGTGTTAAACTAAAAAATGATTGGGCCACAGCTGGCGGAACACCTTCAGGCATTTTAATTACTAAATCTCGCTTGATGACAAAGCGAGTGATAATCGTTGTCAGTCCTGCAACAATTAAAGCCGTAAACATCCCCGTTGCCCCCAAATTTGCAATGTCGATGGTAAAGTCTTTATTTGTCGTCGCCAATAAGAAGGCCACTACCGTAATTAGCGTGTTACTTAATGGCTCAAGCTTGAACTGCTTAGCCATGCTATAACCTACACCAATAGCTGATATCAGCCCTAACATTCCAAAAGTGACGGTTACCATCGAACCTAATAAGCCCGAGTATGGCGAGATGATGGTCATCCAGGCCTCTATTGGCAAATTGCCAATGATTAAAAATAAACTGCCAATAATAGTAAAGGGCACGGTAAACGATAGTCCGTCCCGAATCGAAACCAAATACTTATTGTCTCCAATTTTAATTAAATAAGGCATGATTTTATCCATAGCTGTCATTTTCCTAATCTCCTTTTTTGATGTGGGATTGATTAAATTGTGGTAAAAAAGCTTGATGAACCTCTAGCAACTCATCTAACATGGCCTTTCCTTGACTATCACTTGAGACTAAAGGATTGATCGTCATCGCGACTAACGCTTGGTTATAATCCCCTGTCACAGCCGCCTCACATGCCACCTGCTCGTAGGACTTCATGGCTTGAATAATCCCATTCAACTCTGGGGGCAATGGACCAGTCGTCAGAGGAACCGGCCCTTGACTCGTAATCACACAATTAACTTCCACCACCACATCTGATGCTAAATTGGTAATCGCCCCATTATTTCTAACATTAACGGTTTGAATGTCCCGCTTATCCGTATAGAGTGAGGTAATTAAATCACAGGCCGCTTCACTGTAACCAGCGCCGCCTCTTTTCCTTAATAATTCAGGCGCCGCCATCAACCCTTGATCTCGGTAAACCTCAAATAATTCCTGATCCATCTTTTGCGCAACCACAGCCCTAGAGCCACCATGGCTGGCTGCATACTGCTCACTTGCCAGCACTTCATTCGTTTTCCAATAATACTGTAAATAACTCATTGGTAAAGCCTTTAAGCCTTTCAAAAAATCAGGCTGCCAATCTGAGCTACCAGGATTATCTACAAAAGCGCCTTCATCTGCTACCGAATTAATGACTTGTTCCGTTACGTCCTTCCCATCCAAACACACTTTTTTTGCAAAAATCAGATGATTTAACCCGGCAAACTCCACATACAAGCGCCGTCTATCCACTCCCAAAACTCTGGCAATGTCATTTTCAATTGACAAGGGGCCATTACATATACTGATAATTTTGGTCCACTTACTGTGATTAAGAACCGCTTCCGACAGCATTCCTGCGGGATTGGCGAAATTAATTAGCCAAGCCTCAGGACAGTGGGCTTCCATCTCTTTGACAAGATCAAGCATGACTGGAATCGTCCGAAATGCTTTAAACAACTCACCTGGCCCATTGGTTTCCTGACCAATCGTCTCATATTTAAGGGGAATGTTTTCATCTTGAATCCTCGCCTCCATCTGGCCGATTCTAAATTGGGTTAAGACAAAATCAGCGTCTTTCAGCGCTTCCTGCCGATTAAGTGTTGTAAACAACTGAATCGAGCTGCCAGCTTTCTCTAGAATCCGCCGAGATAATTGCTCGACTAAAGCTAATTTCTCCTTTCCTTCTTCCACATCAACTAACCACAATTCCGTTACTGGCATCTCCAAGTATCGTTTAATAAATCCTTCGACTAATTCTGGGGTATACCCGGAACCACCGCCTATGGTGACGATTTTTAATTTTTTCATCCTAACGCCTCCTGCTAATAATAGTCGCCCTTAGATAAACGCTTTCATCGACTTGTTCACATTATAGCAAGTTCTTTTCATAAATAACGGATTTCCAGTTCTTTAGGCACACCATCAGTCGATTGATATTTGTGACACTTTTATCACAGGTTGTGACAGCTGTTTCTTTTTAAGATGGGATGACTTATACTCTAATTAAAGGATGTGATCACTTTGTTATTTTTAAATCGAACACCTGAGTTAACGGATTTAGATTTCGACATCTATAAATACATCACGGACCACTTGGAACAAACCACTTACATGACGATTCGTGAATTAGCTGACCAAACCCATACAAGTACCACAACGATTCAACGTTTTTGTCAAAAATTTGAGTGTAAGGGCTTCTCCGAATTTAAAATTCGCCTGCGCTTATACTTACAAAGTCGCGACCAGTTTGATCATGCTGTCACCCTCGACACCTCAACATATATCGATTTTTTAACACGGACAACTCAGCCTCACTTTCAAAAAAAAATTGAAGCGGCAATCCAATTACTAATAAATAAAGAGTTAATTCTCTTTATTGGGGTGGGCTCTTCCAATGTTATGGCTGAATACGGTGCCTTGTATTTTTCTTCGTTATTTCAGATGGCATTGCGAATTGAAGATCCCGTTACCAATCCCATGTCCTTTCTTTCTAAGGACTTATTGGATAAAACCTGTGTCATTGCCCTTTCCGTTTCTGGCGAAACGCCTGAAGTAATCAATTATTTAAGTAACCTTAACTTTCGTAACAGCAATATTATTTCCATCACAAACACAGCCAATTCAACGGTTGCCAAGCTCTCCAATGTGAATATTCCATATTACATTACCAAAGAATCTCTAGTCGAACAGGATATCACTTCCCAACTTCCCGTTTTATTTATTCTGGAATCGATTGCCAGAGCTATCCATAATCATTAATTCAGTTTGATTATCATCGCAGGAATTTTTAAAGACAAATAAAGACAGCCTAGCAACTTAACTAGACTGTCTTTTGTTTTTATTTCATCGCCTTCTTCTCACGCCGTTGTCTGATTAATTTTCGCGTGGTAATAAAGAAGATAAAGACTAGTAACCCACCAATGACTACATCAGCAGCCAACAAGAAGAATTTCCACTTAGGTGTTGCCTTTTTAACCTCTGTCTTTGGTGTCACACCGTTCATGGCATTGCTGTTAACAATCGTGTAAATAATGTTATGAGAAGCCTTCCGCAAATGATTGGCCATGGTTGGCGTTAACTCTTTATCCGAGAAATTCCACAACATAGTACTGGTATTGAGCCACATATCGGTGCCTGCTTCCAACCCGCCAAACATGTCTTGATAATAAAAATTTGGAAAGGAAGCCTGATCGGTAATCACAAGACCCCTGAAGTCCCATTCATCTCGCAAAGTATTGGTCATTAACCCTTTATGACTGCCTACCCAACGAGCCCCAATCCGATTCATGCCAGCCATGGCGCCTGAGGCATCACCTTCTCTAACGGTAGTTTCAAATGGTTTCAAATAAATTTCTCTAAGAGCTTGTTCATTGGCAAACATCGCCCCGCCCATTCGATTGGTTTCGATGTCATTTAGAGCAAAATGTTTCATAAAGACAAAAGTTCCCTTATTTTGAGCCCCTTCGACTTCGCTGGCACTTAATTTACCAGATATAAAACTGTCCTCTGAAAAGTATTCAAAATTACGACCACCAAATGGCAGACGGTGGGTATTAATACCCGGAGCATACCAACCCGATACTTTCGCGGCTAAACTGTCTTCGCCAATGGCTTTCCCCATTCGATTCACCACATCCGTATTCCAAGTCGATGCCACAACCACTTGTGCCGGATAGCCCATTGCCGTGGACTCACCACCGCCTACTAATGTGCTAGAAATTCCCGCAGGGCCATCTTTATTGATTGTTCCTGGTAAATTAATCGATTCGATGTAATGAGTGGCGTAGCCCCCCATTCTGACTAAAGTCGTCATGTCCTCTAAACTCATTTGGTTCAACAGTGCCTGATACTTATCGTCATCGTAGTCTGCTCCGATTAGCATAGCGGCACTTAATTTTCCATATTTTTTGCTAACTTTTTCAAATTCTGGCATCTTATCAGCTTTATTTTCTTCATGAGAAAATTCAAGATCGGCCAATAGCTGTTCACTGGCCTCTAACTGACCCTCCTGATAAACGGTCGGCCAAGTGCCCTCCCAGTCACTACGTGAAAGATAGGTAAACTGATCGTCATATTTTTTAATGTCAACAGCTTCAAATTGATTGTTAATCTCTTTTCCAGTTTCTGCTGAAACAGCATAAGTAGTGGCATCTAATTCGTCCACTGTGACTTTTTTAGTCAGTTCTTTTTGTCCCTCAGCATCCATCCCATCTGCCACGGTTTTTCCTTTAGCAGCTAGGATGTTATTGAGGGCTTCATGAGCGTCGCGACCAGCCGCCAAATAATAATCTCCGGCATCCACAATATACGTCCCATGGCCTTGACTGTCATAGGTTTTCATCTCTTCTTTTGGTACTTCAATCTTCACCGTTTCTGATTGTCCAGCTGGAATCATCACCGTTTTATCAAAGCCAACTAATTGAACTGCGGCTTTTTCGATCTGGTTTTCTTTATCGTAATCGGTATAAGGCGATTGCAGATAAAGTTGAACAGTCTCCTTACCAGCTGCTTTCCCCTTGTTGCTAATGGTTAAACTGACCTCAAAGCTACTATCAGTTTCTTTCACTTGATAATCTGTCCAAGCAAAATTTGTATAAGAAAGACCATAACCAAAGGGATATTGAACTTGCGTGGCGTAATCGTAAGCCGTCGCTTCCTCATTCCCTAAGATCACATCTTCGTAACGGGTTTCATAATACTTATAGCCCACATAGATTCCCTCACCGTAAACCACGTATTTATTGCCGTTAGCCACCTCACTGTTTTTAATCGTGTAATCCCCAAAGTTAACCATCGCCGGCGAGCTAAAAGCATCGTAGGCATAGGTGTCAACTAAACGACCAGAGGGATTGACCTTACCATTTAAGACTTGCCCAATTCCGTAAGCGCCTGTTTGCCCTAAAGCACCTGCCCAAATACAGGCATCAATCTTGTATTCCTTTAAAAATCCCAGTTCAATCGGATTAGACGTATTTAAAATTACCACAACTTTTTCAAAGTTATCCTGAGCCAACTGCAATAAATCCCGTTCTTCTTGGTCCAATTCCAAATAATGATAACCAGATTCTAATTTATCAGGTGATAAGTCGGCGCTTTCGCCTCCGGAACGGCCAATTGTCACGATTGCCGCATCTTGATAATCGGCAAAACTGTTAATTACTTCTTTGGTATAAAGGTCTTTCGGTACTTCGTTAACTTTAAAGGCTCCTTGTCCAGTAATACTCGGAGTTTCTTTGCGGAAATCTTTCCCTTCACCTTTCGTGTAAAAGTCCCATAAAGTCGGATTAATCTCAAATCCTGATTTTTTCATCACGGTCTTAAAGTCCGGCGCTTTACTGGTGTCAATTGAACCAGCCCCACCGCCACCATAAATTAAATCAACTGAGTTCTGACCTAATAAACTAACCTTATTGCCAGAAGCTAGTGGCAAGGTACTGTCGTCATTTTTTATCAAAACAATCGCTTCTTCCACAATTTCCTGTCCTAATTCTTTTGTGTAGTCATGTAAGGCCTCATTATTTTTAAAATCACTGGTGAAAAAATCAACTGGCTTTTCATCTTTTGCCGCAACCAACTTGGTTGAACTTTGACCTGTAAAGACGGTCACGATTTGTGAATAAGATAATATCAGCACATTTCCCACGATTAACAGAACTGTTAATAAGGTGGTGATCAAATAAATAATAACTGCTACAGGTATTGGTAATCTTCTCTTCTTTTTCATCGGTACTCTCCTTCTCATGGCGTCATTTAGACTTAATCTGCTATAGGTAGCCCTTTTTTAGAACGCTTTCAAATTACAACTTCATAAAATACCTTCCCCATTTCTTGTATTTAACGATAAATCCTTGTTATGACAACAGCTTTATCGTCATTGACTATTAGCTTAAGTATAGCATTTGCTGTTATTTATGAAATAACTCTTGCATAACCTGTCACGAAAAAAACATATCTTGTCACGGAATCCCAACATCATAAGGAAAGCAGTTATCAGCAATCATTTCTCCAAAGGAATGATTGCTGATAACTGCTTAGTTAAATTCACGTTTGACTAAAGCCAGTGCATTAGCCACGACCTGATCCATATTCAAGTACTGATAGGTCCCCAAACGTCCCCCAAAAATCACATTCGGTTCTCCTTTAGCCAACTTGACATATTTCTTATACAAGTGGGTGTTCTTCTGATCATTCACCGGATAATAAGCCTCATCACCTTGACGCCACTCCTTTGAGTACTCCTTGGTAATGATCGTATCCGGCTGCTGCCCAAAGTTAAAGTGCTTATGCTCAATAATCCGCGTATAAGGTGTTTCCTCATCGGTAAAATTAACAACGGCGTTCCCTTGATAATTTGCCACATTTTTTAAATAAGTGGTTTCAAATTCCAACGACCGATATTCCAGAACCCCTAACTGATAATCAAAATAATTATCAATCATTCCTGAATAGATAATTTTCGGATACTCCCGAAGATAGGTAGCTTTATTGTCAAAAAAATCCTGATTGGTCTCAACGACAATCCGATCTGAAGACAGCATTTTTTCCACAATCGCCGTATAACCAGCCACAGGGATCCCCTGATACCTATCAGAGAAATAGTTGTTATCAAAAGTAAAACGAACAGGCAACCGTTTAATAATAAAAGCAGGCAGGTCCTTTGGCTCTTTGCCCCACTGCTTTTTAGTGTAAGACTTAATCAATCGCTGATAAATATCTGTTCCAACCAAAGCAATGGCTTGCTCCTCTAAATTTTGAGGCTTTTTCCCGGCCAGCTCAGCCCGCTGCTCAGCAATTTTGGCCTGAGCTTCTGCTGGTGACGTAATGCCCCACAATTGATAAAAAGTATTCATATTAAAGGGTAGATTATACAGATTTCCCCGATAATTGGCGATCGGAGCATTGATAAAATGGTTAAATTCCGTAAATTGATTCATATACTGCCAAATCACATCGTTCTGAGTATGAAAAATATGGGCACCATAACGATGTACATCAATCCCGCCAATCCTTTCCGTGTAAATATTGCCCCCAATATGGGCCCGCTTATCAATCACCTTCACCCGATAGCCCCTTTGCGCAGCTTCGTATGCAAACGTCGACCCAAACAAACCAGCGCCTACAACTAAATAATCAAATTTATCCATAAGCTTTTCTTCTCCCTATCACCGACTCACAAAACTAGTTAAAGCCATAAATTTTTTGAAGCACCCGGTAAACCCCAATCACCGTAAAACGACCTGTTCTCCCTGGTAAATTGACACTGTAACCAATAAAACTTTTACGCATCAATTGATACAATGTCCGATTTTTTTGGGCAATATACGACCATAACTCAGCTTTTTTCGTTAGACTTTCTGGCGAACCATCTTTTAACAGCATTACCGAAGACACACTGGTAATGATTTCAATGTACTGACGCATGTACTTTTGCTGATCCTCAGACAAACCCTGTAGATCCGAATAAAAATCCACCATCCGTTGATTAACGAACAATTGTTGATCGATACGAGCAATCATGTTTTTCTCATTGACCGATTGATCCTCGCGACCGATAAAATAACGATAAAAATCAACATTCAAATAGTACATCCGCTTCACATACGGCAGAGGCTCAAAGGCATAGAGATTGTCCACATAAAAGGTGTGAGCCGGCAGCTTGAGTTGACAGTCTTCCAAGACCTGTCGCCGATAAATCAGCGCGTGCATCAGTAAATACTTGCCAACTGGCAAATTGACTTCCTTCCATGAAAAGACTCGATCAACTGGTAATGTGGCGGAATAGTTAATGCTCTTTTTATTACGGGCCCCCACTTTTTCATAAACATAATTATTAATAATCATATCTACGCCACCTGACTCAGCCAAGTGATCAATCAACTGCAAGACAGCCTTTAAGGCACCTTCGTCGACCCAATCGTCGCTGTCCACAATTTTTACATAGTCTCCCTTGGCTTCTTTTAAGCCAGCATTAATCGCCATTCCATGGCCACCATTTTGTTGGTGAATGACCTTGATGATCTGTGGGAAACGGCGCTGAAACTCATCAGCGATTTCAGCAGTTCGATCCCTTGACCCATCATTTACGATAATAATTTCCAGTTGTTGGCCACCTTTCAGTAAAGACTCCAGACAATGTGCCAGATACTCTTCCGAATTATAGCAAGGAACAACCACACTTAACGATTTCATTGTTAACGTACTCCTTTTTCTCTGAAGGCCCCTATTCCTTCTTCATGATTTTGAATTTCATCATGGGATAATTAATAACCACTTGCAACACAATGTTGACGATATTAGCAAACGTCGGAGCAAAGCCATGTAATACGGACTGAGTTAATTTTATGATATAGGGCGGTAACCAAATGGAGATAATCCCCGCAAACATCACAGTCAACAGATACCACGGCAGTACTTTTTTTATCTCCACCGTAGCCGAAAAAACAAATTTTCGCTGAACGATAAAGTTCACGACTTGGGCGCAGCTATAAGCCAAAAGAAAGCTAAGAAAGCCCCCAAGCCCCCCTTCCTTTGAGGAATAATTGAAAATAAACCAGTGAAAGTCAATCTCTGACAGATTGGCAAACAACAAGCCAGTGCCAATCCATAAAACAATAAAATTGGTGATCGTCGCTACATTACTCATGATATTAAACATGATAAACTCAAATAAATCAGGGTGTTTCTCTTTAAATTGTTGAATAGCCCTTAATGGACTTCTTTTTTTAGATTCCACTGGTTAATCACCTTTACAAGTATAGTATAGTGTAGCTTAGATTCCTCTTTTTTGCAATTTTCGATTGCGACGAAAGGCTCCTACTAACTGGCCAAAGCCAGCCCAGAAACGACCATTGACCATCACTAAAACAGCTTCCATCATGTCCTGATTGGCCATGCCGTTGGTCATCTTACCGACAGCTCTAAAGGTCATATTATAAATAAATAACACATTTAAGTTAGGTTTCCCCTTCTTTTCACTGCGCTCTAGCATCCCATCCAAAATCCGATACACAAGGCGAGCTAATCCACTTTTGGCATAAACCAACTGACTGATTGAATCATTCAAAAACAACTCTTGGCCTTTAGTAAATGGCAAGAGTCGAACCTCTCGCCCTAATAATTCTTCAAACTCAGCCAGACTAACATCAGTCACCTTCCCACTAAAGTAATGGGGTATCGATTCTAGTTCATAAGGCGAACTCACCTCCCCCACTTGCTGAATACTGCCCTTCAACCGAATATCCTGAACGCTAGCACCTACTAACAAATCATAGTCACCTGGCTCAACAGCCCACTCCTGAGTCAGAATATTGTAATAACGAAAGGTCTTGTCATCAAAAGGAATCTCAATGCGCTGACTTTCCCCAGCCTTCAGAAAAACTTTCTTGAAACCTTTCAGCTCTTTAAAGGGGCGATAGATGACCTCTGATCCTTTGGAAACGTATAGTTGAACCACTTCAGCTCCATCATACTGACCTTCATTTTTGATCAAACAACTGATTCCTGTCTCACTGACGGTCAAGTCAGAATAACCAAACTGAGTGTAACTTAAGCCAAAACCAAAAGGATATTTGACCTCTTTTTGAACCGTTTCAAAATAACGATAACCAATATAAGGGCCTTCTTGATAAACAGTTTGATTGGTTGCGCTTGGGTAGTCTCTAGCAGAAGGTAGTTGCAGGTAATCATGAGGATAAGTTTCACTCAGTTTACCACTAGGAGTGGCTTTCCCCACAATCACATCCAACATGGCACTAGGGCCTGCCTGTCCAGCTAAATAGCCATGAAGAACCCCTTGAACGTCTTGATCCCAAGCCATGTCAATCACCGAACCCGCCGAAATTATCGTTATCACCTGTGAATTAACTGCTGTGACAGCCTTAATCAACCCAAGCTGATTAGCAGGTAAGGACAATGTACTACGATCCAAGCCTTCTGATTCACTGATTTCATCCAGACCGATGTATAGCAAAACCGTCTCAACTCGTTTGGCCAAAGCCACCGCTTCATCAATCAGTTCCTGATCCTCTTTAAAACTTCGATGATAGCCTTTGGCAAATCCCTGATAGTCAAGGTCGTAAGAATCTATCACTTCTAAAGTTGTATCTAATCGAGTCGGATTAACCACCGACGAACCTGCCCCTTGGTACCTTGGCGTCTCAGCAAAATCACCGATGATCCCAACCTGAGCTTTTGCTTTCAAGGGTAGGACCTCTTGGTTTTTTAATAACACCACGCTCTCTCTTGCGGCTTTCTTAGCCACTTGATGGTGGTCTTCTAAGGTATCTGGGCTTTTTTGATAATTAAGACTAGCTGTTGCTAAAAGAACTGTCAATAATTCATCGACCCGCTGATCGAGGACCTCCTCAGATAAACGGCCAGATTTAACGGCTTCGACCAGTTCTTTTGCTCCGTTAACACCAGTCGTTGGCATTTCCAAATGACTGCCTGCCGCCACCCCTAAGACATGGTCATTACTGCCTCCCCAGTCAGACACCACAAAGCCATCAAAGCCCCATTCCTCAACCAGAACGTCCCGTAACAGCCACTTATCTTCATTGGCGTAGACCCCATTCAACCGATTATAGGCCGTCATAACAGATTTGGCTTGACCTTCTTTTACAGCTATTTCAAATCCAGTTAAATAGATTTCTCTTAAGGTTCGCTCATCCACAATTGAGTCAGTAGTCATGCGACGAGTCTCTTGACTATTGGCTGCCAAATGTTTCGGACAAGCCACAACGCCATTTTCTTGGATTCCCCGAGTGTAAGCCGCAGCCATCTTCCCTGCCTGATAAGGATCTTCACTAAAGTATTCAAAATTGCGACCGCAAAACGGGTGCCGCTTGATGTTCAGACCTGGCCCCAATACAACATGAACATCATTGTTACGAGCTTCCGCCCCTAAACTACGGCCGATTGCCTCACCAATTTCGGGATCCCAACTGTTGGCAATCGTTGCCGCTGTGGGAAAGCATGTCGCCTTCAAACTGGCATTTAAGCCTAAATGATCCGCGGCCCCTTCTTGTTTTCGTAAACCGTGGGGCCCGTCTGACAGAAAGATTGAGGGAATTCCTAAAGCCTCATAAGGAACGGTTTCCCATGTACTTGCTCCTGACATCAAAAAAGCTTTTTGAGTTAAATCTAATTGTTCAATCAATTGTTTATTTTTCATTATTCTGTTTCTCCTTTCAACCACCCTGTCTGTCCCAGACCCACTAGTTGCTCCTGAAAATGGTTGGTTTCGCCATTTTATCTCTTATTTTCAGTATAACATCAGGGGAAACGTTTGCAATCACACCTGCATAACTTGAACCATTTCATTCATTTTCTGTCATTGAAGTCAGCCAATCAGTCCTGTTGGCTATAGCACAAGCTTGATAATTTTGTTATACTGTTTCTCAAAAGCACCCCTTATCTAAAGGGGAGATTATGGGGGATTATTATGCGCATTGCGATTGTCGAAGATAATGAAGCCAATCGACTCACATTGGAACAACATATCAATACTTTTTCTAGCGATCATCACCTTAGCTGTACCATCGATTGGTATCCTAATGGTCTCAGCATTGTTGACAATTATCAAAGTAATTACGATATTATTTACTTCGATGTGGAAATGGAAATCATGGATGGCATGACCGCGGCAAAAAAAATCCGCCTAGTGGATGAGGCCGTGATGATTGTCTTTATTACTAACTATGTCCAGTTTGCGATTGAAGGCTATGCCGTAAATGCCGTGGATTTTCTACTAAAACCACTCAATTATTTCAACTTTAGTGAACACTTTAAAAAGCTCTTAAAGAAACAGGCCAACCAAGAACACAAACACCTGACGATTAAAGCCAGTAGTGGCTTTAAAAAAATCAATCTCAACGAGCTGGTATTCGTGGAAAGCGATGGCCATTATTTAAAACTTCATACTCTTGAACAAACCTATACAATTTTAGATGCCATGAAACATATGGAACAAAAACTAAAGGAAGACGGCTTTTTCCGTTGCAATAATTGTTATTTAGTGAATTTAAAGCATGTCTCAGGCATTGAAAAAAACATTGCCAAAGTCGGTCGTTATGACTTGCAAATCAGCCGCCCAAGAAAAAAAGAATTTCTTGAATCCTTAACTAATTATATCGGAGATGACCTCTCATGATTCAAGACGTGCTGCCTAATATTCCCCGCTACTATACAGCTTTGGCTGAATGGTTAACCTGTTTGATTTTTATTTTGCCCCTTACTAAACGCCACCGCTGGCCAGTTGTTTTTATCTTAATGGGCATCGGTCAGTTTCTCTTGCAACTCTTTGTCAGTAGCTGGCCACTGGCCTTTTGGATTGTCGGCATGGCATTGAATGTCCTCTGGATGTTTTTAACCATTCTGGCATGTAGTGTTATCAACCTAAAAAATGCTAGTTACCTCTGTGCCAAAGCCTTTATTGTCGCAGAGTTTATGGCCGCCTTTGCTTGGCAGATGTATTGTCACATCTTCCTTGATTCCTTTCCAGATAATCCATATGTAGCCATTGGAACCAATCTCTTTTGGTACTTGCTTATATTAGGGATTATTTACTTTTTTGAGCACCGTGTCCATCAAATTGACATTTCCTTAACGCTTCAAAATCGCAATGTCTTTATTGCCATCCTGACAGCTATTATCATCTTTGCTATCAGCAATATTGGGTTTCTGTTGGCAAGGACTACTTACTCCTTTGGTGATCCTTTATCGGTCTTTCTCGTCCGGACCCTGATTAACTTTTGCGGTATTTGTATCCTCTATATGCAGGAAAAACAATTGTATGAGCACCATTTGCAAAATGAATTAAAAGCGGTGAATAACATTTTCCAAAATCACTACGAGCAATATGTAGCCTATAAGGAAAGTGCCGGCTTGATTGAACAAAAGTTTCACGATCTAAAACACCAAATAGAGATTATTCGCATGGAAGAAAACTCCGAAAAAAAGGAAGCTTATCTCGATGAAATGACTCAGGTTCTCAACACCTTTAGCTCTGACATCCATACCGGCAACGGGATTTTAGATACGATTCTTTCACGAAAAAATATTTATTGCATCGAACATAATATTCGCTTTACATGTATTGTTGACGGCCAACTACTAAACTTTATGGATACCATGGATATTTGCAGTCTCTTTGGTAATGCCTTAGATAACGCCACAGAAGCCGTCTTGCGCTTACCAGACAGTGAGCAGCGTCTCGTTAATTTAAGAGTCTTTAATCGGGGCAACTTCGCTATGATTTTAGTTGAAAACTATGCAGCTGATCAGATTGAGCTCTCTGCCGGTTTGCCTCAAACCACTAAATCCAATAAGGACTATCATGGCTATGGTCTAAAAAGCATTTCTTACATTGCTGACAAGTATGAAGGCAATATGAGCGTCACCGCCGAAAATAACTGGTTTTCCTTAAAAGTGCTCTTTCCTGTCAACACATAAAAAAGATCAGACTATCACTCCGATGGTCTGATCTTTTTTGTCTTTGCCTGAACCTGTTTTAACACTCGATTATCACAGTTCCCTGATAATACAAGCCCCGTAATAAATCAAGGCTCCCATCACAAAAGGAATCAAGGTTGACACAAATATATCCCAGTAACTATTTGGATGAACCTCAGCAAAAAAAAAAACGACAGACAGACAACATAACCAGGCCTTCCAATCTTTGTCCCTTTAACTATTTCATTCATCCATTGGTTTCCTTTTTTACCAGTTGATTCCTGACTTAACTAAATTCAGTCTAACAAGGCCCAATCACAGCAACAAGAGCTTTTGTTTAGGTTACATCTCAGGTTGTTTAAGTTGCAATAATCACTAATAAGATTGATACTATATGAATAATATGTTGAAAAACTCGTTTGTTTCACCAAATAAACCTAAACTTCAATCAAAAGGAGGATTAAATGTCAATCGATGCACGCATTCAACAAGAATGGGCCACTTGGAAGTATTACGTCATGTCCCGTTCTCAACAACAATACAACGATATTCGTCAACTTTTTTCAGGTAATCAATGGAGTCCCCAAAAAGACGCCCAGTTTCACTCACTCTTGGAAGAAGCTCAAAGGACTAACCCCACTCTTGGTAGTCTGAGAAATGCTTATCAGCATGTCTGGGGTTATTTTAAAAGAGTCGCCACGGCCGATGAAAAGAAGGTCTTCCAACAAACATTAGCTAGTCTGACCTTAACAAGGGATGAGGTCGCCCCTTTATTACGCAACCTAGCGACGCACTATCAGATCGATTATTTGCAACAGTCTAAACTCCTTTTCCCATAAAACACAAGCTGGGATATACAGTCATTTTGTTTCCTCGTTGGACAACTCGTCACAGATAAACACATGCTCCCAGCACTGCATAAGTTACGATACCTTCACTCCTGCAAGTTTACTTGCTTCGAAATTTAGGATAACGAAACGAAGTAAAGTGTCCCTCACCTCTAAAGTCTAAAGACCTAAGAATAACGGCAGCATTTAGAATTTGTTGAGATCGAAACAAGCAGACTTTTGGAGCGCGTTTATCGCACAATGTTCGTAAAAGTATCAGAGGCTGGGACAATAGTCCCAGCCTCTTTATTTATTTTTATAGGCGACATAATAATGCTTGGCGGTTTTTCGGAAAACAATCAGACCATAGACCATAATGCCAATACTGGCTACCATCAGTGAATAAAGAAGACTAGCCATCCATGAATTCAAAACCAGATATTGCTGTAACACACGGCCTGCCACATAACAAACCATTCCCATTATCACACTACCAGCAAGAACTCTGCCGATATTACGGCGAACATAATACAACGGTCGAATGGCGTATTGATGTACTAAACGTTGATAAGCCATGATGGTAATCAATCCAAAGGAAAGGGTTGACGCCACATTCGCTCCATAGCCCTCCAAGAAATAAATACAAGGCACTTGCAAGATCACCTTAGCCAGCAAGCCATAACCAAAATAGCTAAGAGCCAAACGATGTTCCCCCAGAGATTGGATAATCGTAAAAACAGTAGCAAACAAAGAAAAAGCCACTGCCGCAAAAATAGCTACGACTAAGTAATTCCCTCCTTGCTTATCAGGACCAAAAATCAAACGATAAGCCGGTTGCGCTAAGACCATCAAACCAATTGCCATTGGGATTAACATCATTAACGTCATGCGCAGACTATCAGCCACTGCCCCCTCTAATTCACTGCGATTACGTTTTCCTATCTCAGCGATTAACGGTAACGAGGCGCTGCCAACTGAAGCCGCTAACGCAATTACCAAAGCGGTTAACTTATTGGGATTAGCTGATGACTGACTAAATAAAAATTCAATTTCCTTGAGGGTAAAGCCACCTTTTGCTATTAATATTTCCTTTAACATCAGCTGATCAATCAACTGAGTTAAGGTAATGGCTGAACCGATAATCACAAAAGGAATCGATTCTTTGATTATGGCGCTCACTAATTGTTTGACCGATACAGGTAGCACGGGTAAACTCTCACTTATTTTCCGGCGATACTGCTGACGTCTTCGGTAGACGTAGATTACAAGGTATAAGAGTGCTAACACCCCACCGATAAAAGAGGCAAAGGTACTGAGCTTGACTGCTTCGGCAATATTGCCCTGATTAACTTGCAAAATAAAATAGGTAAAGCCTAAGATAAAGACGACCCGACCGAATTGCTCTAAGATTTGCGATAAGCTAAAAGGTTTTAAATCATTATTTCCTTGAAAAAACCCCCGAAACACGCTTAAAATGGGAATAATTGCTAAGGATGGACACAGTGATCGAATACACATAATCGCGTCCTCAATATTACTAACCGGACTATTTCTCGCTAAAACAGGTGCCAAGACATACATTAACAATGCCGAGACTATGCCAGTTGCAGCCATTAGTAGTCCGCTGACTTTCAGTACATTTAAACTAGTTCGAAAATTATTTTTGCCATTGTATTCTGCCACTTGCTTAGCAATGGCGCTTGGAAAGCCAGCTGTCCCAAGAGTTAGAAATAAGGCATAAGGCACATAGGCCACGTTATATAAAGCTTGCGCCTCCAATCCTTCTTGTTGGCTGCCCATCATGGCTAACCAAGGAATGATGTAGATTATGCCCAATATTTTGGAGAACATATTAGCGAATGACAACCAAAATGTGCCAACAACTAATTTCTTTTTCATCTTACCTACTCTCCTTCTCAACTTATCTACTTTAGCAGATTAAGCCGATTTGAACAATTCTTTTTTGAGAGTTTGACAAAGATTTAAACTAATCACTCGGAACTCACCTCAAGGTTTCTGGCGAAACGCCTATGCCTTAATCGGACGATGTCTTTCGTTTAAGTATAGAATAACTGTTAGAATCCCTACAAGGAGGCTGATAATCAAGGTTAAAAGAATCGGTTCAATTGGAATAATACCGATGTTAACAACCACGCCGGCTAGACCGACGACAACCAAACCACCAAGCATGCCTAACATACTCATCATACTTTGCTTAATCAGCTGCGTTTCCTCCTGCCAATCATAATAAGCCAGTCGATTGCCAATCAAAAGACCAATGACGGCTGTAGCAACGACAAACACTAGAGGTGTCACAAAAAGAGCCACCGTTTCCAATAAGTTAGGTTTAAGGGCCACACCCATTAGGGCCGAACAAAGCAGTGATGTTGGTAGCGTAAAGCTTAAGTTAACTAATAAATAACTATCGTACAAGGTTTTGGAAGAAATTGGTAGCGACTTAATCACCCAGATCGTCTTCCCTTCCAAAGCCAGCGACACACATGCCGTATTAGTCATGCTCGCCATGGCCCCAATCACAAAGGGGGCCGCACTTTTCAAAATCGGTAATATCCCCGGCATTTCCAGTGTTCGAGCTACTGTTTCCGGGCCAACCGCCAACATGGCACCGGCGGCAATGATCGCCATGATACACCCCATTAACAGATTGGTCGCCACAACCGTACTTTTTAAAATGCGCAACATGGTCTTCTTGTACAACGCACTTACCATGCTCACTTGCTTTAACGGCTTCAATTGATAATTGGCCCGATTGGCTCTTGAGGTAATGGCTGTATTGATTTGCTGGTAACGCAAAGATAAGAGATAAACAAATAATAAATACCACCCAATCGACAGCCCCGCAAACAACAGATATTTCGCAAACTGACCCTCTACCACGCCAGCCGTAAATAAACCCGCAGGTGGATACACACGGTTAATCACATCTGAGATGACAGGTGCCAATGATGACAATGCTGAGATATCAAAGTTACCAGAGCCGTCTACTAAACCTCCTAATGAAGAATTAACTGAACCTAAACTCATACTGCCAATTAGAATCCCAATCACTAGCAGAAAAGATAATACGGTCGCCACAACATTGGCATAACGAAACTTGGTTGAAATAGCAGTAATTCCTGCCCCAATGACAGCGGCGATAGTCGTTGGAATTAAACTACTTAAAAAGATACCTATTAGCCATAGAGGATAAAAATACCAGTCTGGTCGGCCATACCAGCCATAAACAGCCCCCATCGGCCCCATTACCAAGACACTGATAAAGGTATTCCAAAGATACATATTGATAAACCGACTATTGATAATCTCTCGAGCTGAAATCGGTAGTGACATGACTAATTCATAATCATTAAACCCAAATAATTCCCCGTTAGCTTTAAAAATCGTAAAAAAGAGAGTGATGACACTACAGATCATCAAGGCAATCCCTGGAGTTAAGTCATTTAATCCGATAAGCGCATACCCTACTGCCATACTTGTCAAATACCCCACAAGCATCAGCAATAACAACCCAATCACAGCCACCATTAGTTTTTTATTACGCTTTTTCTTAAGGTCTGTTTCATAGCGGAAGACGTTTAGTCCCGTTTGAGCTAATAGGCGATTCTTAACCAATAACCAAGTCAAAAAAAAGCCATTTCTTTTTTGTGTCCTTGTCGTCATGATATCCTCCCCCTACTCTTGATTAAGAATATCCATAAAGATATCTTCCAAACTGCCGCCAGTTTTTTCTGACAACATATCTTCCATAGTTCCAGCAAAAGCCAGTTTTCCATGATTAATCATGGCCACTTTATTACAGAGCTTTTGAGCCACATCCAAGACATGTGTCGAAAAGAAAATCGCACTGCCCTTTTGACACAACTCCTTCATGATTTGTTTTAAGACAACGGCTGCTTTCGGATCCAAGCCAACAAAGGGTTCATCTAAAACAAGTAACTTAGGTTCGTGAACAACTGCGGCAATGATGGCCAATTTTTGTTTCATCCCATGGGAATAAGAAGAGACTAAATCCCCTAAATTAGGGGTCATCTCAAAACTATCGGCGTATTTTTTAATCCCCATTTCCCGACTACTAGCTGATACTCCAAAGATATCAGCCATAAAATTCAAGTATTGAATTCCAGTTAAATGCTCGTACAAGTCAGGATTATCAGGAATATAAGCTAATTGCTGTTTGCAAATTAATGGTTCTTCCTTCATGGAATACCCGTCAATTAAAATTTCCCCTTCTTCGTAATCCAAAACACCCACAACCGCTTTGATTGTCGTGCTTTTACCAGCACCATTGTGACCGATAAAGCCAAAAATATCCCCAGCTTCCACTTGTAAACTAATGGCATCAACCGCTTTTTTTCCACCCTTATAGGTTTTACTAAAGTTAATTATCCTTAACATCTGTCTTCCTTCTTTCCATAAAAGCTGTTGACTATATATTATCAAAATGATAACATAATTACAATGATAATATAAAAAAAGGACAAATAGGATTTTTTTCTTTGATAAAATCGCCTATTACGCAACTAGATAGTTCCTCTTAGATAATTGTGACTATGTTGATCAACTAGTAGAACAACATGTTTTAATTATTTTACGGGATGTACATAGAAAGGAAGTAAAAAATGGCTCTCACTACTAAAGAATTGATGGAATGCTTTATCAACCCTAACAAGAGTAGTATCCTCTTAACCATTCAACAACTTGGAACTTGTACGGCAAAAGAATTGATGGCACAACAACCTGACATCCCTCAAGCCACACTTTACCGAACCTTAAAGCAACTGACTAAAAAGGGCATTCTTAAAGTGGTATCAGAAAAGAAGGTTCGTGCAGTTGTAGAGAAAACCTATGGTCTAAACGACTCCTTCGGGCTAAATATCGAGGCCATGTTACATGAAAATAACGGTCCCGCCTATTTTCAATTAATGAGTAGCTTTACGCTTCAATTAATGGCCGAATTCAAGACTTATTCAGAACGACCTTCCATCGACATTATCCACGATGGTTCCGGTTTCTCTGCGACACCTATCTATGTCAACGAGGAAGAGATAAAGGACTTAGCCCAAGAAGTAGCCAATGTAGTCAAACCTTATCAAACAAAATCTACCGATCCAGAGACCCAACAAACATTACATACGATGGCCGTTATTTTTACGCCCCCTCAGTCTTCAAGCCAGAAAAATTCAGAATAGAAGAGGCGTTACTTAATGCTTATTTTTCTAATGATACCCGCCCTACTTTTAGTAATAGGTTGCCTTTTTCACTACTTAACTGCCGCTACCAGAGGAAAACAGCGCTCTGCAAATGTTGATGGTTCGGCCCTCCTTGTGATTGATATGCAGGAAGGAATCATCAATCAACCACATTACACGCACAAAGAGAAACTAATTAGCACCATTCAACAAACCATTGAAGGTTCCCAACAGATGGACGTGATATTCATTACTCACAGCATTAACAAACACCCAATAGATACTTTGTTAACAGCCGGCCAAATGCAAACAGGTTCACCCAGTACTGATTTAATCAAACCTTTAGCTCAATTTTTTAAAAAAAATGTTCCAAAAACACCGAGCAGATGTTAGCGGCTGCATTTATCGAACTACTCTTGGTGGACTTAATCGCGGTTACGAGGTGACTTTTATTGAAAATGGTCTCTTTGCCACCAGTCAACAATCGAAAGCTAAGATGCTTGCTCTCTACCAAAAACAAGGGATTCAGATAACCTCAACTCCTTTCCAATAACTAGAATCCCACGATAATTTTGCCCATGCTAGCTGAGTTTACTAACAAACTCAGCTATTTTTTCTTGGTCGATGCCTTTTAATTTATTTGCTGGACTAACAGGCACCCAATTAGGTTTATAACCACCAAAAGCCATAATCTCTACTGCCCCTTGACGAACCCCTTCAGGTATACTAGCCACAATCACCTCTTCAGTAGTCTTTGGTTTCGAATGACATAAAAAACAGGCCAATTCTTTCGTCAACAAATGCGCCTCTTGCTTCTTTAGATAGTCTCGAATTGGTTTATACATCTTATCATTGCGAACTCCCGCCCCCACTATGACTCGTTCAAAATCTGCCAGCTCAGGTTGTTCAACCTCCACATTGGCAATCCTAGAGTCTTCTATCAACTGACTTAACAGTTTGGCACATTCTTCTGAAGCACCTGACTTAGTACCATAAATTATTAATGTTTTCATGACTATTCACCTTTCATTAACTTGCTGTAATGACCTTGATTTGCTATAATTCAATTGATTATCTCGTTAAAAAAGTATCTCGTTTGACGAGATATATTCTTATAATAAAGGGAGGCACTTATTTTGTCAACGAATCAAGACAACCACACCGAGGATTTAGCTAAACAATTGCCTGATTTAATGCGGGCTCTCGGCTCGCGTACCATTCTTTACCAGCAATCAATCATTAAACAACTGGATATTTCGGGGAACGATTTTATTTCCATTGACCTACTAAACGAACTTGGTCCCATGACCGCCGGTGAATTAAGTAAAAAGACTGACTTATCCACAGGGACCATTACCGCTTTGATTGACCGCTTGGAAAAAATTGGTTATGCCCGTCGTGAAAAAGACCCAAATGATCGCCGTCGAGTCATCATCGTGCCGACTTACGAAGAAAAAACAGAAATCAAAACTAGCTACGAATCCTTAAATCAGTCAATGCTTAACTTAGCAGACCGTTATACGCCAGAGCAACTTACGGTGATTAATCATTTTTTAACCAATGCCGTTGCCATTCTCGATGAAGAACTGCAAGCCAATAACCAGAAGAAGACTTAGGAAATCACACACCTAAGTCTTCTTCTGGTTATTGGAAACGAGCACTTTCTCTATATTCTAGTTGACGTCCAGCTTAACTCATCAACCACTGCCTAAATTTTGTTGCCCCTTCTCTAATTGCTACCGTTATTCTTGCGAATTTATTTTGTTAGAGATGGAGGACACTGTCGTAAAGCCATAAGAACAACCAAGCTTTTCTTATTATTTCCCTTTAAAATTATAAAGAGGCTTAATTATTTCTTTTACGTCAACCGTCTCTTCGATGTAACCTAAAATTTGTTTTTTCTTTTTATAAGCACCAGGAGCTTCATCAAGAGTTTGTTTGGAAACAGACTGGGTCCAGATTCCCTTCATGGTTCCCTCATACTTCTCCAAGGATAATTGTTTTCTGGCTGCCGAGCGACTAAGCAGACGGCCGGCACCATGAGGAGCTGACTGATTCCAGCTCGGATTACCTTTTCCCACAGCCAAAATACTGCCATCACGCATATTTAAGGGAATAATCACCGGTTGGCCTAGTTCTGCCGCTGTGGCCCCTTTCCGCAATATTTTTCGTTCCAAATCTATATAATTGTGAGGACAATCAAAAGAGTCCAAAACTTTTTTATCCCACTTCATGCCTTTTAAAATAGTCTCCGCCATGACCTGACGATTTTTGGCGGCATACGCCTGAGCAATTGCCAGATCCGCTAAATAATCCGTCATTCCCTGGCCTGTTAAATAGGCATGTTCTCTCGGTAAGGTCAACTCTTCATAAGCCCCTTTAAGTGGTTCATTCTCGCTTATCTTGCCAGATTGCTTGTCCTTTTTAACGAGCTCTTTCATTTCCCGACGCTCTTGAAGGCATGTGGCATACGCCATTTCTTGATAATAGTTAGCCACTTCTTGTCCCAATGAACGGCTGCCACTATGAATCACTAGATAGACACCATCTACGCCCTCGGCTACTTCAATAAAATGATTGCCACCTCCTAGCGTTCCCAAATTACGACGGGCTTGCTTGTAATTAACAGGAGACTTTAAGTCACCATAATCAAATTCTGCCACAGCTTGCTGGTGACTGACTTTCCCTGAAGGAATTCGATTGCGAATCAAACGCTCCAATTTATCAAAATTTTTCTTTAAGCCTTTCTTCTCAAGCTTAACAACAAAAACACCGCAGCCAATATCGACTCCTACTAAACTGGGAATCACCGACTCCCCGAGTGTTAAGGTGGTTCCTATGACACAGCCAGTGCCACTGTGAACATCTGGCATGATCCTTATCTGGCTGTCCTTTAAGCTTGCTAATTCACTTAAGCTCTTTAATTGTCCTGTGGTGCTGTTATCTAACTGGTCCGTATAAACCAGTACGTCATTGTATGTTCCATTAATTGTAATCACGCTAGTCCTCTTTCTATAGCTAGAGGAATCTTCGTCCCCTAGTTTTTTCTTTCCTAATAACTTCTTCTTTTCCACTCATAAGTCTCACCCCATCTAATTTTTTGGACACAAAAAGCCGCACTTCTCCTCAGAAAAGTGCGGCTTTTGATATTGCTATCGTTAGAAGGAACGAGCTGTTTTCGCACTGGCATTCCGTCTAAGCAGACTTTTCTGATTTTGACTGATACTTGGTTTAAACATCTCGATTCCTCCTTTCATTATTATTTAAGTACTTCCATATCTTACAAGAAATAACCCTTAATTGTCAAGCTCCTCCTTAAGGTAATAGCACTTATAGTCCACATAAGGATCTACCTTCACTTGAAACCGACTGTTAGCAGGTATTTCAAAGGTTTGCCCTACTGTATAAGTTTGCCAGTCATTCTCCAAGAAAACGGCTAGCTGTCCAGCCATTACTTCCATTCTTTCTTTAGCCTCAGTATTGAATTCATAGTCACCTTGGCACATAAAACCCAAGGTCAAAAGTCCATCCTCTGAATAAACCCTTCGACTTGTCACCTTACCGTCAAAATAGATATTGGCTTGTGGCTCTATTGTTCCTTTAATTTTCATCTGATCTCTCCCTTGTTTAAGATAACTCCTGATTTTTTTTAGCAGCTGCCACAACAGCATTCATAACTGTCGCCCTAAACTGACCACTTTCAAGGGCTTGAACTGCGGCAATTGTCGTCCCTCCTGGTGAACAGACCATGTCCTTTAACTCAGCAGGATGTTTGCCTGACTCCAAGACCATTTTAGCCGACCCCAGTACGGTTTGGGCTGCAAACTGATACGCTTGTGCTCGAGGTAACCCCGCCAAAACGGCTCCATCTGCCAAGGCTTCAATAAAGATATAAACATAAGCGGGAGCCGACCCGCTTACGCCTACCACCGCATCAATTAAATATTCCTCCACCAGTTCAACCTTGCCAAAGCTGCTGAAGACTCTTAAAGCCGAGTCCTGCTCATCACTGGTGACAGACTGATTAATCGACAAAGAAGACATTCCCTCACCCACTAAAGCTGGCGTATTTGGCATCACCCGAATAATCTTAGCCCCCTCAGGCAGTTCATTAGCTATAGTCTCAATGGTCACCCCAGCCGCAATCGAAAGGATGACTTTCGATTCATCAACCTCTGCTTTAATTGCCGACAAGACCGATCTCATCATAATCGGCTTAACAGCAATGATGGTCAGGTCAACCTGTCTGACTAAATCTGCCTCCGAGGCCGCTCTGCCAATCCCTAATTCTGCCGTCAACTTGTCCACTAAAGGTTCAACATCGTAGATAATAATCTCATTTTTCAGATACAGTCCCGCTGTCAACAGACCATTAATAATGGCCTGGCCCATATTGCCCGCACCAATAAACCCAATTTTTTCTGTCATCTCTTTCCCTCACTTTAGGTGCTTAACCACCAATTTTAACCGATGGATATTCTTCCTCCCATCGTTTTTTTATCTCAGCCAAACGTTCCTCCGATGGCGCCTGAAAGGACTCCCAAGGACGATTTAATCTTTCATACTTTTCTTTACCAAACTGATGGTAAGGTAACAGATGAACGGATGTCACTGAAATTTTTTCAGTTTTTAACCATGCCATCGTTTCAGTCATCTGTTGATTGTCAGCATTAATTCCCTCAAGCAATATCAACCGTAAATCAATCGTCGCTTGATGGTCGCTTAACTGTTTCAGATTGGCCAAAACCAGCTCATTAGTCACCCCAGTATAAGCCTTGTGGAGGTTGGTATCAACAAACTTCAAATCATATAAAAAGAGATCCACATAAGGCAATAACCGCTGATAGTTGGCAAAAGGGGCCACCCCACACGTGTCAATTGCGACTGAAATCCCTCTGCCTTTCAACTGTTTCACTAAAGGCTCAACAAAGGCCATATTCTGAGTCATCACCTCTCCACCAGAAAGGGTCACACCACCACCTGACTGTTCGTAAAAAAGCTGATCTTTTTCAATTTCTTTCATCAGTTCCGACAGTGTATAACCTTTACCAACCAGTTCGCTTTTGCCATTTTTTTTCGGCATGTTTTCACACTGATACAAGTGGCTCTCAGGATTATGACACCAAGCACAACGAATCGGACAGCCTTTAAAAAAGATCGTCGTACGAATGCCTGGTCCGTCATGAAGGGAAAACTTTTGAATGTTAAAAATCAAAGGCACAGTCATTTACTCACCTCTTCTTGACTGGCTACTTAGCCAAAATTTTGTTCCGTTCGGTTAATAATCTCATCTTGCAACGCTCGATCTAAATTATTAAAATAATCACTATAACCTGCTACCCGCACGATTAAATTCTCATACTCTTCTGGATTTTGCTGAGCCTTAATCAGCGTCTCTTTCTCAAACACGTTAAACTGAAGATGATGACCATCCATGGCAAAATAAGTTCTCAACAAGGACGCCATATGGGATAAGCCTTCTTCTCCCGCCACTACTTGAGGAGTGAACTTCTGATTGAGCAAGGCTCCACCGGTTTGGAGCTGATCCAACTTGGCCGCAGATTTAATCACCGCGGTCGGTCCTAAGCGATCAGCACCTTTTTCAGGTGAGATGCCATCTGGCAGAGGAATACCTGCCTTGCGACCATTAGGACTGGCTTCCATAACTTGCCCAAAATAAACATGACAGGTGGTAGGCAAATACTCCACAATCGTTTTAGCTCCCTTAGGGGTTGAACGCCCACCGATTACCTGTTGAAGTGTCACATTTACTTCTTTCAGTAAGTCATCAGCGGCATCATCATCATTGCCATATTTTGGGGTCTCATTATGGACCAGCTCAAAGACGTCGTCATAACCTTCAAAATTATCTTTACAGGCCACCAATAACTCATCCATACTTAAGTTTTTTTCCTCAAAGACTTGCTTTTTAATTACCGACAAAGAATCCGTAATCGTCGCAATCCCCACACACTGGATATAGCTCGTGTTGTAGCGGGCCCCTCCACTGTTGTAATCCAGTCCCCGTTTAATACAGTCATCCGTTATCACTGACAGCAGAGGGACTGGCATATGCTCCATGTACATGCGCTCAATCAAATTGTTGCCAGCCACTTTAACATCAACCACGTAATTTAATTGCTTTTCAAATGCGTCGTAAACATCCCTATAAGAAGTAAATCCCCGAGGATCACCTAAGTCCAAGGCAATCTGCTTATTTGAGTATGGATCAAACCCCCGATTTAAAACTAATTCGAAAATCTTCGGAACATTTAAATAACCGGTTAAAACATACGCTTCCTTACCAGCAGTTCCCGTCTCAACACAGCCACTGGCCACACCACTTTCCCGAGCATCAGCCATTGATTTGCCCATGTTTAACAATTCCTGAATAATGGCATCTGAATTATAGAAAGCAGGCTGTCCCCATCCTTTGCGAGAGATTTTAGCCGCTTCTCTGACAAAATTTTCCGGTGTTTTTCGAGAAATCTGGACATTTGAACTAGGTTGTAGTAATTTCAACTCATCCATGACTTCTAGAATTAAGTAACTAACGTCGCTAACCCCTGAAGTGCCATCTGGTCGTAGAGCCCCTGTGTTGATGTTACAAAAATCCGTGTAGGTCGCACTTTCTTTTAAGGTAATGCCGACTTTTGGTGGAGCAGGCTGGTTATTAAACTGAATCCATAAACACTCCAGCAATTCAAAGGCCTCTTCTCTAGTCAAAGTCCCCTCGGCTAATTCCTTATGATAAAAAGGTTCCAAATGCTGGTCTAATTTTCCAGGGGAATAGGCATCCCAATTGTTCATTTCTACAGTCACACCAATATGAGTAAACCAATACATTTGAATCGCTTGTCTAAAAGTTTTTGGTTGATTGGCTGGTACCACGTCACAGACCTGAGCCAGTTCCAGCAGCTCCTTGCGCCACTGAGGATCCGACTCCTCAGCTGCCAGTTCTCGGGCTAATGTCGCATAACGTTGCCCCATAATAATCATCCCTTCACAGACCAACTTCATGCCTTCCAATTCTTCTTTTTTGGATAAAGCCTCCATGTCCTGATTAAAATCCAACTCAGCAATCTCGTCGTTAATCAGCTCGATGTAATCACGAAAACCTCGCTGATATATTTTACCGTCAGCCACCGTATGCCCTGGTCCACGCTGCATGAGAAATTCGGTATACAAGCCACCATCAAACAAGCCATGCCACTCCTCAGGCAATAAGCGGTTCATCCGTGTCATCATGGCTCGTTCATGCCAATAAGGAATAATCACCTCTTCTTGAATTCGGCGATCTTCTTCCGAAACCTTAAAAAAGACCTTTTCACGCTTATTCATATTCTCAAAATCTGCCATAGTATGACAGCACAGTTCTGGAAAAGTTGGTGCGGCCCACGGCTTATGTCCTTTTTCTCCGACAATTAATGACCCTTTTTCTAAATAAAGATGACGCTTCTCCATGATGTCCTTAAAGACCTTCCCTCTTAGTATAGGGGTCGGACAACTTCCTTCATATTTTTTGTAGGCCTCTGTTAAAAGAACCGCCCTTTCCATGGAAATTGACGGTGTGCATTCTTGATCGCTAATCTGACGCAGGCGTTTGACTCTTTCGGTTGAGCCGCGACGAGTTGGTTCTAAGGTTAATGTTGACATGTTTTTCCTCCTATCTTTTTCTCACTATTCCAGCCATTGTGAAATAGGTAACTAAATAAAGCAGCACCCAACATATTTCATTAAAATGAATCTTAACCACTATTTTTTCACATATAAATAATAAATCGTTTTCACTACTCATTATATATTCTTTAGAATAAATTTCAAGCCTCTTTTTCATCAACTATTAGGCCTCACCTGTTAGTTTCTACGCCTCTTTAGATTTGCCCACTCTTACCTATTTAACATTTTTAACATCTAATTGATAGGTTAAGAGAATCGATTCTTTTTTCTTACACGTATTAGAAAACAACCACACTATTTATCCTGTTAAAAAGGGAGCTTTAAGGTGGATAACATCGGTGAATTAATAAAAAAAATAAGGCTATCCCCTAAAATATCTTAGTTAAACATTAAATCTATCAGTCGGATTTCTCTCTCAGTTTGAACGTGGCATCACCACTATTGCAGTCGAGCATTTAGTTAAAATAGCCACTTTTTTGTCTAATTTTTTAGCCTCTTTTTCAGCTTCTTTAATTCATTGCAACATGTCTGCTTGGCGAACTTTGAACAAACGGATTTCTTTTTAGACAACAAAAAAGACTCTACTTCGCGATGAAATGAAGTCTTCTCTTCTTTTGCCATATCCGATTCAAACAAGGTTTCGTATTCACCTGTTTTAAAGGCAGTTTTATCACCTACTAGTAGCGAGCCGTTATAAAACATTTAGCATCACCTACTTTTTAATGCATTTTGTTTCACCATACCTTTCCACACTGAGGTCATTAACAGAAATATGACATAATCCAATCTCTTTCGGTTGTTTCTCGATAGCTTATCGGCTATTATAAGATTATTGATAAGATCGTAACCTTTGATTGGGTAACAAGACCAAATGGTACGAGTCTATTTGTCGAATTTTACTGACTTTACGCGAAAAATACCCTAAGTCATATACTCAGAATCTTCACCTTAATTAATCATTTCTCAAAACAACTTTCATGTGATTGTTTAATCTTCGTCACACTTACTTCATATTTGCACGTTAATATATATGTATACCAACAAACAACCCTAACAAACTTTTTCATTATTTACCCTATGGTATCCCTTGTCTCTAATTGCTAACCTTATTTCTTAGTGGTTTACCGCTTAAAATAAAGGTCAACGTAGCAAAGCAATAAGAACAACGGTTCCTCCAAAGTAAATAAAAATCTCCTGCCCTCAGCCTCCAACTGAGGGCTATTTTTTGGCCTTAATTACATAAAACACTTAAAAAACAAACAAAATCATGATAAAATAACCCTGTAGAAAAGTTAACAGATGGTGGCTAGCTTCCCTTTGTCACACAAAAGGAGGTGATGCTTATGATAAAAAAAATAAGTACTCCCTTACTCTTTCAAGAAAGGGAATACTATGTCAGTATTCGAAGCATTAACACTGGCCATTAGTTTGGCACTGTTAGTGATCGCGATATTGAGTTTTAATCAAGACAAGTAACCATCCTCTAAGCTTTGACAAGTCTGGATGGCTACTTGTTCCCGGCTAGTCACTGATCTTTTATCAGTTCTACTAGGAGTCCTGTTGACGCAGGGCTCTTTTTACACATTTAGTATATCAGCTTTTTGATTTTTTTTCAAATTTTCACACGACTATTGTATCAGAAAAACCAGGACTTTCCCCCTCATACAACTAACCGTTAGTCGAAGCATGATCAAACAATCCTGCGCATCATTAATGATACGATGTATACATCCCATGGCCATCCTCTGGAAAACAGATAGTCTCTAAACAGACGCTTAGGATCAAAGTCCCAAGCGCCTGTTTTAGAGAGTTATTTAATACGTTTTTGATACGTACCTTCTGAGGTATTAATTTCTAGTTTTTCGCCTGCTTCAATAAAGTCAGGAACGTTAACGACTAAACCAGTTTCCATAACAGCTGGTTTACCAGAACCTGTTACAGTTGCACCTTTGATTGACGGTTGTGTTTCAGCCACTTCTAAAATAACAGTTGATGGTAATGTAATCCCGATTACTTCATCGCCATAAAACTGAATTTTAACTTCCATGTTGTCCAACATGAATTTCAGTTCATCTTCGATGATCGCTGTTGGGATTTCATATTGTTCATATGTTTCTGAATCCATAAAGTTAGCTGTATCATCTTGGCTATATAAATATTGAACGTCTTTGTTTTCGATGAACGCTTTTTTCACTTTTTCATCTGGGCGCATCGTTGTTTCAGTCGTGGCACCTGAACGAACATCCTTTAATTTCATACGCATTACAGTGTTACCTTTACCAGGTTTGTGATGACTTGCTTCCATTACACGGATTAATTTTCCGTCTTGTTCAAAGGTCATGCCGGCCTTTAGATCGATTATTGCTATCATAGTATGATCTCCTTTTTCTTGAAAATCTGCCGTTTAGTTTCTCTAAACAACAGGCTTCTTTATCTGTAGAGTGCTTCATTTCTCAAAGCTCTCCAACAAAAACAATTCTCACTTATTGTAACAAACTTATGGCGCTTATTCTAGGGGTAACTGCTTGCTGGAATAAATTTTGATCTTAAAAGAAGAAAAAACACTGACATTAAACAGGCACAATAACACTATTTTCTTCTTTTTTAACGATTAAATTCCAACTCCAACTCCTTCAGATATTTTACTCATGCTACCTTCACCATGACGAAAAGAAACATCCAAGTCTTTAGTAGATCGCAAGCCTTCTGAGTACATAATTCCCATCAGATAGCCGCTCTTTAGAATAAAATTGTGGCGATACTCAGAAATCGACAATCGATATAAAAATCGTTCAATACCAAATTTAACAGAAAATAAATCATCAGTCATTTCAGGATGATTCTTCATATATTGTTTTCTCAACTCTTTAAACCGCATATTATTCATAGTTCAACAACACCTCAACAATCGGCTCCATCTTCTCCCATACACCTAGCTTTTTGGCTTTTCTCTTAAGCTTTTTAGGACTATAACCTGTTGAAGAAAAGTATTTACTTAGAATTTTGGACTTTACATCATGATCCATCTTATATCTCTGATGGAAAAAGTCACAAATAGTTCTTTCCCTATCGGTAATCGGTATATAATTTCCTAGACTAGTTGCAACATATTCCACTTCTTCACTTTCAATCAATTGCCTTGATCTAACAATGCTCATTTCTTCTCCGTAAATAGTTAGTCTCGGATTATAGTTGTTTTCTACCGTAGCGTGAAGAAAATAGGGATAAACATCTGACAGACTATGATAATAAAGGGCTGTTTCATGTGAATACACCAGTTTTGGATATTTTTTCGACAAAATAAACGCTACATCTTCTGGTGCAGATTCCTTTTTAAAAACAAAAGGGACAATGATTTCATAATCATTCTCAAACATTTGCTCATTTAAAACATTCTCTGTTTTTTATTCGATTTCAAAGGGCTGCCCTATTTTATAAATTATGCCTGTCTTCTCATCTACTGTCATGGTTCCATCAATATAATCTGATGAATGATGCAAATAATAAGTTAAAAACGTATCAAAATAAGATAGCTGCCCCATTTGTTTACCAGTCATTGCTTTCTTTAGAATAGCCTCTAATGCTAGCAATTCTTCGTTATCCAAAACTGCACTCTGTAATTGTTTTAGCAACAACTTTTGCTTGGTTAAAGGTAATTGAATACTTGGAAGTTTCTTGGTTTCTTCATTTTCACCATTGTTTTTTTGCAATTGATCAATAAACTCAAACTCATTATAAATCGTCTTTAAAGTGAGATTAACATTTCCAGACAACGTTACCACCTCCGTTACCTCACTATAACACTTTTGAGGTAATGATAAAACGTACCTCAAAAAATTAATTAATTGTTACTTTATCCAAGTTAAATGATGCCAATAATGAAATAAATAGTTTTACACAAATTGAGTTTTTCCACACTCATTTTCATACTATAGCCTAATTTTTTCTTTTTCTTGCAAGAGTTTTATCTTCTGTTCTAAAGTTTCCATACTGAACTCAAAACTTTCATAAAATGTATGAAAGATTCTTGCTTGTGAATGGAACTCTCTCATAATTTTCTTCTTGTTTAGTGGAATTGCTTGGTTTTCAAAAAAAGTATTTATCAGCTTCAACTTTTTCTCCTTTCCAACTTATTATGCGATATTCGCATAAAGCTTGCTATGTTAACAATCATACTATAAACTCTTCATGAGGCGATTTTATGTATGATTGAATTTGTGTGTTTCGTGAAGATTCAAATTTAACCCAAAAATTAATTGGTTTAATAGTTAAAAGTTATCTAAACAGCTTACTCTCGTTATGAAACTGGAAAGTTGAATATCCTTAGTCAGTCATTGAATAGACTTCCCTGATATCCCTAACGCAGTGATTATCTAAGACGATTGACGAACCAGAAGAATCCCTATCCTCAAAATTCCAACTATTTCCACTTACATTTTATGCGATATTCGCATAAAAACCAATATGCTAAAAGCGCATAAAGTAAAATAACTATGAGGTGATTTTATGTACAACCGAATTCGTGCATTGCGTGAAGACAATGATTTAACTCAAGCACAACTTGCTCAGCTACTAAATATCAGCCAAACAACTTACTCTCGCTATGAATCTGGAAAATTAGATGTTCCCAGTCCATTTCTGATAAAGTTAGCGAACTTTTATTCAACAAGTATCGACTATCTTGTAAATACCACTGACTGCAAAGCTCCTTATGCAAAGAAAAATAAATAGATATATATCATCATATAATTAGAACAGATAGTTCTACTGGTCTATTGGCTCACCTTCACATCTTAGTACTCAGAATTGAATGAGATCGAAGCATTGCATAGTAACTACTTAACAGGAACTATCTAGGAAAATTAATGATAAAAGCAATTGTAATGCTAAAAAAGGTTGACTACAATCAATCACTAATTATCAAAGAAAGTAGGGAAATCATGACACGAAAGATTATTTTTTATGGCGCCATCAGTCTAGATGGTTTTTTAGCACGGGAAGACCAACAATTGGATTGGTTATTTGAGACACCAGGTGGTGAAGACACTGCCTATGATGATTTTATTCAGCAAATTGACACGACGATTATGGGCCGTCATACCTATGAAGAAGTCCTTTCCAAATACAGTGGTCCTGAATTTATGTACAAGGATAAAACCAATTATGTCTTTTCAAACGCCCTTCTTGGCCAAACACCGGCAGAGCCGTCTGTTAACTATGTGGCAGGTGACATTGTGCCTTTTATCAAATCCTTAAAACAAGAAGAAGGCAAAGGAATCTGGTTAGTTGGCGGCGGTGCCTTAATCAAGCCATTGATTGAAGCCAATTTAATTGATGACTGGTACATCCAAATTGCTCCGGTCATTCTTGGAACTGGTATTCCTTTATTTTTTGACAGTCAGGCCGATCTGCGACTTGAGTTAGTAGACGTTAATCGCTATCAACAATTTGTTGAGATGCATTATCGCAAAATAGAGAAATAACACAAACAGGCAAGCCCATCATTAGATGACTGGCTTGCCTGCTTTTGTTAATGAATTGATTCAATTAACTCAAATACTACCGTGACACTGAACCGTCGATCATCGATGTTAATCACACCCTTTGTCCCATGTTGAGTCAAGGCATGTTCCACAATCGATAGACCTAAACCAGTTCCCGTCAACTCTTTATTTCGTGACTCCTGACCTACAACAAAGGGTTGCCAAAGTTTACTAAGATCCACCAACGTCTCGTGGCTCTCAGGCAGCTGATTGCTTATCTCAAATTGCAAGTTTGTGCCCACTTTTTCCAGCTTAATCTCAATCACATTTCCCCCGTAACGAATCCCATTACTTAATAGATTATCCATAACCAAACTTAAGAGATACTCGTTCCCTAGAACAACGGCTTTCTTCTTCTGCCATTCAAAATTAGCCGCCACACGCAATTCTTTTTTCTCTAGATGGGCTAAAGACTCAAAATCAGTCAGCTTACTCTTTAAAATCGCTAATAAATCAAGAGGGACTAGTGGGAAATCCAATTGACTAGTCTTGCTGAAAGCTAGCATATCAGAAACAATTTTATCCAGTTGCTCCGCTTGTTTTAAAATAACCTGATGGTAGGTGCCATCATCGATGCCATCTTCAATCCCTAAAGCATAGGCCTGAATTACAGCGATCGGTGTTTTTAACTCATGGGTTAAATCCGCTGTTAATTGGCGAATTTGTTGATTTTGCAGGTTTAAGCGGGCTTGATTTTGTTTCAAGGCTTCACTCATGACATTAAGACTATGAGCCAAGTCCCCTAATTCATTGGCAGGGTAATCTGAGATGGTCACATAGTCCAGTTCTGCGATTTTTTCTGCACTCTCCTTTATCACTGTTAATGGCTTTAACAACTGCTTAGTCGTCAAATAAATCAAACCCATGCCCACTACTAAAACCAAACCTAGTGAGATGAAAAAGAAGCGATTCATGATGGCCGCTGTCTCAGAGAAATGGGCCATTGACCTTCCTACCACTACCACTTGTTGATCAACAATAGCCAACTTAGCAAGATAGGATGACTTCTGTTTTAGTTGATCGTAATTCCGAGTAATCTCTGGTGCCCCCTTTTCCAAAGCCTCTAAACTCTCTTCACTGACCCAAAACCGATTAAGGGCAATCCCCTTGCGCTTCATTTTTAGCAATAAATCATCGTTCAGATCATCTAAGACAAATTTATCTGGTTCACTGGTGACAATCGTTACCCCGTAGAGTTGTTCAATCTCTTCCCGATCCCTGTCCCCCTTTTTAAACGCCTTCATGGCCAATTCCACATTTTGATCAATTTGAAAGGCATAGTAGTTCGGCAGAAAAAAGTGTGTTAAGACCAGCAAACCAATAAAGACCATGGCTAACACACCAAAAAGAATAAGACTCAGTCGTATACTGATTTTATACTGTCGCTGTTTCAATCTGATACCCCACTCCTCTAATGGTTTTAATCGTTTCAAAGCCAATCTTTTCCCGCAATCGCTTAATATGGGTATCTACGGTTCGGTCATCCCCGTCGTAATCCATGCCCCAAACGTGAATGAGCAACTGCTCTCTAGTTAATATCTGATTAGGATGTTGAACAAAAAATAACAGCAAATCCGCCTCGATTTTCGTTAAAGCAAGAGCTTGTCCGTCTATAAGAAACTCTCGTTTAGGGAAATCAAAAAAGCCCTTACCGATTGCCACCTGTTCTTCCACGCCTAAAAGTTTTTTGACGCGTAGCAACAAGACTTGGGGGTGGAAGGGTTTTGTCACATAGTCATCAGCCCCTAGCTTTAAGGATTCCAACTGATCCTCGTGAAGATTCTTGGCTGTTAGCATCAGAACTTTAATCTTACTTTGGGCCTTGATCTCCTTTAAGACCTCCAGGCCACTCTTTTTCGGCATCATCCAGTCAAGAATCGCCAAATGAATTTGCTGCTCATAAAAAATAGCCAAGGCCGCCTGACCATCGTCAGCCACAAATACCTGATGCCCTTCTTTTTCTAAATAACGCTTCACGATGTGCTGCATATCTGGATTATCTTCTGCCAATAAAATATTCATGCTCTCGCCTCCAAGGAATGATTGCCTTTTTATTTAGGAATCATACTGACTCAATTCAAACTGTTCGATCAATTCAATTAATTTATCGGCATAGCGGGGATCTGTGGCATAACCGCCAGCTTGCAGGGCTATGGCTGCCTCACGATAATCAGTGGCACTTAGGACCGGTTGGTAACTCGCCCCTTTTAAAAAGGCCAGATGATCTTCCATCGCCTGCTGAACATTGTCGTATTTTTTAAACTGATCATCGATGGTAATTCGCTCACCGTCAATATATTCATCTGTTTTCATTATAACAGATTGGCTATTATGTTCACCTTTGACGCCAAAAAGATTGTTGGCTGACTTAGCCAAATCACTTTGCCCCCAATCAGATTCTAAAATTGCCTGGGCAATGATAATACTTGGAAAGAGCTGAGTTTCCCCGTGTAAATTCTGGGCTGGCCCAGCTACTTCGTTAATAAACTCCCCTTGATAGGCAGTTGAGTACAACTCATCATAATAACTTTCCCAGTTAGGTTTCGGTTTATCCACTAGTTTAACTATGCCAATAATGGCCACAATTATGACTAAAACAGCAATTAACCAACTACTGCGCTTTATTTCATTTTTAATTTGTGCATTCATCTTTATTCCGCCTCTTTCTTTTAGATCCAGTGTCCATTATCGCTGAAATAGCTAACGTTGCAAGTATAATGGCCCTTCTCTCATCTCTGATTACCCTTATCATAAATCATCAATGTGACAACAGTATGGCAAAAGAAAAAAACTGATAGCTCGATTGATTCGAGTCTACCAGTTTTTTGATTAATTAACTATTAAGAGACTGATTAAAGCTAAAATAGCTGGGCCACCTTGTTTGAGAATGATGCTCTTTGAACTGGTCAAACCACCGTAAACAGCGGCAACAGTGACAAATATCATAAACATCGTGGCGATTTCAATACTATTAGCTGAAATGAACAAGGCATAAAGAATGCCCACAGCGAACAACCCATTGTACACCCCTTGATTCTTGAAAAGGGTTTGAATCATCGGTTTGTTTAATTCCTCTGGCGACACATTAAAGGTCTTCGCTGTTTTTGAAGAACCTGTAGCAAATGTTTCTAAATACATGATATAAAGATGTTCCAATGCGACAATTAAGCATAAGATTAGTGAGACGATTGACATGCTAATTCCTCCCTTTTCTTATTTCCAAGTTGTGAATTTTTCAATAGGTAAGCGAATAGAGTTATAGCCAGTTTCAACTGCTTTGCCAATTGAGACGATCATTACTGGAACATAACGATCGGGATCCATCCCTAAGACCTCAGTTAATTCTTTGGCTTCAAACCCGCCAATTGGATTAGTTTCATAGCCATGAGCGCGAGCCACTAACATTAGTTGCATGGCAGCTAAGCTAGCATCAATTTTGACGATATCGTTCATGTGCTCTTTTGGTAAGTTTTGATAGAGTGGCAAGATTGCCGCTAATTGCTGATTTTTAACCTCTTCAGACATCTTGCCTTCTGCTACGGCAGTTTCATAAATTTCCTCTCCGTATTCATAACATTCCAAATCCCCAAAAATCACGATCATCGCCGCAGCTGTTTCATTTTGACGGGTATTAAAGCGAACTAATGGATGCATTTTAGCTTTCACTTCGTCACTTTCTGCAACGACAAAGCGCCAAGGCTGCATATTCACAGATGACGGAGCTAAAGCTGTCTCCGTTAAAATTTCAGTCATCTCTTCTTTCGATATTTTAACTGTTGGATCATAAGCTCTCACTGATTTACGGCCTTTAATTATTTCATTTAAACTTGCATTTGCATTCATTTTATTCGCTTCTTTCTTTTTTTTAGTCCATGGTTGTAATGTTTTGGGAAATAATTCCTAAAACTGATACTAATTCTGTTTTTTGCGCTTCACTAATGCCCTGATAAAATTGTTCAAGGACTTCTTTTTTGTTTGTTTGACACCCTTGAATAATCGCTTGCCCCGCTGGACTTATTTGAACGTAGACTTCCCGATTATTTAGCGGATTTCGCTCCCGTGCGACGTAAGCTTTCTCTTCTAATATCTTGAGATGGCGCGTCACAGCACCTTGATCAATCTTCAATATTTTTTGTAAATCCCCCTGCAAGACTCGCTCTTTTTTTGCTAGTACTTGCAAGATTTCGTAACGTGTTAAGCTAATATCTGTTTTTCGCTCAAAGCACTGAGTCATTTGATTCCCCAAGCTTTTTAAGAGAAACAGCAGCTCTTCCGATTGTTTACTCTGCTCCACCTTCTTCACCTCTAGTCAATTGACTTAACAACTATTGACAAGTCAACGGTTGATTTATCTATCATAACTTGATTTGGGTGAAAAAGCAATTATGTTGTTTCAATAACATCATTAGACAAAAAAAGCTGATCCATTCCTCAACCATCATCATGGTGGTGATTACGAATCAACTATTTTTGACTGTTAATTGTTAGACTACTGAACGTCCATTTCCAACGTCCACTCTACTTGAGTTGTTTGATTACCTACCGCTTTAAAATCAGCTGGGATTGTTAAGGTCGGATTTAACTTAACCTCATAACTACTTGCTTTAGCTGTTCCACCAGTAAATAAATCTTTCTTTGTTTTATTCAGTGAGACATTGCTGACGACCGACGCATTTGTCGAAGTTCCATTCAAAGTCAGATTCATTTTTTTATCAATGTAATTCGTATCCTTGTAATTAACGCCAACTTTCCAGCCAGTGTTTTTATTCGCACGAGTATCCGTCACTTTTATTTTAGAAGCTGTTTGTTCACTCGTCGTTTTGCTCGTTCCGTCTAAGATAATTTCATCAAAGACCATCTTAGCATCTGTCGCGATTGCACCAAAACTGACTGCCCCTACTTCTTGTTTCTCTAATAACTTAATGGTTGCATCTGAAACGCCCGTAGATGGTTTCGGTGTTTCAGTATCTTGTTTCCATTTAGCTGTAAGGGTGATGTTGCCCGTTTCAGCAGGTATCGATAATGTATCTGATTGATACGTAGTCCCCTCACTATTTGCCCAGCCTTCAAAAATATACCCTTCTTTGATTGGAGCTTTAAAGACATTGGAATAGATTCCATTCACTATAGATGAAGTAAAAGTTATTTCTTCTATGTAGTCTCCATAAAATGACTCTACTGATAAGTCTTCTCTCTTAACCAAAGACGTTGGCATTGCAATTTTAGTTAATCCTGAACCAGTAAACACGTGATATGATATAAAAGAAACCGAATTAGGAATATTAATAGTTTTAAGTGATATACAATCTCTAAACAAAGAATTTGATAGGGCGACAAGGCCATTTGGTAATGCTACATTGCTTAGAGATGATGCTCCAAGAAAAGCAGCATCCCCTATCGTTTTGACGCTATTAGGTATTATTATGGATTTCAGTGACGTTGCATAAGTAAATGCATAACTGCCAATTGAAGTTACGCCATCACTAAGTTTAACATTTTCTAATTTAGTTCGCCCACTAAATGCGCTATTCCCAATTTTTAAAACAGTCTTAGGAACACTAATTTCTTTTACTATGTCTGTTTCTTCAGTACCTAGGCCTAAGGCTCCTGTGCCGATTCCAGTAACAGTATATTGTATTTTGGTAGTTGGATCTGTTATTTTTTCATTAATTGTTACTACTTCGGGTAAACCATTTTTTATATGGGACGTAATCACTGCCTCATTTGTGTTCTCAGTTATTGTGTACACAACACCATTAACATTAAACTTGACTGGATCAGCATCTACAGAAGCGGCTGATTCTACCTTTACGTCCATTACTTTCTCAGCTCCAACCTCAGTCCCACCAATCGTTAACGCAACCGCGCCCAAAACTAATACACTACTAAATAAAATAAGATGTTTTTTCATAATGTTCTCCCCTTAAATTTCTGGTGTTAGCGTCCACTCAAGTTTAGCTGAGTACTCGCCACTTGTATTTAATGTCGCAGGAATCGTTAAGGTTGGATTTAAAGTAACCTCTTTCTCTTTGACCCCTGTTTCATATTTTCCGCTAAATACAAGTTGACTACCTGTGCCTACAGTTGGGGCATTGTGAGTATGAGTCCCCTTGCCTGACACATTAGCACTTGCCAGTTTTAAACTCAGACCATTTTTAAGGAAACCATTAGCCGTCGTGGTCGGTGTCACATCTTTGACTTGAACCGTATAGGTACCATCTTTACCTGCTGTTAAATTTTCGCGAGTATCTGTCAATTTTATTCTAGCTGTCCCTGCTGTTTTTTCATTAGCTGTCAGAAGTGCGCCAGTTAATGTTGTATCAGCAAAATTAATTTTGGCACTGGTTGTCACATCAACAAAGCTAATCGCTCCTGAAGGTCCTGGCGTTGTGCCTTCCTTGATTGAGACTGACGCATCAGACGTTCCTGATTCTGCTTTAACGACCATTGGTGCAACTAGCATCACGCTTGCGCTTGCTACCATTAAACTTGTGATTATTTTTTTACTTGTCATCTTTTTTACCTCTTTCTGTTTTTATGAATACGGCCGTGGCACATAACAGTATGACACTTCCTAGTGATACCAGTTGTTTGTTTGTCGATTCACCTGTTTGAGGTAAAATCTTTTTGGGTGTGCTAACTGTTTTACCTGTCGAGGTCTTACCTGTGCTTGGCAGTGAGGGTTGTGTTTCCTCTGTCCCTGACTCTTTTGGCTTAATGAGAATCGTTGCGTCACTCACGCCATTATTGCCTTCAGTTGCAGATACTTGGTAGCCCATAGTCAAGCCTGAAACAGTTAATAAAAAAATTAAGACGTTTCGTGAGTGTTTTTTTGTCCGTTTTCGTTTTTTCATTTTTTTAGTCTCCATTGTGTCTTTTGACTTTTGTTGCCACTTCTTTTGCCGGTACAACAAATACCCTATAACGAACACCGCCGCCACAAATGCTGCTACCAGACCATACATGCCCCAATTCGTTTGCTTCTTAAACACCATTTCATCATTAAGTTCTTTGGCTTCTTTTCCGCTAATCTCAAAGTCTTCCTTCCAGGTCTCATTGAGCCTCTCAGCCTTAGCGGTCAGTTCTAGCCGATATTTACCTGATTTGAACTGATTGGTTCCTAATGAAATCCCATAATCAAAGCTTGAGTTCGGCGCCAACTTCATCGACTCTTGCTTTTCTTCATACACAACATCACCCTTTTGTTTGAACACCTTAGCTTCCAATGTCAGATCTCTTAAAATGGCCGCTTGAGGATTTTGCAAACGGGCTTTAATGACATTCTCAAAACTTTGCTGACCAATGCTAACCCCTTTGAAATTCAGCTTGTTTGGGATAACCGTTTCATTTTGCCAAAGTTTAATCGGAATCACATAAGAAAAAACGTTACTAATCCCTGATTGTTTCTGATTCTCCTCTGATAATTTTTCCGAGACACGTATCCCTCCCAAAATAATTCCTTCAAAGGATTCTCCAGGCATCGTCACAGCAATCTCAGCTTTTCCAACACCGCCACCCTCAACCTCAATCAATTCTACTACTTTTGCCACATCCGTCAGCTTATAGGTAAGTGTCTCGTCATATTTCTTTGCTTCATGCTGATACTCAATGACGCCATGATCATTTGTAATAGCATTTTCCACAACTGTTACGAACGTCATGATCTCTGCTGTGTTGTTATGAATTTCCAATTGCAGTCTTTGTTCATCATTCTCTTTTAATTGAACATCAAAGTAATCTGTTACACCTTCTCGTTGATTTTCAGTTAAAAGTGGTTTTACGAAATAAGCTGCTTGATTATCTTCAGCATAGGAATGGGCTGGTATGATTAAAGTCAAAAGGATTATCAGTAACCATCCTATTTTCTTCCGTATGATTATCACCCCTTTTAAAACTATTGTAACACCCCAATTTTTAAAAGTCTATCTGATTTAGGCTTGTATCTTAATAGTTATGAGACCGAAAGGCCATTCTTTTTTTTAAGCAGCCTTATCTGGATAATTATCAATATCCGTATTTAATCATCCTCCTTCTCTCTTTCATTGTAAAATAAAAGGGTCCCTCCAACTGGTCACATTGTTTTTTATTTTATTCTTCTGAAAAAAATATGTATCACCCCTGACACTCACTATCTTATAGAATGAACGTAACTGATAAATCAGATGAAAGGAGTAAACAGCTATGATTAAAAGACAACAGGAACTTTTTCAGTTTCTAATTGAAAATAACCCTTGTACTATCAGTGATATTTGTCTTTACTTAACTATTTCTAAACCTACTTTACGGAGTGATATCGAGCATATCAACCAAGAAATAAGAGATTACCATGTGTCTATCCATTATCTAGAAACGGGTAACATCGGATTTAATGATTACAGCGCCGCTTTAAAACTGCTTAAAATTATGGACTCGTTTATTGAAATCTCTTTAACCTCTCAAATGCAATTATATTTGTTGCTAAAAAATAAAACCATCCCACTTCAAGAGATCGCAGATGAGCTTTACGTCAGTAAAAGTAAAATTGTCAGTGTCGCGACACAGTTGCTCAATTTTTCTGCTGGTTTAGTCCATTCTTCACGTCATGGTTATTATTTCACTAATCAGCACCAAATGAGAGAAGATGTTTTTATTAGCATACTGGCTCCTTACTTCAAAGGCAATGATTTTGAAGAGGAATATCACTGGTTTTGTTTAAACCAATTTGATTTAACCCCTTATATCACGTCATCTGCCGTGAGAAAGGCAACCCTTGAAGCTCAGTTAAAAGAGACGAATGAGCTGGTAAAAGACCATTTCATCACCAAATTATTTTTAAGTAATGTGTTTAACTCTCTCGAAATCGATGCTAAGGAACAACATGCTGAAATCGTTTCACTGATACCTCCCTCTAAAGCAGACGACAATCGGGCTCCCTACCAAATTGTTAAAGACATGCTAACATCAATCGATCAGTTTTTAGGAACTAGTTTTTCAGTTGACGAGGATTTAATCAGCGGCTTAATGACCCATATCGATTTTACTTGGAAAGAATATCGGGATCAAATTGGGCCAATCGAATCGTTGGAGTTTATGGATATGAAAAAACAATATCCTCTCAGTTATGAGTCAGCAGTCATTGCGTCCCAGCATTTATCAGATAAGTACGCCGTTAAATTTGACACCAATGATCTGACTTATTTATCGATTCATTTTCAAAATTCTTTGGAAAAGAAAAAAAGAAAAAAGACCAACCTAAATACGGTTATCTTAACGCCCTATGGACTGACAGCAGGCAAACTGATTGATAATCAGTTGTCACAGCTATTTGAAAGCATTCACACAGTTGATATCACTTCTTACAGTGAGTTTATTTTTAAAAACTATGAAGAACCCATTGACTTGGTATTATCCCTTTCTTACATCGAAGACTGCCCTTTACCTGTCATTTACTTGCCACTGGTTTTAACAGAAAGTGTCGTAAACGACATCGATCGGTTTATAAAAAGTAAAAAGTATGACCACTTAGTCGAATCAATGATGGATCAGGCACTGATTATTGAAAAAAAAGACGTTCGTTCCGTCACTCAAGTCATTGAATTATTAACACAAGAACTTGAGCTAGTAGAGGCGATTAATAAGGATTACTTGGAAAGCGTATTAGAACGAGAGTCACTTTCGACCACTGCCCTTAAAGGTGTCGCAGTTCCCCATGGAAATATTCGTCATGTGAAACAAAATCGCTTAGCCATTTTAAAACTGGAAACCCCTTTGCAGTGGGAAGCCGAACAGGTTGACTGGGTCTTTATGTTAGCCATTACAGAAGAAACGATGAAAGCCAATACTCATTTTTTTAATAGTTTTTATCGCGTTGTGGCTAAAAATATGTTTTATATCTCACTTTGCAAACTGAAGGAAGAAAATGATTTATCTCATTTAAGGAACCAACTATTTAATTTGTTTACTAACTAACTGGAGGAATTTAGATGACCCTTATCAAACAAGAACTTGTATTTTTAAACATTGAGGTAGATGCTTCCCATAAAGAAGAGGCTTTACCCATTATCAGTCAAAAAATCAGTGCTATTTCTGGACTCTCAGCAACGGAATTGGCAGCCGGTTTCGAACAACGGGAGGCACTGTCCACCACAGGTTTTGGTTCAGGTTTTGCTATCCCTCACACTAAAATCACACAGGGTGAAGGATTAGTCGCATTCTTTCGCTTTAGTCAGCCAATTGACTGGCAAGCAATGGATGACTCCCCTGTTTCCACAGCCATCGCATTGGTGATGCCTGAGGCCGACGACACCAATCTTCATCTAAAAATGATTTCAAAGCTAGCTCGTTTACTGATGCACGATGAATTTATTGACACACTGAATTCATTGACAACAGAAGCCGCTATTAGAGACTACTTAAACAGCAAATTGGAGGATTAATCACATGAAAAAAATTATTGGTGTCACAAAATGTCCAAATGGTTTAGCCCACACTTATATGTCGGCGGAAAAACTGGAAACGGTTGGGAAACAATTAGGTTATGACGTTAAAATTGAAACACAAGGGGCGGCTCTTGTTGAAAACGAACTGACCCCAGAGGATGTCAAAGAAGCTGATTTTGTGATCATCGCCGCAGATGCGGCAATCGATGGCAAAGAACGCTTTGCAGGCAAAAAGTTATTGGAAGTACCGATTTCAGATGTCTTAAAAAATGCAAAAGGACTCATCGAAACTCTCGATACCACTGCAACCGTCTATCACACGACAACCAGCACTGCCGCACCGGCATCGGGCAGTGGCTCACCGATGAAACAATTGATGAATGGCGTCTCTCATATGGTCCCCTTTGTTGTCGTTGGTGGCTTATTAATCGCCATTGCCGCAGCCATTGGTGGTGAAAATTTACCTGAAGGCTTAATCATTCCCGCCGGTTCCATCTGGCAACGTGTCAGTGACATCGGGGTCATTGGCTTTGATTTAATGTTGCCAATCTTTGCTGGTTATATCGCCTATGCTATTTCAGGCCGTGCCGCTTTGGCTCCTGCCATGATTGGGGCTCAAATCGCTAATACTCCCAGTATTTTAGGCACAGAATCAGGAACTGGTTTCCTCGGTGCGATTCTTGTTGGTTATATGGCCGGTCATTTAGTTAAATGGATGAACTCTTGGAAAATCCCCAAGGATTTGCGGGCGGCTATGCCAACTGTGGTCATCCCAATTCTCGGAACTGGCATCATCGCAGCTGCTCTGATGCTTGTGCTCGGTGCGCCCATTGCTTGGTTAATGGACAGTCTCAACAACATGCTAGCTTCGCTCTCAGGTAATAGTTCAACCAGTATTTTACTTGGAGCTATTCTGGGAACCATGTTAGGGCTTGATATGGGTGGCCCAGTGAACAAAGTCGCTTATCTCTTTGGCGTCGCATCGATTACAACTGGTAATACCATGGTCATGGGAGCCGTCGCTGCCGTCATTGGTGTGCCACCTCTCGCCTTAGGTCTTTCTACCTTTATTAATAAAAAGTATTCTGAAGAAGAAAAATCAGCCGGGATTCCCGCTCTTCTAATGGGACTCTTGGGCATTACTGAAGGGGCCATTCCCTTCGCCGCTGCTAATCCCAAAGTGGTAATGCCCAGCATTGTCCTTGGATCAGCTGTTACGGGAGCGGTGGCCATGCTCCTTAAAGTGAGTGTTAGTATTCCAAATGGCGGACCAGTCGCGGGTTTATTAGGCGCAACCAACAATGTCCTGTTTTATTTACTAACTATTCTCATTGGCGTGATTGTGGTTAATGTCTTTCTGATAATCTTTGGAAAAGTCTTCACCAAAGGAGAAGCCTAATCATGAGTAAAAAAAGAATTCACATTGTCCCTCATACTCATTGGGATAAAGAATGGTACTTTACTGCTTCACGCTCAAAAGTGTATTTAATGCGCCAAGTTCAAGAGATTTTGGAAGTTTTAAGTACCAATCCTAGCTACACCTCTTATTTACTTGATGGCCAGACCTCTCTCGTAGAAGATTACTTGCGTTACTATCCAAATGATAAGGCTAAAATCAGTGAAATGATTCGCACAAAACGATTGCTTACCGGTCCCTGGTACACCCAAACCGATCAATTAGTCATTTCACCGGAATCCATTGTGAGAAATTTGTATTACGGGATTAAGGGGGCTCAAAAACTAGGCCACTCAATGACCGTGGCTTATGTGCCTGACGCCTTTGGTCAGGGTGCTAATATGCCGCAAATTTATCAACAGTTTGGCATTGATTCTTTTCTATTTTGGCGCGGAATTGCCGATGATCGCTTAGACCAACTGGAATTTATTTGGGAAGGCGCCGACGGTACCCAAGTCTTAGCCAATCAGATGTACTTTGCTTACTACTACGGGTTAAACATGCCTCAGGATTCTGAGACCTTGCCGGATTATATCGACAGCGTCATGACGCCTTTAGAAGCACGTTCCACCTCACAAGCCCTTTATTTTCCATGTGGCGGTGACCAATCTCCTGTTCAACGAAATCTGGTGGAAGTCGTCGACCAGATGAATCAGAAGGACCCGACTCGGGAGTATTTACTTTCCAACCCGGAGCTATTTTTTAACGATCTAAAACACGCTACAAAGGATTTACCTGTAATTTCAGGGGAAATGAGCGAAGGAAAAAACAGCCGGATTCATAAGTCGATTTATTCCACTCGTGCGGATTTGAAACAAGCCAATAATCGCATTGAAAATAAACTGACCAATGTTCTCGAACCCCTTCTAGCTATTAGTCATTCTTTGGGCAATCGTTATCCCCATAAAGAAATCGAAGAAATCTGGAAATTACTGTTTGAAAATGCCGCTCATGACAGTATCGGCGGCTGTAATAGTGATGAAACCAATCAAGACATTAAAGCTCGTTATAAATTGGCGGAAGATATGGTCACTCATTTATTGGATTTACATATGAGAGAAATTGCCATGAATATAGCCCAACAACAAAAATATGCCCTTACCATTTTTAATACGCTGCCCTATCAACGAGGAAGCATTCTCGATACTTACCTCTACATCCCTGATGGGGAATTTAAAATTGTCGGTGAAGATGGAAAAGAGTTAACTTATAGCATTCTATCAAAGGTAGATCAATCAGATTATCTACTGAATCAATTTGCTTACTTAACCCCTCATTTATATCGGAAGGAAATGGGAGACCACTATATTCCCAATAAAGTTTACTACGCCCGTTTACAAATTGAGGTTCCTTTGGTGCCCGCCATGGGATATACGCAACTATACTTATTACCCAATGAGCAACCACAACAGCAACATCTGATCACTACTAATGCTACTAACTCAATTGAAAATGACTTTTACCATGTTTGTTATCAAGCGGAAAGCAATAGCTTTTCTGTCACCCATAAAGAGACTCAACAAACCTATGAGCAACAATTTACCCTAATAGATAACGGTGATGATGGTGATTCTTACAACTACAGTCCCCCTCTTAAGGACTGGCTAATTTCTAGTGCAGATGCCCAAAACATCGCAATTAATGTGGAAATTAACCAGCTAGTTGATTGCTTGATTCTAACCTATGAGTTACCATTGCCTGCTAATTTAGCTGAACGAGCAGCCGGCATCCAATCTGTCACGGTACCCGTTACTCAGCGAATTTCTCTGGTCAAAGGCGAAAAACTAGTACGTGTCTCCATGACCATTGACAATCGAGCGAAAGATCATCGCATGTGCTTGCATAATCCAACGGGGATTAGAGCAAAAAATTCAATCGCTGATAAATTATTTGGCGTTGAACCTTCTGCTTTAAGACACCCAGCCATGGACTATTGGGAAAAAGACAAGTGGACGGAAGCCCCAATTTCAATTAACCCGATGCAATCCTTTGTAGCTTTAACGGATGAAACTACAACGGTGGCGGTTATGACAGAAGGTGTCCGTGAATACGAAATTATTGGCGAAACCTTTAGCGATATTCAATTAACCTTGTTCCGCAGTTTTGGTCATATGGGGAAAGAAAACCTAGTTTACCGCCCAGGGCGTGCTTCTGGCGAAAAAATTGTTGAGACCCCAGATGCTCAATTGCAAGGCCCTTTAACGTTTGAAATCGGTGTTATATACGAAGACGCCACTTTTGACGAAGTCACTATCGCCAAAACCAGTAAAGAGTATCTGACCCCTCTTCAACAATATGAATTAACTGACTTTTTAAATGGCCGCACTATTTTTAAAAAGAATGTGCCTGAATCCAAAAAGCTCAAGACCCATTATTCACTCCTTGATTTTGGAGAGGCTAATGTTATTCTAAGCACCATCAAAAAAACGGAAATGACTGATAACTTGCTTTATCGCATCTATAATCCTTTTATCAATCAGGTAATCGATTTAGCTGGTGTTGTCACTCAACAAGATGTGGCTGTTGGGTTAGATGAAGTCACTCAAGCTAAGCCAATCACCCAACTAACTCACAATCAATTCCAAACATTTATCAGAACTCTATAAACGGTCTGCCCCGAAAGCTCCCCAGCTTTTCGGGGCTTTTTTTATACACTATCGGAACAAATCAATCATTTCCTGTAATCTTCGTTATGTTATACAATGATATTAACGAGTTAGCTGAGAAAAAGTGAAAGTAGAATGTTATTTTTCTCTGTCGTTCATACCAATCAAGGTTTAACATTAGGAGGAATCACAATGAAAAAGATCAAATGGGCCGTTCTTCTGACTGCTTCCCTTATCTTGACAGCCTGTCAACCTAAGAAAGACGAGACTCCCCAAACGACAGCAACGACGGTTTCCAGTAGTATAGCCGATAGCGCTAGCAGCACTGAATCCAACTATCCCACGACAAAAGAACAGCCAACCAATGATCCGGAAGAACAAGCTCAAGCAATTCTGAAGAGACTCTCAGATACGATTCCCACGGCCTTACCGCAAAAAATACTGACAGCTCAGGACGGTCATTTTCTAAGCGCCGCAACCGCTCAAGATAATGCCATAGCTGTCAACTATTACGCAACAGAACAGCCGATACCATTGAACGATACACACTTAAATCAACTAACTCCTATCGCCCGCTTCACTAAAACAACTTACGGCACCGAAGTAGAAGCCAAAGAAGCTGTTAACTATGTTCCAGTTAACACGGCCGGTCAGCCTGTGGACTTAGGTCACGCGATTACAGGTTATCAAGATGCTGGCGCTGGCTCGGTTTTCTTAAGCTGGCAAGAAGGCAACTGGTCTTTAACCGTTCGTGGCGTTAATTTAGACGGTGAAGACCCGGTACCTCTTGCAAAAGAAGTGGTGGAACAACTGGAAACAGCCAGCTTGCCTGCCCCTCAAAATGTCGGGCAAATTAACTTACGGGTTTCCAACAAAGAAGGCGAGATGGCTGCCAATACCCTTACTTGGCAAGAAGGCACAACGGTCTATCTCCTTGAACATCATGATCCTAAACAAGTTATCCACATGGCGCTATCTTTAAAATAAAAAAAGCTCATGCCTTCTAAAAAAGTTGGCATGAGCTTTTTACTATTTAATGATAGTAAGTTGCGATTATATCCAGTTGAGCTAAGCGTTTTTTTTGTAATTTCCCAAGTGAATTACGAGGTAATTCGACCACTTGATAATAGATTTTCGGTTGTTTAAAGGTTCCTAGGTCTGCTTCAATCTGGGCGCTGATAGCGGTCAGATTCAATGGCTGGTTATCAGAAGTTACCACGTATGCCACGACCTTTTCACCCCAATAGTCATCCTCTTCACCCACAACCGCCACTTCTTTGATGCTTTCTACTAAGGTCAGAGCATTTTCCACCATTAAGGGATAAATGTTCTCACCGCCAGAAATAATCAGCTCTTTTCCTCGTCCCACAACATAGAGAAACCCCTCATCATCCAAGTAACCGATGTCACCTGTCTTAAAGAATCCATCTCTAGTTTTAGCCATCTCAGCATTTAGATAACCGGGCGAAAGGTTTGGTCCCTTAATCAGAATCTCACCAATCCCTGATTCGGTTTCTTCGATTCTGACTTCCACTGGCAATAAAGGCTGGCCACTGGATCCCCTTTTCCGCTTAGCATCACGGCTATTTAAAGCCAGTACCTGAGAGGCGGTTTCGGTCATGCCAAAGGACTGGATCACTGGCAAGTTTGCTTCTTCGCTTTGAGCCAATAAAGACGCCGATAGTGGCGCGCCACCTAACAAGAGGCAACGTAATGACTCACCTTTAAGAAAGTCCGGCTCTTTCAGCAAAGCAGCTAGCATAGTGGGCACTAGGGAAATATGCGTGATGTTGACGGAAGCCGCTAGTTCACCAATCAACCGTGGGTCAAACTTTTCAACAAGATACACCGTATTGCCATACAGCAAACTTTTTATCAGCATGGAATAGCCACTGATATGATAAAGAGGAACAGCTAACAACCACTTGTCACTTGGTAACATCCCAAGGTTTAAAACCGACCCGATTGCACTTGCCAAGTGATTGCCAAAGGTTTGTTTAACCCCTTTTGGCGTACCCGTCGTACCTGAGGTAAACATGATCGTCGCCACTTGCCACGATTCAATCTGGCCAACTGGCGCAAAATCAGTCAGGTCTGGCTCTTGCCAATTCCCTAATACCACTTTCGGTGTCCTGACAGCTGCGACCTTTTGTTCATAGGGGCTTTCATAAATCACTAAATCCGGTTCCGAAATAGTGACTTGCTGCTCGATTTCATTCAGGCTTAATCGACTATTCAAAACCACTACCTCCACGGCTAAATGCTGAAGGGATAGTAATAATAAATAAAAATCTGCCGTATTGCCACCAATCACCGCAACTCGCTTTAGCTTGGGACTTACGTCATAAATAGCTGCCGCCATTCTCAAAGAGGCTTCGGCTATTTCCTTAAATGTCCACGTCTGATGCCCATAAACCAGCCCAACTTGATCAGGGCTGATTCGACTTCGTTTTAAGACCCAATTTTCCATGATTACGGGAATTTAGGGAATTGATCGAAATCAGGGTCACGTTTTTCAAGGAAAGCATTTTTACCTTCTTTGCCTTCATCGGTGGTGTAATACAGCATTGTCGCATCACCAGCAAATTGTTGCAAACCAGCTAAACCATCTGTATCAGCATTCATGGCAGCTTTAATAAAGCGCAAGGCAGTTGGGCTTTTTTTCAACATTTCCTCTGCCCATGAAATCGTCTCAGCTTCCACTTGATCCAAAGGTACGACCGTGTTAATCCAACCCATTTCAAGCGCCTCTTGTGCGGAATACTGCTTGCACATAAACCAAACTTCTTTTGCCTTTTTATGTCCTACTACGCGAGCTAAATAACCAGAGCCATAACCAGCATCAAAACTACCGACATTCGGACCTGTTTGGCCAAAAACGGCATTATCCGCTGCAATCGTTAAATCACAGACCAATTGTAGGACATTACCGCCTCCGATTGACCAGCCTTTTACCATAGCAATAACCGGTTTAGGAATAACCCGAATTAGGCGTTGTAAATCTAGGACATTCAAACGAGGAATATTGTCCTCACCGATATAACCACCATTACCACGAACACTTTGATCGCCACCGGAACAAAAAGCTTTATCCCCTTCACCCGTTAAGATAATCACGCCGATTGAAGCGTCATCTCTCGAAATAGTAAATGCCTCAATCATCTCTGAAACCGTTAGCGGTGTAAAAGCATTATGCACGCGGGGTCGATTAATCGAAATCTTCGCAATAGCCCCTTGTTTTTCAAATAAAATATCTTGATACTCTTTAATCGTTGTCCAATTCATCATGTGTACATCCTTTCCATAACTACCATATTATACACGATTTCGCTCAAAAAATTGAAGGAAAAGCATTTTTATGGTTTAATGAAGCAATACTAATGACTGAAAAAGAGGGATTGACGATGATTGATTTTTTAGGAATAAAAGAAGAGCTGGTTTCTGGTAACAAAGTGGTGCTTTCTCTGCCAATTACTAGCGACTTACTACAACCTTATGGCTTAATGCATGGCGGTGTCTCAGCGGTCCTAGCCGAAACAGCTGCCAGCCTTGGCGCTAATGCCTGGCTTGAGTCAGATAAGCAAATTCCCGTGGGAATGGATATTCAGACCCGCCATTTAAAAAGTACTGGACTTGGTACCATTACTGCAACAGCTCTACCGATTAGTCAGGGAAAAAAGGTGCACGTCTGGGAAATCAGAATTACCAATCAAGCTGGTCTCATCATCAGCCATAGCACTTGTAGCTTAATGATCATTGATAAACCGAGCTAGATGGAAAAACAGCTACAGTTATGTTGTCTAATGAACGGTAGCTGTTTAAAGTGGCCTTTGCAAATGAACCTGACTCACTCCCTGAAAAGCCAGTCCAATGTCAATTAGTTGTTGTTCAGAAAAACGATTAGCAATCAATTGAATGCCGATTGGTAACCCCGTTACTTTCGAAAAACCAATCGGAATCGTTAACACAGGTACACCCGCATTTGAAAATGGTTTATTGAAAATTGGAGAGCCTGTTGATTTTAGCCCTTTAGGCGCGGTCACAGGTGTCGCAGGCGTCACTAAGACATCTACTGTTTGGAATAATTCAGCCAGCTGTTGTTGATACTGCCAACGAATTTGCTGAGCCTTTAAATAATCCGTAGCCGTGTAAGTTAAACCAGTTTCAATATCCTCTCTTAGTTCAGGGCTATAGAGCTCTTTCTGTTTAAAAAAGTCCTGATGATACTGGGCTGTCTCTGAATCAACCACAATACCGTGTGCTTCATTGGCCTCTTTAAATATCTCAGGCATTTGACAGCTGATGATCACAAACCCACATCTTTCAAGCAAACTGATGGCCTGTTCAAAAGCTAACATCACCTCCGAACTCCCTTGAAAATAATCATCTGTAACGACGGCTAGGCGGTAAGGATGACTGCCATTTTCTCCTAGTGCTTGCTTCGGAGCTAAGGCTATTGTGTCTTCGCTTCGATTTCGAGTGACTAATTGATTGTAAACTATCGCCACATCTTCCACTGTTTTCGTGAAAATCCCAACCGTGTCAATGCTCCAACTAGCAGGAATAATTCCTGATTTTGACAGTTGGCCATAGGTGGGTTTCAAAGCCGTAATCCCCGTATAGGCAGCCGGTCGAATAACCGAACCTGAGGTCTGAGTCCCGATAGCGAATAAAGCCATACCGCTGGAGACAGCTGCCGCCGAACCAGTGCTAGAACCACCAGGTGTATGACCTAAGTTCCAAGGATTGCAGGTATCTGGTGCACCTCCGCCACTAGCAAATTCTGCTGTAGTTGTCTTCCCTAAGAGCATCGCCCCCAAATTTGTCAATTGTTCAATAAGAGTGGCGTCATGATTGGGAATAAAGCCAGCTAACGTTTTAGAACCTGCTTCTGTGGGAATCCCCTTCGTATAGATAATATCTTTGGCTCCATAGGGAATTCCAGCAAGAATTGAGCGCTTAGCTAAGTCACTTTGATCAATTTCCTTTGCCCTCTTAAGTAACGTCTCCCTTGATTGACGATAAGCCCAAGCTTTAATTTTCGGTTCTACTTTAGCATTACGCTCAATAAACATTTCAGTTAGCTCACAAACAGAAAGTACTTTTTTTTGCAATAAGCGACTGGTTTCAGCAATCGTTAGTTCTTCACTAATCATCAAAGAGTCCCCCTTTCAAACTTTCAGCCAGCTCACCATTTACACCTATGCTAGTTCGTCTGTCGGTAATAAATAGGTGAAAAGCGAAAGACCTTCTGATTCTCACTTTGTTGGTTAAGGCATTCAATAATTTTCGTACAAATCTCATCAATAGGATGCTCAATCGTCATATAGATGTCGTCAAATAGTTCGAATAATTCCAATCCATCCACAGTTACGATATCAAAATCCTTTCCATGATATTGGTGCTCTTTCAATACTCGCAGTAATATCTTTAAGCAAGTGTCATTAGACGCTATAAAAGCCGTGGGAAAATAATTTTTACTTTTTAGCAGTGTCTCAATTCGTTTCTTTAAGGTTGATTCACTTCCTGAAAGAACTGTAGGCAAGATACTTTCTTCCACTTCCATCGCCTGATTAAAGGCTTGTAATCGCTCAGTCCGTGGGGTTAGATAATCAACCAATGGCAAACTCAAATAAACGATTTGTTTATTTCCTCTGGCAATCAAACTACTAACACTCTCTACGATGGCTTCTTTATTATTCAATAAAACACAGGCTCCCTCTTCTGCAGGAATCCGATCCACGTAGACGGTAGCAATCTTATTTCGTTTTAATAACTGATAATGCTCTGGGTTATTGCTCACAGGAAAAATCACCACTTGATCCACATCCTGAGAAATAGCCTGCTCAATTAATAATCGCTCTTTCTTTTCATCATCAGCTGAGTTTGAAATAATCACATGGACATCCTCTGAATTAAGTCGTTTATCCATTTGCTGCACAATTTGGGTGGAAAAAGAACTCTCCAGATTTGCGACAATAATATTTAGCACTGTAATTTTTTTAAACTTCAAATTACGGGCACTGCTTTTAGGTATATAATTGGTTTCCTTAATGATTGCTTCGATTTTATCTTTGGTCTTCACACTCATAAACTTATAGTTATTATTTAAATACTGCGACACAATGGTCTTAGAAACGCCTGCCATTTCAGCAATATCTTTAATGGTTACTTGTCCCACTGTTGCCACCTTCTTTTTCTTTTTTGATCCGCCATTCCCAGATTATGTGTTGCTTAGGTCTAGATCTACTTATTAACTCCTCACGAACAGCCCTTAACCTTTCAGCTGAACAGCAGCTAAAAGTGACACTCTTTGCACATCCAATTGATTATCAGTGGTACTAGCTATTCAAATTATGTGACGGGATGCCTACAGCTACAAAAAAACTATGGATGCCAGTTTTACTTAGCATCCATAGTTTACCATTAGTGTAACTCGACTATCAACTCAATTTCAACCGGGGTATCAAATGGCAAAGTGTTCGTTCCAATTGCCGATCTGGCATGTCTTCCTTTTTCACCAAAAACTTCTACCAGCAACTGCGAGGCGCCATTGATTACATATGGTTGCTCAACATAATCATCTGTTGAATTGACAAACGCCAGCATTTTAACTACTTGTTTAATTTTGTCGAGGTCACCTAATTCTTTTTTCAACACTGACAAAAGATTAACCACTACTTGTTGAGCTGCTTCCTGGCCTTGTGCCAAGGTCAAATCTTTGCCTAATTTTCCAGCGTAAAGCAATGTTCCATTGCGACGACAGTCACAGCCTGAGGTATACAACAAATTCCCGACAACTTTTGATGGCACATATTCTGCAACAGGCGTTGGCACTTCCTCTAAAAATAACCCTTTACTTGCCAGAATTTCTTCTACTTTTGACATCTTATTCACTTACTTTCTATTGAGTTTTGCCGCGAGCAGCAATCGCTACGGCTTGTTGATTAACATAATAAACATCGTATAAATTAATGGTACTGCATATATGATTGGGAATAAGTTCCAAGGTATCCCCAATTTGAATCTCTTCATCGGTCAAAAGCAGTACTCCATGCTCTTCATTCATCCGCTCAAAAAGCACGTTTGGATATCCCTTAACACACCCAAATCCACTAATGAGCGTCGGCACCTTTGTGGGTTGAACATCAGTGGCAAATGCCTTGCTGCCACCATCGATGACGATTCGCTTCCCGTGCTTGCTGACGACTGTTACCAAAACGGTAGCGGCACAATCAACTTGGCTACAAACACCGTAAGACATTTGCATCGCATCATTAAACACATAGGTTCCTGGTCGAACTTCCGTGACGCCTTCCACTGCCAACACGCCATCAATGCTCAATGAAGAACCAACACTGACATCTTTAATGTCAATGCCTACTTCCCTTAAGTCTTTAGCTAAGCCTACCATAGCAGTGCCTTCTTCAATTCCAGCCGAATAAGTATCTTTGGTCGCTTCGCCATCTAATAATTTTGACCCACGATAAGTATAAATCCCCGTCAACTTAAGTTGTTTGAACTGCCTTAGACTTTCGGCAAATGTAACACCCTCTTCTAGCTCAACACCGGTTCGATTCAATCCTGTATTAATTTCCAGCCGAATCTCCACAGTCATTCCCCGATTTTCGGCCACCTGGTTTAAACGCTCTGCCCCCTCAAATGTATCCACACTAAATATAAAACGATCGATTGTTTTCGCTAGACTTAGTCCCCAATTAAGTTTGTCAGTTGTAACGAGTGGGTAAGCCAGAAAAATATCCTGAATCCCCCCATCAATCATCACCTCCGCTTCCCCTAGCTTCGCTACTGTAATCCCAACGGCGCCACTATCCAGTTGTCTTTTGGCAATCTCAGGGTTTTTGTGGGTCTTAATATGAGGTCGCAACTGAACTCTTTTCGTTTCCCCAACCTTTTCAGCCATTCTTAGAATATTATTTTCCAGAACTTGTTGATTAATCAATACAGCTGGTGTTTCCATCAAATCACTTCTTTTCTAAATTTAAACTTTTTCCAAGGCGTTATATACTCAATCAGAAAGGCTTCTTCTTGAGGAATGTGCCCAATCACATTCCACTGGCCTTGATTTTCCCGCTCTTTTAACGCAATTTGCAATTCCCCTGCATAAATCCCATAAGTCTGATTTGCAATTAAAACATCACCTGGCTGAATTTTTGCCTGTCTAGGATTCTCTTTAATCGCCTGTCCTTTATAAATCGATCGAGGCGTTGTCGAGCGCACCATATAACTGGAAATATCTCCCCGTTGAAAATGCAGGACGTCAAAACAAATTTGCTCCTCTAAAGGGCTCAGCTCTTCTGACAACTCAATCCTTAATGTCACTAGACTAGGATCAATCAGTGACAATGCCTTCAGTTCCGCTTCCGAAGCGAAGGCATTACCAACAATAATGTCGTCAATCTCTGAACAAGCCCACATTGCTCTAGCTTGAAGATCCATTGGCAAATAGCGATCCCGTTCCAGTGTTGGTTGTCCTTCACTAATGTCCCAAGGGCCGAACTGAGCCGACTGTGAGGTCACAAAAGCCGCTGTATGGAGCCCTTTCTCATGAAATTTACGTGTGGTCTCAACGAAAAAGCCTTCATCTAACCCTGTAAATTCTTGAGGATAAAAATTATGACACCCTACTACTTGCTCTTTATTAGGCTCAAAAGCCAGAATATTATCCACATAACTCGTGTCATTGCTCAGGTTAACTTCAATCATTATTTTTTCTGGATTATAAGACATTAAGGCCTCCTCAGAACCTGAAAAACTACGATCCAAGCGAAACCCTGCCGCCCCTAACTCTTGAAAGAATGATAAATCATCTAGTTCAATCCCCATTTTGGCAAAAAATGACGCATAGACATCCACATATGTCGCCAGTCCTTTTTGATTACCATAGGCGATTAAAGGTTGGTACTTAGCCAAGAGGTCATCTTTACTTAACTCAGGAGACAAAAAACAAGTAAAGAGTCGGCTATAACCATATTTAGCGGCCAAATCAATATAAGCCTTGTTTTCAGCATCTGTTGTTTTTTCTGGATAAATCGAAATCCCTAAATTTTTACTCATGGGAGTCGCCTGCTTCAATTTGAGTTAGGTATTGTTTTTCAGCTGCTTTTAGAAATGGCATGTAGCAGACAATCGCCACAATAAAGTTTACCAAGGCTAATGCGCCGCCACGCCAAGACCCGGTTGCTAAGAAGCCCCCAATAATCGGTGGTGTTGTCCAAGGCACCATGACCACGGTTTTTGGTACAAGTCCCACACTTAGTGCTACATAAGAAATAACCGTTAAAATCATCGGAATCACTAAGAAAGGAATAAATAAAATAGGATTTAAGACGATTGGAAAACCGAACATCACTGGCTCATTAATATTAAAAATACCAGGTGCCAATGATAGTTTAGACACAACCGAATAAGGTTTGTTTGCTTTAGTAAAGAGCAACACACTGACGACTAACGCTAAAGTTGCGCCTGTTCCACCAAGATAGATAAACGAATCAAAAAATGGCTTAGTGACAATATTAGGAATATCAACACCATTTTGCAACGCTGCAATATTTTGATCGATCGCTGGTAAATAAACACTTTGCATGATTGGCTCTAACACACTCCCACCATTTAAACCAAAGAACCAGAAAAGGTGATTCAGTAACACAATAATCAGAGCCGTTGGCAAGGTATTGGCCATTTTAACAATCGGAGCTTGTAAGACATCGTAAAAAGACTGGTGAATGTCACTGACGCCAAAGATATCGAATAAGACTTTAATTAAACCAAAGATAATAATCGTTAAAATTGCTGGTACTAACGAGGCAAAGGATTTTGACACTGCTGGCGGTACACCATCCGGCATCTGAATCACCATCTTTTTATTGTTGCTTAGGCGAATAAAAATTTCCGCTGAAATTAAAGCAACAAAAATGGCGATGAACAAACCTTGAGCACCCATCCATGAGAAAGGCAATCCGATATTTCCCCCTTCTTCATTTTTTAGTGGTAACATGATGGTCACCAAAGAGGTTAAAGCAATCGCACCTGTCGTAATTTGATCTTTGCCATAGTTTTTGGCCAAAGCAGCTGCAATCGTAAAGGTCACGACTAAAGACATGATGTTAAAACTACCCTGAGAAATATAACCTGCTAGCGTTTTCCAAGAGTCACCACCAAAAATACTGTTCATCATGGTTTGATAGGCTTCAATTGGTAAGTTATTGACCAAAACGGCTAACGAGCCGATAATCATCATCGGCATAATGACCACAAACCCATCTCTAACAGCCACTAGATGCCTCTGAGCACCGATTCTTGATGCAATTGGAACGAACTTTTCATCTAAAAAATTGATAAACTTATTCATAAACAATCTCCTTTTATTCCTTATTTATTTTTACATTAACCGGTTAATATAGACTGTAAACGTTTTTCTTTTATTTGTCAACCACTTTATTTTTTTGAATCAAGGCGACAAAAAAACTAGTGACTTTTATTCAAAAAATCTACTAGTTTTTTTCAATTAAATTGACTTATGCTACAAAACTTCCCCATTCGATTCGATTACTTTTTTATACCAGTCAAATGAATCTTTTTTATAACGATTACCTGTTCCCCGACCTAAATCATCAAAATCAACATAGACAAAGCCGTAACGTTTGGACATTTCCGCTGTTCCAGAACTGACTAAATCAATCGGGCCCCACGGCAAGTAAGCCATCACTTCCACACCATCTTTGATCGCTTCTTTCATCGCCTTAATGTGTTCCCTTAAATAGTCGATTCGGTACTGATCGTGGACTGTGCCGTCAACAAAAACATCTTCGTAGCCAAAACCATTTTCTGCCACCATCAACGGCTTTTGATAACGATCCCAGTATTGACTCATACAGTTGTAAAAGCCTAGGGGATCGATGGTCCATCCCCAGTCGTTCCCCTTAAGATAAGGATTTTCTGTAATATCTGCGGCATCCATCGTATTTTTTTCTGCGTCTACCGTTCGTGAATAATAGTAAGAAAAAGCTAAAAAGTCGCTAGTATGCTGTTTTAGCAATTGTTTATCAGCTTCCGTTATCTTGACGTTAATGCCCTGCTCATTAAAATAACGTAGCATATGCATCGGGTAAGCCCCTCTTAAGGCCACATCTGAAAAGAAATACTGCATGCGATTGCGTTTCATGGCAAAGACCACATCTTCTGGTCGACACGTGTGGGGTGCAAAGGTACAATCAGCCAGCATTATCCCAATTTGAATCTCGCTAGCCATGGTTTTGGCAATTTCTTTCAGTTTGGCATTAATCAAAAACTGATGGTGAATGGCCTGATACTGGTCTTCTTCAAAATGATCGCTGCCATCTGTGACTAATCCCAAAGATTTGAAGCCACAATACTGAATCAAATTAATCTGATTAAAAGGAATCCAATACTTCACTTTATGACCGTAACGCTGCAGCAGCGTTTCTCCATAATGCACCATATAATCGATGACCTTGGGGTTTTTAAACCCTCCAAGAGAGACGATGTGAAGAGGAATATCATAGTGCAACATGGTCACAATCGGTTCCATCCCATTGGCAATCACTTCATCGATGACCTTGTCATAAAAAGCTAATCCCTCTTCATTCGGTTGGGCCTCTCCTTGAGGAAAAATCCGCGGCCAAGCAATTGACAGGCGAAATGAATTAAACCCCATCTCTTTCATTAAGCCAATATCTTCTTGGTAGCGGTGATAAAAATCATTACCGTAACGTTTTGGGAAGTAGGAAGCCTCGTCTTTTAAGACTGCCTCTAGACTAGCCCGTGTGTGTTCGTTCTCAACTAATTCTTTACGATTCAAATGGGGTTCATACCGATGAATGTCCGAGGTGGACAATGAACGACCATCCACATCATAAGCCCCCTCTATCTGGCAAGCAGCCGTTGCTCCACCCCATAAAAACCCTTCTGGAAACCCCGTTTCTAATTGATACATAGTGCCACTCCTCTCTTTTAATCCAGCTGATTGCCGTTAGACGCAATCACTTGACGGTACCAGTCAAAACTCTTTTTCTTGATTCGCTGTCCCGACCCTTGTCCAAAATCATCATAGTCTACGTAAACAAATCCATAGCGCTTGCTCATTTCAGCAGAAGATGAACTGACAATGTCAATCGGTCCCCAAGCGCAGTAAGCAATTAATTTCACCCCTTCTTCGGCACAGCGCTTTAATTGTTCAATGTGCTGACGGTAATAATCAATTCGATAGTCGTCGTTAATGGTACCTGCTTCCACATTATCAATGGCTCCAAAGCCATTTTCACCGATCAATAAGGGCACTTGATAACGATCCCAGTATTGTGACAAGCAATGATAAAAACCAAGAGGATCCATTCGCCATTCCCAAGGAGTTGGCTCTAAATAAGGGTTTTGTTCAAAAGTATTTGGGTCCATTGAATTGGTTTTTGCACTGATTATTTTGCTGGCATAATAACTAATGGCTAGAAAATCCATGGTATTTTCCTTTAACAATGCCTCATCACCTGGTTCAACCTTAATGTCAATCTGCTGATCAGCAAAATACTTCAAAGCGAATCCCGGATAACTACCTCGCAATTGAACATCGGAAAAATAATACTGCATACGATTGCGCGCCATGGTTAACACCACGTCTTGAGGATCACAAGTGGCTGGATAAAAGGTGCAGTCCGCTAACATCGTTCCGATTTGCGCCTTAGGATCAATTATTTTTCCAAGTGCTTTTGTTTCAGCTGCCGCTAAAAACTGATGATGAACGGCTTGGTACATCAATTCTTCCATATTTTCCCCTTGCCCCTCATAAATACCAAGAGAACCAAATTGAACGACTGGTACTAAATTGACCTGATTAAAAACAATCCAATACTTAACCTTACCTTTGTAGCGTTTTAACAAAACTTCGGCGTAGCGTTTGAAGAAGCCAATCACTTGGCGATTAGCGAAACCTCCATATTCAGTAATCAGATGCAGGGGAATATCGTAGTGGCTCATGGTGATAATCGGTTCCATATCCAAACGAATAATCTCAGCGATTAAGTCATCGTAAAATGCCAAGCCAGCCTCGTTAGGTACTAGCTCATCCCCCTTAGGAAAAATCCGTGACCAAGAAATACTCGTTCTAAAGGTCTTAAATCCCATCTCTTTAAGCAAAGCCAAATCCGCTTTATACGTATGGTAAAAGTTAATCCCCTGTCGTTTAGGATAATAGCCTAATTTGTCGTCAATGGCCTCTTGGATTTCAGCTAGAGTGCCACCCCCTTCTTTTTCAATCAAGCCCCGATTGATTTCAGGATCATACTTGTGGATATCTGAACTGGATAATCCACGGCCATCTTTGGCATACTCCCCCTCCACTTGACAGGCAGCAACCGCTCCGCCCCATAAAAAATCTTGATTAAACCCCGATGGTATGTTGTTCATTTCTTTGACCCTTCCCTCATGTTTAAGGGAGCTTTCTTTTTTATTTTGTAAGAATCATCTCAAACATCTCGACTAGTACTTTAGTTAAACGTAACTCGCTAGAAATCGTCATCATCGTATCTTGAGCATGAGTAAATAGCAGACTCGGCTCGTGTTCGATGCCCCGAGTTTCATCTTGAATCACTTTCGTTTGGGACTGGTGAGCTTTGATTATTTTGTCATGAGCTTCTACTAATTTCTGATTTGCTGCCTCAAATTCCGCCCTCTTAGCACACTCAATTGCTTCGTTGGCTAGCACCCGAGCATCACCGGCATGTAAAATAATTTGCATCGCAACAGGCACCAATTCATTGTCTTCCATGGACACGGACTTTCCCCCATTCACTTCACTTATTTTTCTTCTGCAATCACTTGTTTTTCATAGACTTTAAAAAATGGTAACCAGACAAACAAGTAAATAATAAATAACAACACATAGACAATCAGGGCACGCCAATCTTCCGTAATCATCACACTTGAAAATGGGGCAGGGATCTGTCCAACTTGAATCATTTTACTTGGAATTTTCAGTAAATCAGTTCTCATTGCCACCCAAATAACAATCGGGCCGATAATTGAATTCACCCACATCGGTAACATTAACAGGGGGTTCATCACGACTGGCCCACTAAACATGATTGGCTCATTAATATTAAAAATCGATGGGCCAATGCAAATGCGACCAATTGTTTTTAATCTAGGAGATTTCGACCAAAGCATCAGAACATTTAAACCTAAGGTCGCCCCCATGCCTCCCATGGTAATTAAGGCTGCCGTAAAGACCGTTTCACTGGTGACGATATAAGTCGCAGCTTGACCTGCTTCAACTGCGGCAATATTGGCAGAGATTCCCGCCATAAAAATCGGGGTGGTAACCGGACCAAAGAGCCAGCTTGAAATTCCCATTGAATAAAAAAAGGAGGGGATAAAACAAACCAGGATAAAGCCAGGTAAGGTCTGCCCAAAGCTTTGGAGAGGTGAAAAAAGTGTCACAATCAAATCAAACATGTCCAAATCAAATTTAAAGGTAATCAAAGCAGACGCCCCGACTGCGATTGAAATCGGAATAATGTTGTTGATCCACTCCACTACAAAATCAGGAATTTCCGAATCCTTCAAAAACTTTAACTTGCTGTATTGATGAAAGACCATTGCAACTAACAATCCTGCAATCATCCCCACTAAGATACCCGTTGGCCCTAAGCGACCAAATTCAATGGTCATATTGCCATCAGAAAAGATTGGCTTGATATACATTAAAAAGACGCAGATTGACACCAAACTAGCCGACACGGCGTAACCAGGATGACGCAGTTTTTCCATGGCTTGGTTCGTCACCATAAACGCCGTTATCAACCCTATCATCCCAAAAGTGTAATCTGCCAATTTACCTAAGTCTGGCAAGATCTCTATATAAGAACGAAAAACATTGTAAAAAAAGACAATCGATCCCGTTAAGATAAAAGGAATCAGTTTTTGCATGGCCCCAGACACCGCCGCAACCCATGGTCGCTTCGTTAATTTTTGCATAGCCGGGGCAAATGAATTCGCTAGCCATTCCATAAATTTAGTCATACTCGTTCCCTCCTTAGGTCAAGTTTGCTAATGCTAAGTCCAACAATTTATCCCCATCTAGCATGCCGTAAATATCCTGAGGAATAACTACTACGGGGACATTAAAGGGCTTTGCCATCTCTGCCATTTCTTCTTGGTAACTGGCATAGTGAGGCCCTAATAATAAGATGTCCACACTGGAAAAATACTGGGGGGCTTCACTTTCACTTCGTGCTTCAATCGACGCATCAAGGCCTCTTTTTTTAGCCGCTTTTCTAGCCTTTTGAGCTAATAATCCACTGGACATCCCCGCACCACAACAAAGTAATAGACTGATTGTTTCCATTTCGACTTCACTCCTTCGTTTTTTTGACACCCTTATCATCTCCCAAACCACTGGCTCCTCTCAACTAAACCTTTTCACCACACGGTGCAGCCACTGCATTAACCTGTTGCACCCCCTCAGGAAAAAAGTTAGTTGATAGCCCTTACATTCCTTTCTATAATAAACTCGTGTATCATAAAACTATTTAGTCCCTATATCCAATTATTCAACGTGATGTTTATCTGAGGAGGTTACACCAGTGAAAGAGAAGCAAAGAGAACTATTATTGTTTTTAGTTGAAAAGGAACAACCCTTTACGTCCAAACAATTGAGTTCTTACTTAGGTATTTCTCAACGAACCATTAAAAACTATGTCAAAGAGCTAAATGGCCATGGCCCTCAACTTGTTATCGCCTCAAGCCAGCAGGGATACCTTGCCATGAAAGACCCAGCCATGGCTTTGTTTGAAGAAGAACAGGCTTTGACCGTTCCCCAAGATTATATGGAACGAGCTTACTACATCATCAAAAAAAGTTTAATCAGTCACGAAAAGCTCAGTCTCTTTGATTTATGTGAAGAGCTACATATCAGCTACTCTACTCTAAAAAATTTACTGACTAAGATGAATGGCACTTTTGAATCCTTTCACCTTCAGTTTGCTTCCACTAACAACCAATTAAACATTGTGGGAGAAGAAAAGGACAAGCGACGTCTCATGTCTCATATTATCTACACGGAAACCAACAATAACTTTTTTAACTGGAACGGCCTTTTTCAAAGTTACGGAGAAACCTATATCAAACATCTATCTGCCATTGTCAAAGACGTTTTTAAACAAAATCATTACGACATCAATGATTTTTCATTTATGAGTTTGATTTTACATCTGACGATTCTGATTAATCGGGTTAGAAGTGGGAAATACATCGAGGGGGAAACCATTCTAAAGATTGAACCAAAGGAAAAAAAAATCATGGAGGATCTCTGCCATGCTATCGAGGCCACCTTCGAAATTACCTTGACCCCGTCAGAAATCAGTGAAATCTATATTCTATTCAAAACCGATGTTAATTTGTCCTTATCTCAGCCTACCAAAGATGTCAAAGAACTCGTCGGAGGCCCACTTTACCATCAGGCGATTGTCCTGATTGAATCCGTGAATCAGATGTACAAAATTAATTTAATGACCGATCAGTTTATTATTCCCTTTGTTCTCCATTTAAAACGACTTAAGACACGTTTAAAGTATCACGCTTACAATAAAAATCCAATGATTCAAAGTATTAAGCAAAGTTTTCCCTTGATTTATGAGATTGCGGTCTATTTGTCCATGCAGTTGGAAAAAGAAAGCCAGATTGTGATTGTGGAAGATGAGGTTGCCTTTATCGCCTTACATGTTGGAACCGAAATGGAACGGCAACAAAAAAATGCCGAAAAGATTAAATGTGTCTTACTTTGTCCTGACTATATGGCCATCAGTAGTCGGATTGAGAGCTTCCTCCTCGCTAATTTTAGTCATGACTTGCATTTAGTTTCAGCTGTTCGCTACCAGCATCAACTGGCTTCGTTGGACTTTGATCTGTTAATCACAACCATTGACAGCGAACCGACGAGTCAGTATAAAACCTTTCAAATAAGTCTATTCGACGTGGAACGTTCCAAATCAGCCCTTTATCAAGTCATCAATCAAATTAAGACTCAATCCAAAAATAACATTCTCAAGCAAAATTTTGACCAGTACTTTCAGCCGGCCATCTTTTTTGTTAACCCACCATTTTCAACGAAAGAAGACTTAATCAACCAGCTATCCCAAGAGATGGTGGCGTTAGACTATGTCTCTGATTCCTTTGGCACTCATGTTTTGGAGCGTGAGCAAATGTCCAGTACTTCCTATGGCCAGATTGCGATTCCCCATTCAATTCACATGGATGCTATCAAGACTTGCGTTTCAGTGATTATTATGACCGAGGGCTTTCTTTGGGATGATACCCTAGTCAACATCATCTTACTAACCGCGATTAATGATGTTGATCGCCGAAATTTTCGGATTATTTATGAAGCCATTTTAGAGCTTTTCGAAGAAAAAGACATTGCCCAGCTGGCTAGTTCACTGTCAACCTTTCAAGATTTTAAACAGTTTGTGGAAACCAATGTGTGAGGTGGCTCATTACAACCCCTCATTCAGCGAGCTGAATGAGGGGTATGGAAGAAGAACCCACTGTTGATAACGTTTAGTTCAGAAAAGCTTCGCGAATCGCTGCCGTTGTTCTTATTGCTTTACTACGTTGTCCCTTATCTCTAACGAATAAATTCGTAAGAATAACGGCAGCCGTTGCTCTTAATGCTTTAGCATTTAGAAGCAAGGGACATCGAAGAGCACTTAGAAATTGATGAGATCGAAGCGAAGCGGAGAGCCTTAACTCTTGCAAGTTTACTTGCTTAGAAGTTTAGGACAACGAAATTTATGTAGTGGTTGATGAGCTAAGCTAGACACCGACTAGAATATAGAGGAAGTGATATACTTTCCTATAGTCAAAAAAAAGAAGGGAGCCGGCTGGCTCTCCTTCTTTTTTATTATTAATCAGATAAGATATAAGCATCTAGCTTTTGCTCATAGGACTTAGGAATTTGATTGGTAATCAAGGTAACCTTATCCGTGACTGAAGCAAATTGATGAAAGGATTCAATCTCAAATTTAGTACTGTCACTTAAGACAAAAGCTTGTTTAGAATGATTAATCAGTGTCGATTTCAATTCAGACTCATTAATATCCGCATTCGTGTAGCCCATCTTTAAGCTAACACCATTGGCACCGATAAAGACTTTGTCAAAACTGCATTTTTCAATGGCTTGAATGGCGATGGGGCCGATAAAACAGCCTGTCTTCCTCTTCATCTCACCACCAATAATAAAGGCTTTCAAGTTCATTTTTTCCAAAATCGAGATATGCATAATCCCATTGGTAAAGACAGTGATTTCTTTATTAGTCAAGTGGTTCAGGACAGCCGCTGTCGTTGTGCCACCATCAAGAAAGATCACATCGCCATCTTCAATTAAACTGGCCGCTTTTTTTCCAATGGCTTCTTTTGATTCACTAAAACGCTGCAATCGTTGAGGAACTGAGAGTTCGCGGCTCGTATCAATTAATTTTGCGGCACCGCCATGGAACCGTTCGACTAGCCCGTGCTTCTCTAAGTACATTAAATCCCGACGAATCGTTTGCTCTGAGGTGCCCACTTTTCTGGCAATTTCATCGATGTAAACAATCTCGCTATTTTTTAACTCATCTAGAATTTTTTCCCGCCTCGTTAATGGAATCACTGTGTCTCCCCCTCTGGTTTATGTCTGACTCTGACCCACGGCCACATCCCGTTTTGTCTACTACTTTTATTTTTGGTTAAAATGGATTTTCCCTTGATTCAACAGTATCGTGCTTACCTCATTATTTTACCAAACTATTTGAGCTAGAACAAATTCTGCCTTCTCTTTAACTAAAGGGATTAGCGACGGTCATCACCTGAGCGTGGGAATCGCCAACTCCCACGTACAAGTCACAACTGCCATCGCCATGATCGATCAGACCACCACTAAAGATCACATCTTCAAGATCTGGTCGTTTCGCCTCACCAGCTTCAAACTCTGCTCTAACTGCTACCAGTTTCATCTCAGAATGCGTCCCTGCTTGGGGGTTAATGGTAAAGGCCATGGAATAATAATGGCGACAGTCTTCTTCGTCAAAACAAGCAATATGTCCAAGGACACCCACCGTTTCCGAATCGATTGGGTAAATCGCATTAGCGCCCCCCCATTCCTCTGATACAAATTGTGGCAATAAAGGAGCGGCCAAAATCAGCTCATGGCTTAACTCCTCTAACTGGTTGACGTAAGTTAAGCCGATTTGACCACGTCCCCCAAGCTCTCCCTGAGGTCGCGTTAATACCATAATACGACCATCCACTAGTTTTGCTAAGCGCAAGTCCTTCATGCCCTTAGGTCCTTCAAAAAAGCGTGCCAGAGACATCACATCTTTTCCTCGGTAAAAAATCGTGCGCCAGCCTAACGCTTCAGGGTTTTCTGGCAAGGGATAAATTTCAACTCCACCTAAAATAAGTTCCCCATTAATTTTGGTGACAAAAGGGTCCTGCAAGTCAAACGTGGGGTAATCCGGCAATACTTCCCACTCAAGGTCAGAGACTTTGCCAAAAAAGTGAATCCTTGCTTGCTCACTATCTCGTCGCTCTACTCGACCCGCAATAATTTCCCTACCATGATCGTCAAAAGGCGCCGTAATATTATACACGTCTACCTCTGACAAGCCTTTAAAGATCAGTTTTTTTCCTTTGACACCATCGATGACGTGCTGACTTAATAACTCTTCACATCTTTGTTTCACGATTAATTCCCCACCATTTCTTTAATATCATGGACACGCATGCAGGCTACTTCTCGATTGCCCACAGCCGTCAGTAGTTGTTTTTCTTGACTACAGGCTGCCGTCGCATAAATACAGCGTGGATGAAACGGACAACCCGTTGGTAACTTTTTAATATCTGGAATATCAACGCCTTTTAAAGGCAGTTCGACTTGTTTAAACTGACCGTTAATGCCTTGAGGTACAGCCTGAATCAGCGCTTTAAAATAAGGATGAAGCGGATCTTTTGTAGCCTCTTTAATCTGAGCTTTTTCAATGATTTCACCTAAGTACATAACGACCAATTGACCGTGGTCTGAAATATAACGGGCTGTTGCTAAATCATGGGTGATGTAGACAAAAGACACCCCATATTTTTGATTCATGTCTCTCATTAGCTGCAACAACGAAATCCGCAGGGAAACATCCACCATTGAGACAGGTTCATCCGCGACGATTAATTTTGGTTTAACCCCCAAAGCCCGGGCGATCAACACCCGTTGTCGTTGGCCACCACTTAATTGATGGGGATACTTGTCAATATAATGTTCTACTGGAACCAGCCCCACATCGGTTAACAAACGAGCTACCTCGTGACGAGCCTCTTGTTCTGCTACAAACTTATGCTCGAGCAAGGGACTGCTAACTGAATGGTAGATAGTTTTATAGGGATTTAAGGCAGCGAAAGAGTCTTGTTGAACCATTTGCACACTTAAACGGTAATTTCGATACGCTTTTTTATCCATCTTGCGAATATCCTGACCATAATACTTAATGGTCCCAGTAGTCGGCTGATGCGTGTCGACAATAGTCTTGCCTAGTGTGGTTTTACCACAACCACTTTCACCAACAATGGCCACACTTTCACTTTCAAAAACCCTTAAATTGATGTTTCGTAACACCGTGACCGTCTCGCTTTTTTTACCAAAAGAAAGGGTCAAATCTTCTATTTCCAAAATTGGGGTACGCTTATCTTTCATTGGACTCCTCCTGATAACGATTGATACAGCGTGCCACATGGGTTTCGCTAACTTCAAACAGCTGACAACTGTCACTGGCTAAGCCTTGACAGCCGACTTCCTTGGCTCGCTGACAACGATTCTTAAAGCGGCAACCGCCATCCGCCTTTAGCATATCATAGGTGCCACCGGCAATGGCCTTTTTACTGCTAATGTCGTCATTCATTGTGGGGATCGCTCCAAGTAACGCTTTCGTGTAAGGATGAGCCGGAAAACGATAGACGTCTTCTGTCTTGCCAATCTCGACAATCTGCCCCGCATACATCACCACAATCCGATCAACCATGGCACTAATAATTGAGATATCATGGGTTAAAAAGATAATGGTCACGTTTTTTTCCCGGTTAATTTTTTTCAAAATATCGAGAATGTACCACTGGGTGATAACATCCAAAGCCGTTGTCGGCTCATCTAATATAATAATCGACGGGTCCAACAACAAACTTAAGGCAATTAAAACCCGCTGCTTCATGCCCCCACTTAGTTCAAAGGGATACATCTTTAAGACATTCTTATCCAAACGGACATAGGCGCAAAGCTCTTCCACTTTTAGCCGCAACCCATTCGCGTCGAGAGCCTCAGCTCGTGTCGTATGGGCCTGATAAGTATCAACAAAATGATCATAGACCGTTTGAATCGGATTTAAAGCACTTTGAGCCGCCTGAAAAACTGTGGCAATCTCTTTCCAGCGAAACTCATTTTCCTGCTGAGAATCAAGCTCCAGCACATTCAATGCCTGGCCGTCATTTTTAATAAACTGAACCTGACCACTAGCAATCACCCCTGGGGCATCAATCAAGTTTAAAATCGCAAAAGCCAAGGTAGACTTGCCACTACCACTTTCACCAATGATTCCCATCATTTCGCCCCGATAAATATCTAAATTAATTTGTTCAATCGCTTTGATTTTTTTGATTTCTTTTTGCTGCTTTAAATTAAACTCGACCGACAACTCTCTCACGGTCAAAATCGGATTAGTCATTCATTTCGCTCCTCATTCTTGGATTAAAGGCATCTTCCAAACCCTTGGAAAACATAAAACAAGCTGTTTGAAAAATAATAATCCCAACAATTGGGGTAATTAAATAAATTGCCGCACTTGAGCCAAACATCGCTCCTGATTTTGTCATGGCCAAGTTCAACATCATGCCCCAGTGTTCCCCTTTAAAGGGTGCCAGACCTAACATCATCAAGCCCACGGAAGCTAAAACAGACGCCCGCATAATCAACACAAAATTGACAGCAATATAAGGAATTAAAGACGGAAAAATATCATTGATGATGATGTGCTTCTTAGACATGCCTAACATATTACTGGCCATAATAAAGTCACTTTCTCGCAAACTAATAACCTGACTGCGAATACTGCGAGCTAGCCCTGCCCAATTCCATAAAGACAGCAACAAGCCAAACATCACAGGATTACCGGCATTGACGACTAGAGAAAGAACCATTAAGACTGGAAAAGCCGGCACTGTAATGACCACATTGGTGATTAGCATTAAAACACTATCGGTTCTGCCGCCAATAAAACCAGAAATCGTGCCAATCAAGGTGCCAATGACAATTGTAAAAACCCCAGCAAAGGTGGCAATCAAAATCACATCTTTGGTTCCCAAAATAAATTGCAGCAAAGTATCCCGTCCAGAAAAATCAGTCCCTAGCCAATGCTGGAGAGACGGTCCTTGGAATCGCAAGCCATACTGAGCAGGTAAATCACCAATCACCGTCGTGCCAAAAATGGCAAATAAAATCAGCACCAGCAACACGAACATGCCAACTTTTGCTTGACTGTTGAGCATGATGACTTTGAAAAATAGCTGGATTTTTTTTAACCTATTTTTCACCATGGGACCTCCTTAGTCTGGGATCAATATAGCCATAAAGGAGATCCACAATAAAGTTACAAACAATCACCGTCATAATGATCATAAAAAACAAGCCTTGCATTAAAGGTATATCCCTAACGGCTACACCAGTATTCAGGAAGAACCCCACTCCGGGATAAGAAAAGACATTTTCTATCAAGGGAGCGCCCCCTACTAACATGCCAAAGGTTGTCCCCAAAGCGGTAATCATCGGCAGTGAGGCATTTTTTCCGACGTACTGTTTGCGGATAACCTTGTTGCTTAAGCCTCGAGCACGGGCGTATTTAATGTATTCCTGATTCATAACGTTAGCCGCACTGCCTCGCATATTGACAATCCAATTGGCAAACTGGACGATAAACAATGAGAGCACTGGCAAAATAGCATGGGTTAACACACTGCCAATAAAGGCTAAAGAAAAACCTGGATCAACCGTGGCGCTATAGGCTCCCCGAGAGGGTAAGAGTCCCAATTGTACCGCAAAGATTGACACCAATAAAAACCCAATCACATAGTCCGGCACTGAACCAAAAATAGATGAGACAATATCGGTAATGGCATTGGCTTTTTTATCTTGTTTCCAAGCCACATACAAACCTAGCTTGGTTCCAATAAAATAAGAAAAAACCGTCGCTAACCCCGCTGAAAACAAGGTCCAGGGCAAAGCCGCTTTAATGATGTTGACCACAGGGGTTTTAAAGCGAATCGACGTGCCTAAATCACCTGTTACCAAGCCTTTTACAAATTGAACCATCTGCGCCACAATTGTTTTATTCGGGTCATAATTCAACATGGTAATTGCCCGCTTAACCGCTTGCTCCTCGGAGATCCCTTGAGTGGTTCTTAATTCATTGGCCAGTACATGAACAGGGTCTCCCGGCATTAATTTAACAATCAAAAAGGTCATAAAAACCGCCACAACAATCGTGACAGCCACGACTAATAATCTATTTTTCACGGTAACCTCCTTACAGATCAAGGCCGGAAAAAGCTCCCAGCCTTTGTCTGACGATCTTTCTCTTGCTTATTTGATAGCGTCTTTTAATGTCCCCTCGACTAACAGGGTCGCAAACATCGGCTCGGCTACCCCACTGAAACGAGGATCTTGAATCAAGGTATCGGCTTTTACCCCTAAATCGATGTCACTCTTTAGGGTTCTGACTGGAAAGCCTTTTTCAAGATAAGGGATAAACAAAGCATTCTCTGCTGTGACGCTCATTAATTCTTTTAGTGTGGCATCGTAGTCTTCACCCGAATCCACAAACAGTTGTTTCGTTAAATCAATGACATTGACCTCTTTCCCTTCTGCATTTTCCAACATCAAGCTGCCGTCTTTCTCATCAGCCCCTAACCCAAACAACCATAATCTACCGCGATATAACTGTTCGTAAGTCCCATAGGCATTGGCGTAGATAATATTAGACGGTGGTGCAAATTCAATGGCCACGCTATGCTCGCCATTTCTTAAGTGAGCATCATAAGCGGCACTTTCCATCGGTTTGAAGGTCACATCAAACCCAAAGTCTTTTAACGCACTAACATAGGCTTCACCAGGCAGTAAAGCTGATCCCCAACCGCTGTTAGCCGTTAGTTCAAATGACACTTTTTGATTGTTTTCATCAATCCACTGATCATTTTTATCTTTTTTCCAACCAGCTTCTGTTAAGAGTTTTTCCGCTTTTTCAGGTGCGTAATCATACTGAGTTAAATTTTTCTTTGACCACTCATCAACACTATGGATTTTTTGTAATGAGAGAGGTAAGCCTGATAAGCTTGCTTCTGATGGCAAACTACCGACTTCTGCTAATGGTAATAATTCCTCTCGGTTCAACAAGTAAGACATGGCTTGTCTAAAGGCTTTTTCCTTAGCGAATTCCTTTTGCACATTAAAGACTACCGCCATCTGAGAATACTCCGGCAAGAAAAATTCCGTATAAGCTGGAATCTTTTTACGCATTTGCTCGATTAAATCCAGATTCATGCCGCCACTGTGTAAATCCAAGGTGCCTTCCACCATGGCATTAGCCGCAATTTCCGGTGTGGTCACACGAACGATGTTTAATTTTTCAAAGCCCGTTTCTGTATAAAAATGCTCATTTTCAACTAAGCTAGCTTGGTCGGTCGTCATTTTTTTGACGGTATAGGCGCCAGAGCCAACCATCTCCGTTACTTTTGGCTGATACTCGTCTAATTCCTGATTGAGGGTTTCCAAAGCTTGGTTGCCTTCCTCTGTCATCCAAAAGGTATTGGTTTCCGAATGCCAGTCACGCTTCGTATTGGCGATTTCTTCGTATTGCTTGGCCCACTTGCCATATTCAGCTGTTGACCCTTGAATCCGAACATCCGTCAGTAAATTAGCCATTAGGCCGCTGTCAACTTTAAAATGAAAGGTCATCGTATTGGAGTCGTCATACTCAATTTTTTCTAAAAATTCCCAAACTTGTTTTTTTCCGACCCACATGTAATAACTAGTGGCAATATCTTCCGTCGTAATTTTTTCACCATTACTCCACTTAATGTCATCTTTTAGCGTAACGGTGACTTTTTGGTCATCTTGGGTAAATGATTCTGCTAAATGGGGCTTGAAGTGTTCATCTCCCACTGGAGTAAAAGCGAATAAGGCTTCTTGGACATAGGGATCTAATCCCCCTCCAACGTAACCACCAATAAAGGGATTTCCATGAGCCGTTGGCGGAATGACATAATCGCCGTTTAGCGTCAATTCATTTGGCGTCGTCTTCCGTTCCGTGCTTTCCTTTGATTGGCACCCTGTTAAAGTTAACAAGGCGATTAATGCTAATCCGATAATTTTTTTCATCTTATTCTTCCTTTTCTGGTTTCATATTTTGATCAATCATGGTGACTAAATTAGCGATTTTAGCTGCGGATATCTCTTTGGTTGGGCTGTTAGTGCCTAGATACAGCTTAAGCTTTGGTTCTGTGCCAGATGGTCGGGCACATAACCAAGAGCCATCTTCCAACACATGTTTCACTACTAAGGCTTGTTCAAATTCAAGTGGCACTGACTCTGAAGAATAGCGGCGAACTCCCAACTCATAGTCCTCTGTATAAGCTAAGTCGATTAAAGGCAGTTGCTTAAACTGTTCGTAGAGGCGTTTAATAGTTTGTTGACCCGCTCTCCCTGCCAGCGTCCAGGAAATCAAGCGCTCTTCGTAAAAGCCATATTCATTAAATAAAGCGGTTAAGCGGTCTCCCAAAGTTTGCTGGTGATCCAGATAATAATTGGCCATGACTACTAAGGAAAGGACGATTTGAATGCCATCTTTATCCCGAGTTAACGGTTCCATCAAATAACCAAAACTTTCCTCATAGCCTCCAATAAAGCCAGCTTCGCCCTTTTGATTAATCACATCGCCAATGTATTTAAATCCCGTTAAGACATTTTCAACCTGAACACCGTGAGCTTTAGCAATCTCCGCCCCTAGCTCCGACGTAACAATGGTTTTAACGATATAGCTGTCAGGTCCCCGTTGCTTAAATTTAATAAAGAAATCAATTAACAAAGCCCCCAACTGGTTCCCGCTTAACAACTGATAGTCCCCCAGTCGATCCTTGTATACCACTCCCACACGGTCGGCATCTGGGTCTGTCGTAATCAAAACGTCCAAGTCATACTTGCGACCATAATCAATCAGCAAATCATAAGCGCTGACATCCTCGGGATTAGCGCTTTCAGTTTGTGAAAAAAAAGGGTCAGCCGCCATTTGTTCCTGAACGTACACCACTTCATTAAAACCGTAATCAGCCAACATCTCTTTAACGGGCTCCCGAGAAGTGCCATGTTGCGGGGAAAAACCGATTGTCAATTTTTTAGAGGTCTCCACCATGGTGGCAATCCCTGCCAATTCCTTAATATACCTATTTTGAAATCTCTGATCCAGATAAGTAATTCCCTGACGACTGGTCGAGTATGCAAAAAAGTCCCCACTGTTCTCAATACAATCAATCACCTTGGCAATTTCCTTTGGCAACATTTGACAACCGGTCTCATCATAAATTTTATAACCGTTGTATTCCGGTGGATTATGGGATGCCGTTATGACAATACCTCCTTGTGCGTTTAACTGTCTCACCCCAAAAGATACTAGAGGTGTAGCGGCGATGTCTTTAAACAGGTAGACCTTGATCTGAAAGCCTGCTAGCACTTCTGCCGTATGTTCAGCAAATTCTTTTGAATACAAACGATTGTCATAACCAATCACAACAGCTGGTTGTTCCAAATCAGCGTACTTCATTAATAGATACTGGGCTAGTCCACGAGTTGCTTTAGCTACGGTCAACAAATTCATGCGATTGGTGCCGATACCGATTAACCCCCGCATCCCTCCTGTACCAAAAGGTAGATCTTGATAAAACATGTCATTTAACTGATCTTCTGTAGCTTCTGTTAATTGTTTTTTCAATTGGTTATCGATTCGCATAGAGTCTAACCATTTTTTTTGATTCTTTTCCACGTCTTCCTCCATTAACTCATCATTTAGCAAACGTTATCACAACACAATGTTACATTTTTTTACAAATAAAGTCAATAACTTTTGTAAACAATTGTTAAATAGTGTCAAAAAGAAAAAATCAGGCGTTAGACAGCCCAAATACATGTTGCTCTTCCTAACTAATCACGTTTTTACAAAAAATGACACCTCAGTAAATTCTTTTAGCCGAATCGTTGGGTACAAAAAAAAGAACTCTAAACGAGTTCCCTTCTTGCATTACTTATTTTTAATCGAACGTTTCATCGACTTTTGCCCCTTTTGTTTACTGTCACGATTAGGGCTTTTAGCAAAACTCGCTTGATTCCCTTTATTAGATTGAATCAACGCCTGTAGCTTTTGCTTTTGTTTGTTTTTCTCAATTAGTTCCTTGGCTTTTTCTACTTCACTCATCTTTATCCCTCGCTTCCATCTCTCATCTTTAAGATTACACTGATTTAGACTGACTGTCACTAAAAAGATGCTGTTTCAATGAGATTAGAGGCGAAAAGTAACATGCTCTATTCTCTAGCATCAGAGTAAGCTCTTCTACTATCTTTTAACTATCAGGACAAGCTCTGTTCCATGTAAAAGGAAATTACCTTACCTTTGTTTCACAAATCTTTCTACCGACAAAAAACAACCAAATATGAATAATGATAAAATAATTCACTGCGTTTCACAATTTGATTTTACATTATCATATTGTTTAGTAGCAATTCAGCTAGTTATCATCTCTGATTTGATTTTTTATTAAACAATTGACAAACTCTTTAACTGAAACCATGATAGTATCAAACAGAAGATCTTTCGCAAACACTTTACCTCTTGTGTAATTTAACCAAAGCTCTCGTTGAAGATCTGATAACCATAAAAAATCAATGATTTTAATGTATTGATCTAAATAAATTTTCTCTTTTCTCTGATACATGATATTTTTAATAGCCCTGTTTACCATTTGATAATCTATTTCTTTATTAGTTTTTGTCAAAAAATAAATATCGTAAAGATCTTTAGAACGAGAATTTGTGTCATCAATCACCCCATAAGCTAACGTTGTATATATTTTATCCGCTAAAATTTGCTCTATCGGATAGGTCGGCATATTTATTTCGCCATCTTCAAACATCATTTTAATATTTTGATTAACGACTGTTGGCAATAACATCTCTCCAGTTGTTAAATCCAATTCAATTGAATAGCGACTCTTACCGTTCAAAAAATTCATTTTTATGTTAAATCCGTCATAATCAAACGCTTCTCTAATTGGGCGTACCTGCTTTACTTCGAAATATCGGTTACCATCTTCAGACGGACTTTCGATAAACGTCACAAACTTACTCACACTTTCATGAGTGAGCGACATATTACGAATAGTTCCATCCAAATCATTAGTTGAACGATTATCTAACCCGTATATTGATGTTAAAAGATAACCACCTTTTACAACAAAATGATCTCTATACATAGATTTACTAATTTTCATTAATAATTGTTCCAATCCATATAATGAATACAACTGCAGTGGAACTATATCATATTCTTTAGCCTTTTTATTAATTAAACGCTTCATTTTTTGATTATTAAGCAACAGGAACCACAACCCTCTCTAGTAAATCCTCAAGATTCAGCAATTTTGCATAATAAAAAAGATTTTTGATATTTTTATCTTTATCAAAATAATAGTTAGTAAGCATTTCTTCAATTTCATACTCATGGGCTGTTGGGCTTGAGAGCATATCTAAGACCGTTCTCTCTCGGTCATAAACAGTCACAAAATTATCCTCCCATGTTTTAACCTGAGTCGCACCTAACGTATAAAAGGCATTAGCTACATACCGCGCCCTAACTTTCTTAATAACTAAAGTAGCATTATGATACCCTTGTGGAAAAGTCATATGAAATTCATGTGGCACAAATGTGCTGTAACCATATAACATCATAGCTGTTTCATGAGAGTATATGCCTTTACTTAGGACCACTTGGGTACTGAACAAATCATCCAAGAGCGAATTTGGTAATAAATAGACACCTCTGAAAGGTCGTTCAATATCTCCACGTAGATAAGCTTTTCTGAGTGTTTCCTTATCTATCCCATTTTTATGAGCTAACTTGGTTGGTAACGTCCCGTTATATTTTTCAAAAACCGCTAATACTTTTTTACTTAGCATTGTCATCACCTCATAACTAATTTTACCATTTCCCCGTACAAAAGGCGAATCTTAATGTTGAAATAGAGATACCAAATAAGGAACTCTCTTTAGATGCTCCTTATTTTAATATCTCGATAGGTACTTATTTCAATCCCGATTAACTTTTCCTGTTACATTTAAAGCAACTGATGTTTTACCAAATAAGCATGGGCAACGTCACTTGGTGCCTCACCATTCACGTTGACATCGTAATTCATCTCACTCATCTCTTCCTCGGTAATTTTGCCGGCAAGCTGATTGAGAATGCCCTCTAATTCAGGGTATTTTTCCAGAGTTTCCTGCCGCATCAATGGTGCGCCCTGATAAGGGGGGAATAGTTCTTTGTCATCTTGTAAAATCACTAAGTCGTATTGTTTTAACTCACTGTCAGTTGAATAAGCGTCTATGACGTTAACCTCACCATTTTTAATGGCCTGATAGCGTAATGCCGGTTCCATCGACTTAGTCGTCAGTGTCAAACCATAAAGAGACTCAATGCCCTTTAAGCCATCCTCACGATCGATAAACTCCAAGGTAAAGCCACCTGTCAACTGATTTTGAACCTTCTTTAAATCAGAGATTGTTTTAAGATGGTGTTCTTCAGCAAAGTCACGCTTCACAGCAATGGCATACGTATTTTGATAACTCATAGGTTCTAAAAAGGCAAACTTATCTTGAGCGTTTATCTCATCTCTGGCTAATTCATAAACCTCTTGAGGGTTATTTGAATAAGACACGTCCTTTTTGATAAAGCTTTCTAAAACTGTTCCAGAAAATTCCGGATAAAGGTCAATTTCAGCTGATTTTAAGGCGTTGTAAAGAAAGGTTGTCTTCCCAAAGTTTTCTTTCAATTCCACTGAAATATCCGTCTGTTCTTCAATCAACTCTTTGTACATGTTTATTAAAATATCCGGCTCTGAGCCTAATTTACCAGCAATGGTTAACTCTTGACGCTGCCCGGACGAATAGAAAAAAGTGCCTCCTAAAAATAATAACAAGGCAGCAAAAACCACGGCGATTTTTTTGCCGCTAGCTTTTTCCAAGTAACGAATTCCAAAGTTAAACAGCACCGCCAACAACGCTGAAGAAATTGCCCCAATTAAAATCAAGTTAATATTATTGCGATCAATTCCCAAGAGGATAAAGGTTCCCAAGCCTCCAGCGCCAATCAAGGCCGCTAAAGTCGCTGTCCCAATGATCATCACCGTAGCTGTCCGAATTCCTGCAATAATCATCGGCAATGCCAAAGGTAATTCCAGTTTAATTAACTTTTGCCTCTTGCTTAAACCAAAAGCTTCTGCCGCTTCTTCCAGCGACTCATCAATTTCTATCAGCCCCGTATAGCTACTCTGTAAAATAGGAAAAAGAGCATAAACTACCAAGGCGACAATCGCTGGACCTGAGCCAATCCCAATTAAAGGAATCAGTAATCCTAATAGTGCCAGTGAAGGAATCGTCTGCAGGATTCCCGTAATTTGCAGGACAAACTCTGCCGCTTTTTGATAATTTGTCAGTAAAATCGCCACTGGAACGGCAATTAAGATGGCAATCAATAACGAAAAGAGTGAAATTTCAACATGCTCCAATAACGCTTTTAACAAATCATCCTGGCGACTGACCAAGGTTTCCATAAAATTAGCCATTGACCGTCACCTCCTTTAATTCCACTTGGAGGAAATGCAGAAGGTCATCGTTGGAAATCGTCCCAACTAGTTGATGATCGACCACAACCGAGACGATCTGGTGCCGTTGAATCAACTCAATTAGCTCGACTAAAGGCAACTCTGGACTGACGCTGACCGTTTCTTCCTGATGAATAATGGGATTTTGACTCTTGACTAGTACATCGGCCACTGTTAATCCTAAGAAATCCACACCGCCTTGACTCTGTTCCTGTTTAAAAAATTCTGCTACAAAGTCATTTTCAGGGTGTTGCTGAATCATGTCAGGCGTGTCTATTTGAACAATTTTCCCATTTCGCATGATGCAAATACGATCACCAAGTTCAAGGGCTTCCTTCATATCATGGGTGACAAAGACAATCGTACTTTTAATCTCATGGTGAATTTCTTTGATTAGTTCTTGCAACTGCTGACGAGCAATTGGGTCCAAGGCACTGAAAGGTTCATCCATTAAAATAACATCGGGCTTGGCCGCAATCGCCCGTAGGATTCCGACCCGTTGTTGTTCCCCACCAGATAGTTCAGAAGGCTTTCGCTTCAAGTACTTATCAGGTTCTAAATTAACCAATGTCAATAATTCCCGTACTCGTTTTTCCCGTTTGACTTTTGGCCATTTTTTTAATTCTGGGATTAACTCAATATTTTCCTGAACCGTCAAATTAGGAAAGAGTGCAATTTGCTGTAAAACATACCCGATTGACAACCTTAATTCTTTTAAATTATAAGTCATTAATTCTTTTTTATGAAGGTAAATATCCCCTTCTGAAGGATCGATTAAGCGATTAATCATTTTTAATGTCGTTGTCTTTCCGCTACCACTGGGGCCAACAAGGACAAAAAACTCTCCTTCCTTGACCGTTAAGCAAATCGTATCAAGAACCGTCTGTTGGTTATAACGCTTCGAGACATTCTTAAATTCAAGCACAGAACCACCTCGTTTCTTAGTTTGGATAAAAAAAAGACAAAAGAAAGACATGAGCTTTTTCTTTTGTCAATGCCAATTGTTACTTATCATCCATTTTTACAAGAATAAGTATCAGTTGCAAACAATTCGACTTATCTTTTACTCATTCTACTAAATAAGACACATTTAAATTATACCGAACATACGTTCTTTTTGTCAAGCAGAATTAACACATTAAATGCAACACTAAAAATAAATGATAATTAATAGCCCCCCTGCAATTATTCGATCTCTTGGTATCATTGAATTTCTCTATCTAAACCAAAAAGATGAGTAAACATAATCTACTCACCCATAACACTATTACTATTAATGTGACTTAAAAAAGTTTCACGGTTAGTGTGCTAATCGTATGACGTAATCTTTAACTCTTTAAAGAACCCCTGGGTACCAACGTCCACAAAAAGACCAATCGACCCTCTTGCTTCAGCACCTAATAGTAAATGATCCACCACCAGAGTTGGTCTATCTCCCCCGTTGACATAGAATGTTGCCCTTTGATCTCTAATAACAGCCTTTATTGTTATCCATTCATCCAAACCTATATCTGCAGGAGATTCAAAGTCAGTCATCCCTCGGTCTCTAAAGTATTCAAAGGTGTAATTGGGATAGGAAAAATATTGCGTTCCTCTATTTTTTCTAATCGGATCAGCCACTCTTCCATTTGTTGGCCTGATATAAAATGATTCAAATGATGAATCGTCCTGACTAATTCGAAAAGCAATCCCAATAAATCCCCTTGCAAAGTCTGGCGCATCTGGTAACAATCTACTTAGAACTTTGACTTCGATGACCCCATTGTGAAATGAAGTATCTTTTACCTTACAATAAGTATTCTCATCAAATTCCATTATTTTTTCACTTTTTATTACTTGCAAAACAGGTTCGCCGTCTAATTCGACTAATTTAGACGTTGTATGAACCGGCGTAAATTCAACTAATTCTATACTCATTCGTCTTTTCTCCTCACTTACAGCTTAATCTAATACTAAATTATTAAACTCAATTTGTGAAGTAGGTACAAAAATGTACCTATGAGTTACATCTGAGACTTGTAATAGTTTCCCCATTGCCTCATAGATTCAATAACTGGAAGAAACGACTCTCCTAAAGACGTTAATTGATACTCAACATGGGGTGGTACTTTTTTCAAATCAATTCTATTCACAAGTCCATCATCTATCATTGAACTTAAACTTTCCGTTAAAACCTTCTGAGAGATACCTGACAAAGAACGTTTAAGTTCGGAGGTTCTTTTTGAGCCTGAAATAAGATCTCTAATTATTAACAGTTTCCATTTACTCCCAACTAATTGCACAGTAGTTGCAACATCGCATATGGGCATTTCTTCTTTTTTTATCATTAGTTTCCCCTTCTTTTTTAGCGTTACTTTTTTTAAAACAATGTATATAAACACTGCCTATTATCTGTTTAATCAACCGTCTAAGTCTACAAACCCATTAATGAAGTTTTTAACCTTTCATTAAATGCTAGAAGTAAAAAAACACCTCACTAAGAAGTGTTTTCCCTTATTCCATCATTACCAAATATCATACTGGGCTCGTTCACCACTCCAATGAAGATCTTCAATAAACAACCGGAGTTTCATGACTTCTTTAGCTTTGAATAAGGCTAATATTTCCTGATGCTCCTGATTGGTTTCATACAAAGTAGCCTGAATCGCCGCTGCTGGGATATTTTTATAGGTAATTCCTAAAAAAGCGTGTTTGTATTTTTCCAAACCTTGAATTAGGGATTGATTGCCGCACTTGTTTGTATAGACCTGATGAAACTCCAACTGAAGTTCATTGTATTTTGTATACAATTCATTTTTTATAGCTGAATTCATGGCATCAATCAAGTATTGCATATTGGCAAAGTCTTCTTCTGCGAGCTTAGGTAAGGCTAAAGCTGCTGCTTTACCATCTAGCACACCAATTATTTCATAAATTTCAACGACTTCTTCTTGTGTCAATTTTTTGATGCGAAACCCTTTTCTCGGCGTGTGTTCCAAAATGCCATCTGCGGCCAATTGAAACAAGCCTTCTCTAACAGGCGTTCGACTAATCTTTAACTTATCCGTAATATACTGTTCCGTCAATCGGCTATTGTATTCAAGGTTTCCATGACTTATTTCTCTTGAAATAAAATTATATATGTGTTGTTTTTGTGAGATAACTTCTGCCATATTCCCGCTCCTTTACCCATTGTGTACATCTAGTATACCACGTTGAGAGTCATAAAAACAGCGCTCTCAAAAAAAGTATTGACAAAAACATCACAAGAATTGTATACTATATACAATAAAAAGAAAGAAGGTAAAATTATGTTTAAAAATGTGATTGTCCGTGTCCCTTCTGCCAGTATTTCCGATGGTCTTACTAGTGCAAATTTAGGCCAACCAATTTACGAGAAGGCACTTGTCCAGCACGAAAATTATGTAAGCGCTCTAACTAAAACAGGTGTTACAGTGACTGTTTTAGAACCAAAAAACCAGTTTCCTGACTCCTGTTTTGTTGAAGATGTGGCCCTTTGTACAAGTAAATGTGCGATTATCACTCGACCAGGCGCTGAGACACGTCGCCAAGAGGCCGAACTAGCGGACATGCGGGCTACTCTGGAACAATTATATGACCATGTTGAGCAAATCGAAGCCCCAGGAACCGTTGAAGCAGGGGATATTATGATGGTTGGGGATCATTTTTACATCGGTGAATCTGCACGAACCAATCGAGCAGGTGGTGAACAGATGATTCAAATTTTAGAAAAATACGGCTTAACCGGATCAATTGTGACACTCAAAAAAGTCCTTCACTTAAAAACTGGCTTAGCATATCTTGAAAACAATAATTTATTAGTTGCTGGAGAATTTGTCGACGATCCTGAGTTTGCTAGCTTTAACCGAATTGAGGTCCCTGAGAACGAAGCTTACGGAGCCAATTGCATCTGGGTTAATGACCACGTTCTCGTTCCAGAAGGTTATCCAACCATTCAAAAGAAAATTGAAGACTTGGGCTATGATGTGATTTTGGTAGACACCTCTGAATTCAGAAAAATCGATGGCGGCTTAAGTTGCCTATCTCTTCGATTCTAGCTTTCTCACTAGCATCGCTCGAAGGAGCAGGGCGATGCTTTCTATTTTGACGCGAAGAACTTCCAAGTGATTGAACTTAGGAGGATTATGGAGATGAAAACGGAAGAAAAAAAATTAAATCTACTCTCATTAGTCGGCATTATTATTAGCGCCATTATCGGTGCCGGCATTTTCAATTTAATGTCAGATATGGCGCAAACAGCTTCAGCTGGTGCTACGTTAGTCGGTTGGTTAGTTGCCGGCCTCGGAATGGGGTCTCTCGCTTTTTGTATGCAAAATCTAAATACCAAACGGCCTGATTTAGATGCTGGCATTTTTAGCTACGCTAAAACCGGTTTTGGTAATTACATGGGGTTCAACTCTGTTTGGGGCTATTGGATTTCGGTGATCTTAGGTAACGTTGCCTTTGGTACCTTGTTATTTAGTGCCATTGGTTACTTCTTCCCTGTTTTTGCTGGTGGGCAAAATGTGGCGTCCATCATTGGTGCCTCAATTATTTTATGGTTGATGCACGTGATGATTTGCCGGGGGTTGGACAAAGCTTCCTTTATCAATAATTTAGTGATGATGGCAAAGCTAGTTCCCTTGGTCATTTTTTTAGTCTGTGTGATTGGTGGCTTCAAGATGGGTGTTTTCTCTGATGATTTTTGGGGAACTCTCAGTGGTAATTTTAGCTTTTCTGAGGTTTTATCGCAAGTTAAGGGGACAATGTTAATCACGGTTTGGGTGTTTATCGGAATTGAAGGCGCCGTTGTCTTTTCCGGTCGCGCCAAAAAGCGCAGCGATGTCGGAAAAGCCACCCTTTTGGGCTTTGCTGCCGTTACCTTGATTTACATGTCGGTGACAGTACTGTCGTTTGGCATTATGAGTCAAGCCGAATTAAAAGGCTTGGATCGCCCAGCAATGGCCTTTGTACTGGAACGGGTCATCGGAAAATCAGGGGCGATCATCGTGAATATTGGCGTGATTATCTCAATCTTCGGGGCTTGGATTGCCAATACCTTACTAGCTGAAGAAGTGGCTTACCAAGCAGGAAAAGACCAGTTATTTCCCAAGTTTTTCTTAAAAGAAAATAAAAGTGGCATGCCGATTCATTCCCTTTTTATTACTAACCTGATTGTCCAACTATTCTTACTCTCCTTTTTAGTGACGGATCAGGCTTATACGCTAATGGCCTCTCTTGCCTCTTCCACTGTGCTTTTGCCCTATGCTTTCGTGGCCTTGTATCAGATTAAATACACCTTGCAAGCTGAGCGAAGTCATGATTTCACCCGAAATATGGTGGTCGGTCTGATTGCCACCGTTTACATGCTCTGGCTGGCTTATGCCTCCGGTGTCTGGTATTTATTGCTAACTGTTATGTTATTTTTCCCTGGTACCTTGCTCTTCGCTTTTGTTCAACGAACTTATCACAAGCAACTATTTCTGACTTATGAAAAAGTCATCGCTGGCTTTTTAGGCGTTGCTTTTATCATTTGTCTCATCCAACTCGTCCATTAATCGCTCAATAAAAGAAAGGACTATTATTATGAAAACATCTATTTTTCAAGGGAGAAGTTTTATCGCTGAAAAGGATTTTAATCGCGAGGAACTCAACTATTTGATTGATTTTTCTGCTCATTTAAAAGCATTAAAGAAAGCAGGCATCCCCCATCATTATTTGGAAGGGAAAAACATTGCCTTGTTGTTTGAGAAAACCTCTACCCGAACACGTGCCGCCTTTACAACTGCAGCCATTGATTTAGGCGCCCATCCAGAATTTTTAGGCCAGAACGATATTCAATTAGGCAAAAAAGAATCAGTGGCAGACACAGCAAAAGTCTTAGGCAGAATGTTTGATGGCATTGAGTTTCGCGGCTTTAGTCAACAAACAGTGGAAACGTTGGCTGAGTTCGCTGGCGTTCCCGTTTGGAATGGTTTGACGGATGACTGGCATCCTACTCAAATGATTGCTGACTTTTTAACCGTTCAAGAAAATTTTGGCTATTTGAAAGGCATTAATATGGTGTATGTCGGCGACGGCCGTAACAATGTGGCCAACTCCTTACTGGTCACAGGAGCGATTTTAGGCGTTAATATGCGCATTGTCACGCCTCGGTCACTGTTTCCAGATAAGTCGATCATCACGTTGGCAAACCAGTATGCCGCACAATCAGGGGCCATCATTCAGATGACTGACGATGTCCCTCTGGGCGTGAAAGACGCCCATGTCTTATACACAGATGTCTGGGTCTCCATGGGAGAAGAGGACAAATTTGCCGAACGGATAAACTTACTGACACCTTATCAAATCAACCGTCACATGCTGGATTTAACGGGCAATGAAGAAGTCATTGTGCTCCATTGCCTGCCAGCTTTCCATGACAGTCAAACAGAATATGGTCAAAGGATTGCCAAAGAGTTTGGCATCCAGGAAATGGAAATCACAGATGAAGTTTTCCGCAGTTCTAATGGTCGACAATTTGAACAGGCTGAAAATCGCATGCACTCCATTAAAGCGATTATGGCCGCGACTTTAGGCAATCTCTTTATCCCAAAGGCCTAGAAAGGACTCCTTATGACAAACAAAAGAATAGTAGTGGCCTTAGGAGGCAACGCGATCCTCTCAGATGATGCCACGGCTTCAGCTCAACAAGACGCACTTAATCGAACAGCTGAACAATTGGTAACCTTGATTCAACATGATCAGGAATTGATTATCTCTCACGGCAACGGGCCTCAAGTGGGCAACTTGCTTTTGCAGCAAGCCGCATCTGACTCTCTAATAACGCCTGCCATGCCCTTGGATACCTGCGTGGCCATGACACAGGGTTCAATCGGCTATTGGTTGCAAAATGCCTTAGACAACGCTTTAGAGCGTCATGGCATCACAAAAAATGTTGTGACCTTAATCACTCAAGTCGTCGTTGACCCACAGGATCCCTCCTTCCAACTCCCGACAAAGCCAATTGGCCCTTTCTACTCCGAGAATGATGCCAAGGATTTGATGAAGAGCTCTCTTGACCAGTACGTTGAAGATGCCGGCCGTGGTTGGCGCAAGGTTGTGCCTTCACCTAAGCCCTTAAGCATTAAGGAAGCCCCCGTTATTAACCAGCTGGTCACCCAAGGAACAGTGGTCATTGCCGCTGGTGGTGGCGGTATTCCTGTGATCCAAGGCAAAGAGGGCGTCACAGGTTGCGAAGCGGTCATCGATAAAGACTTCGCTTCTGAAAAACTGGCGGAGTTGATTGAAGCGGATACGATTATTTTTTTAACAGGTGTTGATTATGTTTACCTCAACTTTAAAACCGCCAACGAAAAAAAATTGGAAACTGTCACCCTTTCAGCCATGAAGGACTATCTGGCAGCCAATCAATTCGCAGCTGGCAGTATGAAACCTAAAGTCGAAGCGGCCATCGCCTTTATCGAGGCACGTCCCTCAGGGAAGGCCATCATCAGCTCACTGGCAAACATTAAACAGGTCATTGCTAGCAATAGCGGCACAGTTCTTGTAGCTGATCCATAATCAATTTTTTCTGATAAGTAAAAGACATCTTTTACTTATCAGTTTTTTGCATTCTGAAGGGAGTGCCATCACTGTATCAGCCAACAAATTTAAATCAACGAAAAGGCCAGATTTATTTTACTTCTCACCTACTTATAAGGTATAGTATAGAGGCGAAATAAAGTGATGATAGCTAATAATTGTTATCCACACTAAGAAGAATCTGTGTCTGTGAACCGCACTGCGGACATTAGATAAAAGGAGCGAATCAATTGGAAAGAACCGTAGGAACAACTGTCCGTGGTCTTCGTGGCCCAATTATTAATCAAGGGGACAAATTAGACGAAATAATTGTTGAAACGGTCTTAAATGCTGCCAAAGCGGAAAGCTTTAAGATTGAAGATCAAGATATCGTCACCATTACTGAATCAATCGTAGCCCGTGCCCAAGGAAATTATGCAACTGTCGATCATATTGCCACTGATGTTCACGCTAAATTTGGTGATGATACTGTTGGAATCATTTTCCCTATTTTAAGCCGGAATCGTTTTTCAATCTGTTTAAGAGGAATGGCCCGTGGCTTGAAAAAAGTGGTCTTAATGCTTAGCTACCCTTCTGATGAAGTTGGGAATCACTTAGTTGACCTTGATGAATTAGATGAAAAAGGCGTGAATCCTTGGACGGATGTTTTAACAGAGTCTGAATTCCGTGAGCATTTTGGTTATAAAAAGCATACCTTTACAGGCGTTGACTATATCGATTATTATAAATCATTAGTTGAGGCTGAAGGTGCCACTTGTGAAGTGATCTTCTCAAACAATGCGAAAACTATCTTGGATTACACTAAAAATGTCTTAACTTGTGATATCCACACCCGTTTCCGTACTAAACGGACCTTGGAAACCAATGGGGCTGAAAAAGTTTACTCAATGGACGATATTTTAAGTCAATCAATTGACGGTAGCGGCTTTAACGAAGCTTATGGCTTACTGGGATCAAACAAATCAACGGAAGACAGCATCAAACTGTTTCCAAACAACTGCCAGCCTTTAGTCGATGGCATTCAAGCTAAACTAAAAGAACTGACTGGTAAAAATGTAGAAGTAATGATTTATGGTGACGGCGCCTTTAAAGATCCTGTTGGTAAAATTTGGGAACTGGCTGATCCCGTAGTTTCACCGGCCTTTACTGTTGGCCTAGAAGGCACGCCTAACGAAGTCAAACTCAAATATCTGGCTGACAATAACTTTGCCGATTTGCGTGGCGATGAATTAAAACAAGCCATCTCTCATTATATTGAAAATAAAGACGATGATTTAGTCGGCGCAATGGAAGCTCAAGGTACCACTCCTCGCCGCCTAACTGACTTAATCGGCTCCCTGTCAGATTTAACCTCTGGCAGTGGCGACAAAGGAACACCTTTCGTTTACATTAAAGGTTACTTTGACAATTACACAAAATAATACGCCCATCCTGCACATTTATATTGACATGTGCAGGATTATTTTCTTTTTGTCGGGGAATATTATGTTAAGATTTGATTAATTTTTTTCAAAAGTGGGGAGAATCAGGTAATAAATTTCGTGTTATTAGTATAACAAGAAAAAATAGAGCATGGCCCATCATTAGCAAAATACGGATTTGAGAATATGACATTATGAAACGAGTCAGTCATATTTATAAGAGATTCATAGCCAAATTTCGCTGTTAAAATAAGTGGCCCTTTGACAGACGAACAGCATTACTGAGAAGGCCGTTCTTTACGAGTCTGATAAAGCCTAAGCAACCGTCCAATTCGTTATTTAATAGATGAAATCTTCACTCATTAGCCGAGCTTTTCATGACTTATTCAGCCAAACAAACGAGGACTACCTCAGGAACAGCTAACTCTATCAGTCTCTTGAGTGATAATTCCACTCATCGGTAACGTCGTTATAGATATAAAAAGTACCGCACGTATTAACCAATCATTAAAACATTGAAATACGCGTTATTTAACGAGTGAGGCCTTCACTCATGAGTTGCCTTTCACATTACTTATTCAGTAAACTAAACGACTATTACCGCAGGAATAGTTAACTCTATTAAATCTTTGATAGATGATTTCACTCATTGATTAACTAGTTATCTATTCAGAAATGATTCATCCATTAGCGTCTAGGTTTAAGCATTGAAATAAGCGTTATTTAATGAGTGAAGCCTTCACACATGAGTCACGTTTCATCTTACTTATTCAGTAAACTAAACGACTATTACCTAAGAGAGGACTTCCTCTGTCAACCTTTTGAGTGATAAGTTCTTCCATCGATGACTTTGTTATCTATGGAAGTAACCGCACTTGCTACCCTAAATTAATCCACTCAAGAATTCGTTATTTAATGAGTGAGGCTTTCACTCATGGATCGAGATTTTCATTATTGATTCAACTAACTAAACAAGCGTTTCTTAGGAAATAGCTCCCTCTCTCAACTATTTGACCGATGATTCCACTCATTGATTAATTTGTTATCGATACAGAAATACTCAGATTCGTTAACCCTATATTAAGCCACTGAAAAAATTCATTATTTAACGAGTGCCTTAAGGTTTGATCCTCTTCATCCCAAAAAAGATAAATTTAGCAGGTACAACCTAGCTTAGTTAACTTCTTGGATGAAGCAATCATTCATATCCTATTGCGTTATATTAAATACGGCAAACACAGAGAAAAACGAACAACTAACCATTGATTTTTAGTTATTTATTGAGTGATTTTTTCACTCACCAGCTGAGGTTATGAGGCAGATTTCATCACCTCCTTGGGTTTCTCGCGTAATAATTTTGTCATCAGGATTGAAGTGATCCAAACAAAAAAAGCCGTTATCAGTCTCAGACAGACACTGATAACGGCTTACTTTGGTTCCCCGAACCACAAACTCTCATCTCATAGCAAATAAGTATGGTCAAAGGTAATTTTAATTTTATACTGACCAAGTTTTTCCAAGGTTTGACGCTGAACTTCATTGGTGATTTCTTGTTCCGATAATCGGAATTTATTGGGAACCACCAAATCAAAAAGAATCATTTCATCTTGACCATGTTTCAGTGTTCGGATGTCATGGACTTTAAAATCCCCTTCGATTGATTTGATGATAATTTTTATTTCTTGGTGAATCAGTTGTTGCGTTTGATCATACAAATTAACAGGATCGATATGACAGACTAGGTCCACACCTAATTGCTTTCTAAATTTATATTCAATCTCATCGATTCGCTCATGAGCTCTAGTTAAATCCCAGCGATCATCGATTTCAATGTGAACAGAAGCAAAGGTTTTATTAGGCCCATATTGATGAATCAGTAAATCGTGATAACCAATAATATCAGGGACTGCTGACAAATATTCTTTCATTAAATCAATTTGACTTTGATCCGGTCGCAAGCCCATCAACTCATCAATAAACTCTCGAATCAATTGAAGCCCACTGTATATAATGTAGCAGGCAATCAATAAGCCAACATAACCATCAATTTGCAAGCCCGTCACGCCTTCAATTCCGGCCGAAATCAAGACCGTAATCGTTGTATAGACGTCATTAAAGCTGTCTTTGGATGCCGCAACTAGCGTATTTGAGTTGATTTTCTTAGCTACCCGTTGATAAAACACTCCTTGCCAAATTTTAATTAAAATAGACAAGACCAATACAACTAAGACAATCGGAGTAACCCTAACACTTTGAGGATCCCTAATGCGGTCAATCGATGTCGTAAAAAATTGAAATCCCACGAACGTAATCAATAATGAGACCAGCATACCGCTAATATATTCAAAACGTTCATGACCATAAGGATGTTCTTTATCCGCTGGTTTCCCTGAAATATAAAAACCAACTAAGGTTAAAATCGAGGAAACTGTATCAGATAAATTATTCATGGCATCTGCCATAATGGAAACACTTCCTGAGACAATTCCTATCAATAATTTGCTAACAAAAAGCAACAGATTTGAAACTAAGCCGATTTTTCCTGCAAAGGAGCCAAAAGCTGATCTCAAATCTGTCTTTTTTTTCTGTTGGTTTGTTTCAAACCTAGTAATCAAAAAATTTATCATCTATTATCCCTACTAACTTTTTAGAGTATAAATGCTACTATATGATTTCTGGAAGCATTTGTATAGCAAAAGGCTTCTTTTTTTAGCGTCTTCTTATTATTTAGAAAGCCCCCAATCCAGAGGATACCCCCACCTTTTTTTATTGTTAGGACTCCCTTGAAATAGGCTCGCCGTTACGTTATTTAGCGACAAGGGGATTTCCGAGCAGTCTGACTCGTTTTACTGGCGCTAAATGGCTGATCTCAGCCAGAGCTTTTTCAATCTTGTCTTTATTGTCAGTTTCCAAATCAATCATTGTATAGACTTTTCCCTCCTTGCGGTTACTACTCATATCGCCAATTTCCAACTCATAATTTGATAAAATTTCCACTATTTTAGCCCAAATTCTTTTTTTATCTTGATAAAACAAAGTTAAGCGATAAGGCGATTGAAAGAGTAAACGAGCATTTGGAAAATTCACTGAATCACGGACGGTCCCAAACAATAAAAAATTCCGTAAATGTCGACTGGCCATTTGTTCACCATCTTTAATCGCTTCATGAGTATTGCCGCCAATATGAGGGAGCATTACAATTTGGTCATGGTCGATAAATTCTTCTTGGGGAAAGTCAGTTATATATTGAGTTAGATTGCCTTTATCAATTGCCCTTAAAAGTGCCTGATTATCTACAATTTGATCACGCCCAAAGTTGAATAAACGCGCCCCATCTTTCATTAAGGCTAGTCTTTCATCGGTAAACAAATGTCTAGTTTCATCTGTCAACGGCAATAGAACGACTACAAAATCCGACTGTCTCAAGAGTTCCTCTAAACCAACTTGAGTTACAAAAGACAGATCGTGGTCCCTTCTGGCGTACCCTAAAACATCCATCCCTAACTCATAGCAAATTCGACCAACTTGTTTGCCTATGGATCCTAACCCCAATATGCCGATCGTCTTTCCTTGAAGCTCCTGGCCAATTAAGTCTTCGCGCTGAGCTTCCGCTTCTGCCAAAATATTAGGGCCTTCCAATTTTTTCACCTGACTGACTGCTGTAAAGATCGGCCGCACAGCTAAAAATAAACTGGCAATGACCAATTCTTTGACGGCATTAGCATTTGTACCGGGGGTATTTAAGACTATCGTGCCATTTTCAGTGGCTTTCTCCACATTAATCGTATTAACGCCAACACCTACTCGCGAAATTGCCAGTAAATCTTGAGTGATTAACTCATCGGGAACAGTTGAACTGCGAACCATAATGGCAGTAGGACGTCCCGTTTGATCAATAAAACAACTGCCTTCTGATAGGACTTTCTTTGACTCAGGGGTAAACTGATCCATTAAGTGAATTTTATACATGCTAGACGCCCTCCTTTATTCGTTATACTAAGTATCCCACTTGTTACAAAAAATAGAAAGAATCTTACTCTTTGCCAATAATAAAAAAATCAATTACACTATAGAAAATAGTTTGGGAGGGATTTTTATGCACTTGGAAACGACTCACTTATTTCCTGATAAACCCGTTATTGGCCAAAACAGCCAGGTGAAAGGAACAACTTTTGGTCGCTATGTGGAATTAGGCGAAAGTAATTTTGTTGACCATGCGACGATCGATGACTACACCTATACGGGGCAATTTTGCTTTATTCAAAACAGCCACATTGCCAAATTTGTTAGCATTGCTGCCATGGTTAGAATTGGCCCCACCAATCACCCTTACAACCGTCCTTCTCAACATATGTTTGCTTACAATGGAACCGGCTATGGCTTTCCTGACAAAGATCAGTCCTACTTAGAGACTCGCCAAAATAACTGGGCAACGATTGGCCCAGATGTCTGGATTGGCCACGGTGCGATTATTCAAGCCGGCATCACGATTGGTACAGGAGCCGTCGTCGGAGCTGGTGCCGTGGTGACAAAAGATGTGGCCCCTTATACGATTGTCGGTGGTGTACCTGCTAAAGTTTTAAAAGATCGCTTTCCTGATGACATTAAGGAAAAATTATTAGCCATTGCTTGGTGGGAATGGGATCGCTTAACGTTGGAAGCTCGTTACCCAGATTTTGCTTTATCCATTGAAGAGTTTGTGGAAAAATGGCAAGTCTGATCCGCATAAAATAACAGGCTGAGATAAAATTCTCAGCCTGTTATTTTCAACTTGATGGTTAGTTTTTACCCCATGGCATATTTGTGAACCGTTCCGACAGACACGTCACACATAGCCGATACATCTCGAATACTATGACCACCTTCGTGATATAGCCTTTTGATTCGTTCAATCAATTCTTCAGTGATAGTTGGTCGGCCAATCACTTTTCCTTGTTCTTTTAACTCGGTGATAACCTCTCTGGAACGATGAGACATGACTTCTTTTTCCTGGCGAGCCATGAGTAAGAGATAAGTGAAATGCTCTTCTGCGCTCAAGAAGGGGAACGAGCCCTTGTCGGAAAAATTAATGATGATTTGAAGTTCCTGAGCTTTTTCTAATACTGGTAACAATTGAACCAGTTGAATTTTCAATTCCCGGTTGCTAGGAATAATTAGCTGATGCTCGTGATAGGTCTCAACAAAGGCTACTAAATTATCTACTATTGAATGCTCTTCCTGATTTTCAATCACTAAATCACAGACTCTAGTTAGGGCTGTTTCTTTTGTATTATCTCTGACAAATCCGACGATCATATCCATCACCTCTTGGTTTTATTTGTGGCGTAGATTTACTACTACATAACGAACAGTTATTTCTGCCGCCTTACAAGAGTAATACTATCAATAATCTAAGAGGTGATTGTCTCAAATCAGAGACGACTTTTATCAGCCATTTGAGACAAAAAAGGACACTTCTTTATCTAGAAGCCTCCTTTTTTCTATGTGGTAATCTAATTAAAAATTGAATGCCCGTTCCTTGATTCGTCATGGCGTACTGAATACCTAGCTTTTCAAAATTATTGGCCACGATGTACAAACCTAACCCTGTACCGCCGCTCTCCCGATTGCGTGATTTATCCACGCGGTAAAAAGCCTCAAATACCCGACCTAGATTCTCATCAGAAATTGACTTAGCCGTATTAAAGATGCTGATTTCAACCCCTGCCAAAGTCTCTTTCAATGAAACAGTCACATGACCATTCTCCAGACAGTACTGATAAGCATTAGATATAATATTCTCTAGTGCTTTACTAAAGAGAATTTTTTGCGTGTCAATCATTATACCTTTTTGAATTTCCATAAAAGTTTGAATTGAGGAGGAAAAAAACTGTCTTTGCCGTTGAACAATCTCTTCAACTAACTCTGAAGCATTCAAGGTTTGTAAATTATCTTGTAAATCAACATAGTTTACTTTCGCAATTTCCAAAACATCTTCTGCCAGCTTTTGCATGTCTTCCATGATGACATAGCTCTCTCTTAAGTACTTGTCCCGATCAGCATAAGGGCCGATATTTAGTAACATCGCTTCCAATTGGCCCATTACTGCAGCAATCGGTGTTTTCAACTCGTGAGAAATCACTGCTGCCAATTCAGTTCGCTTCGCCTCTTCATACTTTAAAATTTGGGCATCCACTTGCAATTGGGCATTAGCTGAATTAAGTTTAATCAAGTTAGTCTCAACACTTTTAGACATGCTGTTCAGATTCCTAGACAATTGACCTAGCTCATCTGTTCGCTTTTGAGGCAAACTGGCAGAGAAATCCAGTTGCTCCATTTTATTGGCTGTTTCATTCATTTCGATTACTGGATTGGTAATCCGTCGCGCTAGAATCCAAGCGCCTACCCCAGCTAGGACACTGCTAATGAGAAAGGCGTAGACTAGGAAAATAAGTAGATTCTGCCGAAATTGCTCCTTTGACGTTACAGGTATGCTGTAAGTAACGAAATAGGTACTGCCGTTTAATTCAAGCGGGCGAGCATTGGCGAAATTATCTGGACGAGCTATAATCGGTCCTATTCCTAACTTATTTAAAACAGAAGCATTTGGCTTGTCGAGTCCTCGCACGAAAGGAAACAACAATTGTCCCTCCTCATCAATGATAATAAATTTTACATTTGTCATACCATAAAAAGTGGCCAACTCTTCTTGAACTTCCTCAGGTGACAAACCTTCTAAACTAGCAGTAAAATTTTCCAGAATCTCATAATTACGATCCAACTCTTGTTGATACTGATAATCAGGCAAATAAACATAGACACTGGCGAATATCCCTCCGATAATCACCACCAACAAGCCAAAAATTGCTAAAAAGAGCTTAAATGAGATACGTCGCCACCACTTAATCATCTAAACGGTACCCCACATTCTTGACAGACTGGATGAACTCTCCACCTAGCTTTTTACGTAAGTTTTTAATATGCTGATTAATAATTTTCAAATTTCCTATATGATCGTACCCCCAAACCTTATTGATTAACTGCTCTCGAGTAAAAACCTGATTTGGTCGACTCATTAATTCTATTAAAATTAGGTATTCTTTATGAGTGAGATTAATTTCCTGCCCTTCCATCAAAACACGATGCTCATCTAATAAAACCTCTACCTTTTTGAAACGTAGAACATTGGTTACTTCCTCACCATATGTCCGAATAAGCAAGGCTTTAATTCGCTGTAAAAAAACAGTAAAGGACAGAGGTTTAGTCACGTAATCATCAATGCCACTGTCAAAACCTTCTATCTGGCTTTTCTCTTCTGATAAAGCCGTCAACATTATAATTGGCACCTTACTTTTTTTACGAATCATCTTGCTGACACCATAACCGTCCAACAAAGGCATCATCACATCCACAATGACCAAGTCATACGATGCCGCTTCAAAAGCCATAATACCTTCCATGCCATCATCTACGGCTGTCACTTGGTAATTCTCTGACTCTAAAAAACTGACCAGTAAATGCTGAAAATTTTTATCATCTTCAATCACCAATAATTTGTATGACATCAGGTTTTCCCCCCATTCTCTCAAGGCAAATAACTCCCTCTTTACCCTTCCTCTACACTTCGTCTACACCTTAGCCTTCTATTATTAAGATAAGACAAAGACAACGGAGGAAATGACCATGGATGTTACTTTATTATTGCCAACACAACAGCAAAATGAAATGGCCTTGTTACATTTATTGAACAATGCTAGTCCCAGCTGGCTCTCAAAAGATGAGCTGGCGACTCATTTTTCACTGCCTATTTCGACTATTCAAAAAAACTATCGCCAGTTAGAAAGCAGACTATTGATGGCATTTCCGAAACTTGCTCTAGAAGTCAATACTACCTTAGGTTACCGGATAAATCAAAATATTAATACTCATTTAGGGGCAATTTTACTGAGTTATTTGCAAGACGCCCCTTTGTTTAATCTCTTATCAGCTGCCTTTGACAGCCAACCTTTTAATGCCACCCTTTTTGCGGAGTCATTTGACATCAGTCGAGCCACTTATTACCGCGAGGTCTCCAACCTGAACGGTCTTTTAAACGCCTATGGCATCAGCTTTGATTCCAAGTCTGGAAAACTGATTGGCCAACGCCACCTAATTCGACAGTTCGCTCAACACTTCTTCTGGAGTGCCTATAAAAATAATGAATTTCCCTTAGCGGTTAGTCAAGATCTCGCCCCTTTGTTCTCTCAACTCGAGGAGGTCTTATACAGCCCACTGAATAGCGTGACACAGAAAAAAATCCGCTTTAGCTTAACCGTCAGCTTTTTGGATATGCGTCAAGGCTTCTACCTTGAAAAGCCTTTGCTACACAGTGTTTCAAAAGAGCCCTTGTTTCAAGTGATTCACACTTTTCTCAGCGGTCAGTTTTACTTGCTGAATCCGAATATCATTGAGAATGAGAGCCAATTTATTTACCAGTTACTACTCACTGGCATCCTCTCTCTTAACACAACTGTTTTCTCAAAGAGTGTGGTTACCTATTTCAGTCATTATGAGCCTGCCAGTTTTGCTTATGTGACGGATATCTTAACAGAGCTCAAGGGCTATCCTAGTCTCCTTCATTCAGATGAAGAGACCTTAGCTTTCAAAGCAGACTTACTTATCAGCCTTCACCAAGTACAAACAAGCCACAGCGAGCGAACCGACATGAACAACTACTCACTGGATTATTTTTCTCAACACTATTGTTCGTTATATAGTGGCTTAATCACTCTTTTCCAACGAGTCGAAAAACAAACTAAACAGCCAGAAAAGAACTCCGCTATCCGGTTTAAAGCCCTTGTCTCAGCTATCGAGACAGGCTTTGACCTAATGGAATTTGAACGTGATTTTAAGATTCAAGTGATTTCAGAACGTAGTCATTACTCAAAAAAAATTAAACGGGAATTAAAACGTTACAGTCAACATAAAATCAGCTTTAGCGATGAGCTGCCTACAGTCGTTTCGCCTGATTTAATTATCACGGATACCCGTATCGATAGCACACATAGTGCCTTGCTCTACCATATCTCCTACCCACCACGGGCCACCGACTGGCAAGAAATCAATCAACTAATGGCCAAGATTGGTTAAAAAGGGATTACTGCAACAGAAATACCGTCAGAGCAAGGGGGCAATCCCCTTACTTGTGGCGGTATTTCACTTATTTAAGAGCTTTGCTATTGACGTTTAGGAGACTTGTTCAAAGTTTTCCGCTCCACCTAAATCACGAATCTTCATTTGACTGTCTGACTCATCGTAGATAAACGTGGCTTGCTTATAGCGAAAAACTTGAGTCAGTGAGTCTTTTTTATAATCGGAATAGACGGTTCTATATTCGATTAAATACGTCCCTCGATAGGTGTTCTTCCCAATCATCTCCAGACTTTCAAGGCTCCCATTGGCGGCCACATAACTCTTTCCCTGACTCTTTCTAATTTCTGAAATGAAGCCATCAAAATCCACATACTCTGGATTACTTTTACCATTTTCAAAATAACTGGCCAGCCTAGTTAGCTCTGAGGCTCCATAGGAATAACTAGTGTTAGTATCGGTAGTAAGGTTAGCGTATAGATTGTCTAAAAGAGACTGGGCGTCAGACTGATCTTTTAAATCAAAGGACAGCTCGATTCGCGAAGCATAATTTTGACGATTATAGTCGACAGAACTGAATGCCTCTTCTTCGATGGTTTGGCTATTTGATTTCAATTCCGTCTTATCTGGAAAGGAGCGCAGGACTTGGACGGTCATGCCTTTGTGCCAGATCAAGTCTTTCACTTCTAACTGGCCGTCTTTTAACTCGCCAATTTTTTTACCATCCACTAGAACATCCCCTGTAGTGGCGTTAGCCATCACCAAGAACGAGACTTTATTAATGGTCACGCTGACTTGCTGATTTTCTTCAAATTCAGGGTTGCCATAGCGCATTAAGTTAACCTGATTAGTCTGCTTTTCATTATCTTTGGCTAATTCTCCTACAATCGTATAATCTCCAGGTGTTAATGGTCCTACATTTAAGCTAAACTCTTCACTGTCAGACTTACCAAGATTCTCATGATTAAGACTAAATTCAACCCCTTCTTGGTTCGTCCTTAGGCGAATGTATACAGGCTTCAAGTAATACTGATACCTATCAAATAAGAAATAATAGTGACCTTCTTTTTTTAACGATAAATCTGCTAAAGTATCTCCTTGAGTTTCAAGATCCATAATCAGATTAGAGAAGGCTTCTTTATGACTGTTGCTGGCGTAATAATCAAGGTATGGTTCCAGACTTGTTGCAGTTACTTGATAATTAGGATCGCTGCTTTTCAGAACCTCTGCCAGCTTATTGGCATCCTTTGTTTTCAATATCTCAACAAATCGCTGAACCTGTTTTTCTTTGCTGTAATACTGTTTCCCATACAGATACGTGCCTCCACCGACAAACACTAGGAAGGCAGCCAGCCCAATAAGCACTTTAGTTAAGAGGGTCATAGGTGGTCGCTGCCGATGGACCGTGGCGGGAATCCGCATACGCTCTACTTGAATGTCAGGACTTATGGCCGTTTCCTCTAACTTAACCTCCGCCTCTACTGAGGCCCCACAATTGACACAAAACTTGGCCCCCTCTTCTAAGGGTTCCTGACAGTTTTCACACACAAAACCAGACACTTTTTCTGGCGGGACTGGCTCATTTTCCATTGCTTCAACTTCAAACCTTGCTCCACAATTATGGCAAAAAACAGCAGATTCTTCGCAAGCTTCACCACAGACATGACACTCTTTCATTTCAATCTCCTCCAACCTCTTTACAAATTCGTACCAACTATGGACATTCCAGCTAACAATCTATACTTCTATGAGTGCTCCCCAATGAAATGACCGCCTTGATTATTATCAGAATATACATAATAAAAATAGACATTTTGTCTATTATATCATAGACCATAAGGATTATTAACCAGATAATCCCTTCAAATCGGTGATACCTTATCAAAAAAGCAACGCTGGTTTCAGCGTTGCTTTCCTTTAGTTAATAACGACGTAATCCAAATCAACCATATTGGCCCAGGCCACGATTTGATCGGTTGTTAAGTTTAAAGAGACAACGGTATGATGACCACCGCCGTTTTCAATCCAGGCACGTACCCCGGTTTCAAAGTCAGGCTTCACTTCCCATAGAATCCGAGCAACAGGCAAATGAGGCGCAGCTTCAGTTGGTTCAAAGAGGGACACTTCATTAATTAATAACTTGTAGTGCGTGCCGAAATCCGCCATGGAAACGACCACCCCTTCACCAGCTTTACCATCAAAGACCAGGCGAGCTGGATCTTCCCGATTCCCCATGCTTAGAGGGGACACCACTACTTTCGGTTTATTAGCCGCTAGCGTTGGGTCCACTTCCAGCATATGGGATTGTAAAATAGCTTCTTTCCCTTGGGCTAGTTCATAGGTATAATCTTCCATAAAGCCCGTATTTTCATTATGAGCCATGATTTTCATCAGACGATCAATCGCGGCTGTTTTCCAGTCACCCTCACCAGCAAAACCATAGCCTTCCGCCATTAAGCGTTGAACCGCTAAACCTGGCAGTTGTTCCATACCATATAAATCTTCAAAATTACTGGTAAAAGCTGAGTAGTCTCCCGCTTCCAAGAAACGCCGCAAGCCCACTTCAATTTTCGCTTGCGCTTTGACGTGCTTATCCCAGACTTCTTGTTCATAGTCACCATAATCAAAGTCATACATTAATTTATATTCCGTAAAGACCTGTTCAACCTCTGACTCCGTGACTTTATCAATCTCTGTCACTAAATCACCAATACCAAAGTAGTCCACTACCCAGCCAAACTGGATTTGAGCTTCAACCTTGTCTCCTTCCGTTACTCCCACATTTCGCATATTATCGCCAAAGCGTGCTACTTTAATCCCGAAGCTCGCTTCATAGGCGGCTGCCACATCCATCCATTCCCCAATCTGCTGTTGAACGCTCTCACGTTGCCAGTACCCCACAACAATTTTGTTGTTTTTACGTAGACGGGCATTGATAAACCCGTATTCTCGATCACCATGAGCACTTTGATTAAGGTTCATAAAATCCATGTCAATGGTTTTCCAGGGAATACTTTCATTGTACTGGGTCGCCAAGTGCAGCAATGGTTTTTGCAGCATTTTCGTTCCGCGTATCCACATTTTAGCTGGCGAAAAAGTGTGCATCCAAGTAATCACACCGGCAACTTCATCGCGGTAATTGGCTTCTTTCATGATTGTCGTAATGGCATCGGCCGTCACCGCTAACTCCTCTTGTAACCGAATCGGATAAGGCAATTGACCACTATTATTTAACCCATCGACCACTTCTCTTGCATGCGACTTAACTTCCAGTAAGGTTTCTTCTCCATATAAATGTTGCGACCCCACTACAAACCAAAATTCTTTTTGACTGATATTTAACATGCTAGGCACTCCTTATTAGTTTTATTTTTGACCGTAATACGCATTTTCACCATGTTTCCGTAAATAGTGTTTATCTAATACCCGTTGAGGTAATTCCTCGGCAAACTGATTAAGCTGGCGGGCATATAAATTAGTCTGGCACACCTCATCGAGAACAACTGCGTTCATTACCGCACTTTTGGCATCTTTCCCCCAAGTAAAGGGACCATGTCCATGTAATAAGACTGCTGGAATTGCCATGGGATCCAGCTCCCGTTTTTCAAAGGTTGACACAATTAAATGCCCTGTTTCTTTTTCATATCCCTGATCGATTGCTGCTTGAGTTAAAAAAGGGGCACAGGGAACCGATCCATAAAAGGTATCGGCATGGGTCGTGCCCATTGCCGGCACATCCAGGCCCGCCTGGGCCCAGATAGTCGCCCAAGTAGAATGGGTGTGAACAATTCCTCCCACTTCCGAAAAATACTTGTACAATACGGCATGTGTGGGCATATCAGAGGACGGTTTGAGTTTTCCTTCAATTATATTTCCCTCTAAGTCACAAATAACCATGTCACTGGCACTCATATTCTCATAATCGACACCACTTGGTTTAATGGCAAACAGTCCTGTTTCCCGATCGATTCCACTAACGTTTCCCCAAGTGTATTTAATCAGGCCCCTTTCAGGCAACTCTAAATTCGCTTGAAAAACGTCTTCTTTTAGTTGTTCTAACATCTTCTTCTCCTCACTTAATCATCCTCTTGTATCGAAAGATCATTCCTACTATTGGCTTACACCAGTAAAAGTGGTGGGTAACCTAAGTAAGATAGTCAACTGCTCCTTGTTCAATTGGCAAGCCCTTTTGATAACGAGTCATAAAGGTTTCAAAGCCCCTCACCTCTCTCTGTCTAGGTGAAACTGTCGATCCTTGATTGCCAGCAAACACTTTTTGTTCTAGAAAATCAGCCAGGCTTAACTGGTCACCTTCCTTGAGATAGGCCGCTAACAAGGCAATCCCCCAGGCCCCCCCTTCGCCAGCCGTTTCCATGACTGACACTGGGCTATCAATCACGCCAGCCAAAACACGCTGACCGACTTCTTTTGTTGTAAAAATACCACCGTGACCTAAAATGCGATCAATTTCAACTTGTTCCTCTTTTAATAAAATATCCATGCCAATTTTTAAGGCGCCAAAGGCTGAAAATAAATGAACCCGCATAAAGTTAGCCAAATTAAAGTTACTTTCTGGTGTTCGGACAAACAAAGGCCTTCCTTCAGCCAGTCCTGTAATATTTTCTCCCGAATAATAACCGTAAGACAAGAGCCCCCCACACTCTTCATCACCTTCCAAGGCTTGATTAAAGAGGGTTTGATACAAGTGATTAGTCTCTATCGGATGGCCTGACGCTGTCGCAAATTCGCCAAAAAGTTTAACCCAAGCATTGATGTCCGATGAGCAATTATTAGCATGAACCATGGCCACACTGCTGCCAGATGGGGTCGTGACTAAATCGATTTCCGGATAAACCTGTTGCAAATTTTTTTCTAATACGATCATGGCAAAAACGGAAGTACCTGCAGAGACATTCCCTGTTCGTTTTGCCACGGCATTAGTCGCTACCATCCCTGTGCCAGCATCGCCTTCAGGTGGACAAAGGGGGATTCCTTCTTGTAAGTTGCCACTAATATCCAAACGTTTAGCTCCTGCTGCCGTTAACTGGCCAGCTTCTGCACCCGCTACCAATACTTCTGGTAATATCTCAGCCAATTGCCAAGGGTACTCTTTTTGAGCAATTAACTGATCAAAGGCTGTTACCATCTCCTGATTAAATTCATTACCTTCGCTGTTTATGGGAAACATTCCCGAAGCATCACCAACCCCTAACACTTTTCGACCAGTTAACTGCCAGTGAATATAGCCTGCCAATGTCGTCATGTAAGCCACTTCTTTGACGTGAGCTTCCTGCTCTAAAATGCCTTGATACAAATGAGCGATGCTCCATCGCAGAGGAATATTAAAATTGAACAAAGCGGTTAACTCTTGCTCTGCCTGAGCCGTATTGCTATTTCGCCAAGTTCTAAAGGGTACCAACAATTCATCCTTTTTATTAAAGGCCAGATAACCGTGCATCATCCCACTAAAGCCAATTGAAGCTATTTTTTCCAAAGACTCCTCATACGTCTCCTTCAGGTTAATTCTTAAGGCCTGGTAACAGCTTTGTAAGCCTTGCCAAATCGAATCAAGGGAATAGGTCCAAAACCCATCAACCAGTTGATTTTCCCACTCAAAACTACCAGATTCAATCGGGCTATAATCCGATGCGATTAAGACGGCTTTTATTCGAGTTGACCCAAACTCAATGCCAAGAGTCGTTTTTCCTGTGACAATCTCCTTTTTTATTTGCGCTACATCCATTCCATGTCCTCCTCTATCAACAACTTATCAAAGCAGGTTGTTTTTAATAACTCAAGTATAAAATAGATGTCCGTACATGTCAACATCATAAATAAAATTGTACGAATGAATAACCCAGTTAGATTACGCCCATGCCGGGCAAACCACTAAAAGTAGCCCTCTTAATTAAAAGAGGGCTACTAGACTTCAACATACTGTTGGTAGTTATTCAATTATTTTTTGATCAAGCAGAAGATTTTGACAAGACTTGATAGACTAGACTTACAGAGCCGTTTTTATGGGCGGTGGTCAATCCCTTTCGAAGGCGTGTGAGGCGTTTGAAAGGAGATGCCTTGTGAGTGTCCCTGAAACCCTTGAATTAATGTTCATTTCTAGAATGTTTATCATAGGATTACTGACTGTTTTCTACTGCAAAACGATCGAATATTTCAATAAAGCTGGTAGAAAGTCAGTAAGCCAATCAGGTCATTAGCTTACTTAACAGTCACCCGATATCAGTAACTAATAAGATCCGGTCTATCTATCTGATTGTACTTTAGTCAGTTTGGCCACTGATTCTCTCTGAATTAATACTGGTTCGTAACGTATCGAATCCATTAACTTATTCCTGCCTTCAATGGCGTCGATGATCCATTTAGCTGCATCACGGCCCATCTTTTCCTTAGGATGACTAATCGTCGTCAATTTAACATCGGCAGCCATTCCGACAAAAGAGTCATCTTGTCCAATAAGCGATAAGTCTTCAGGAATTTTCAGATTCACTTGTTTGGCCAGTTCCATTATTTCCAGCCCAATGGCGTCATTATAACAAACGATTCCGGTAATGGCAGTTTCTTTCTTCAGCAATTCTTTACGGACATTTTCAAGCATCTGATTCTTACTTTCAGTCGTATAAGTAAAAATACTTTCTGAAGCAAAGACTTTCCGCTCCAATTCAAAGGCTTTGATATAGCCCTTCATACGGTTCTTCCCCTGTAAATCGTCAATTTTGGTTATTAAGGCAATCCCTGTATGGCCCTTGTCTAATAATTCTTTCGTAGCAAGATAGCCAGATTGAACATCATCTAATTCAATAGAAGGTGCCGCCAGTTCTTCGTAATGGGCATTGATCATCACAAACGGGATATTCTGCCCCTTAAAGGCTAAATAGTAGGAAAGATTCGGGTTGTACTGGTTGCTTTTCGTTGGTTCCACAATCAACCCATCCACCCCATAACTGAGCATCATTTCCAAACTTTTCTTTTCCTGAAGGGTATCATTATTAGTACTAGCAAGTAAGAGTGAGTACCCTTGTTCACTTAATTCTTTTTCAATTCCCCTGATGATTGAAGGGAAGATATAGTCCGATAAATAGGTTGTAATCACACCGATGGTCTTTTTACTGGTGTGTTTGGCCTGTGTCTGATAGGCATCACTAACATAGGTGCCGGAGCCTTTTTCTTTCCGTAAATAGCCTTCATTTACTAGGAGAGAAATAGCCTCACGAACCGTATGGCGACTGACACTATAGTCTTTTTGTAATTGTAATTCTGGGGGGATTGCCTCACTGACTTTTAACGCCCCGGCTAAAATGTTAGACCGAATATCGTCTGCAATTACTTGATACTTTGTTTTTTTCATTTCCATTCTCCTTAGTAAGGCTTAAACCAAAAGTTGTCCGAACATTTATTATAAAGTGAAGCACAAAAAAAAACAAGTCAGTCATAAGGGACTGACTTGCCCTCTCAGCCTTCTAAGAAAAAGGTCGCCTCTTGCTCGACTTGCTTCAAATCCACACCTTGTTCCTTGGCTGCAAAAACACAACCACAATAACATTGACGATAGATATCGTAGTCACCGCAAAGCTCAACAGACCGCTTATAGCCATTATTCTTTTTAAAATCCGATGGCAAATAATTAACGTCATAGATTTTTTGAATATCCAAACCAATTTCATTAATCAACTGACTGTTTTTATGAGGCGATACTGTTAGGGCACTGCCAAAATAATCATACCCTAATGCCAAGGCCTGTTCCGCCACGATATCCAAGCGCATCTGGAAACAGGCGTGACATCGTTTACCACCTTCTGGTTCATTTTGCAGTTTATTTTTTCCAACAATGCGCATAAAGTCCTTAGGCTCATAAGGTGAACTGATAAACTTAACATTAGTGCCGTTCCGCTTATTAAACTCCGTCACAAAATCTTGTTGAACCTTTTCCCGTCGTCGGTATTCACTTTCGGGATGAATATTCGAATTAGCAAATAGAATGCTGACCTCGGCATGGGCCACTAAATACTCCAAACTGTAAGTACTGCAAGGCGCGCAGCAACTGTGAAGAAGAATACTCGGTCGTTCCTCCCGCTCCTGCCAGTCAGCCATGACTTTTTGCAACACGCGGTCATAGTTAACTTTTTGATTTTGGGGCAGTTTTTCTAAAATATCCTGTGCATTTTTCATTGTAATTCCTCTTCTTGATTAATTGATTGTCCTCTAAAACTAGCTTCATACAACAACTAAACCTTCTTGACGATCTCCTTAGACTGACTTAGGCGTTCAATAGTGCTGTCATAATGCCGAGATGCGTAGGCAGAAAATAGAATGTCCACGGTGAAAAGCTGGACTAGCATAGAGCTGGAAGCCGAACTTCGTAAGACCGCTTCGCCACCACTGGCTGTTTCTAAACTCACATCGGCAATTTTGCCTAAGCTAGAATTGGCTGAGTTGGTCATGACAACCAAATCAATCCCTCTTTCTTTGGCAATGTTGCCTAAGTGAACTACCTCTGATTTTTCGCCTGAGTTGGAAATGGCAAACAGCACCCCTTTGGAGGGATTTGTCACTAAAGACGTGGCCATTAAATGATAATCTTTGGAGAAAAAGACATTCTTACCAATTCTTGTTAGTTTCTGAAAGATATCTTCAGCTACGAGTCCTGAAGCACCGATTCCATAAGTGTAAATCACTTGAGCCTGATCCATCATCGCCATGGTTCGTTCCACCATGGTATCGTCTAGCTTCGACATGGTTTCCGTAAAGGAATTGGACACTTTAAAATGGAGTTTCTTTTTAATCTGAGAAATCTCTTCGTCTTTGACAATATCCGTATGCAGCTCTTCTGCGATCTGGGGTAGGTTGGTTGACAACTGCAGTTTCAAATCGGTAAAGCCCTCTAAGCCTAATGAATAGCAAAGACGAACAACCGTTGCCGGACTGGATTTTGCCTTTTTCGATAACGTCGTCACATTCATGTGAATGACTTCAGCCGAGTTGGCCAAAATCCATTCTGCTAATTTTTTTTCAGCATTGGATAAACTTCCAAGCCTTTCTTGAATAATAAATAATATATTGTTTGGCATTTTTTCCACCTCATTCCTATCATACACGGTTAAAAAAAGACATACAATCAAAAATCCAATTGCATGCCTTTTTTTATTATCTCTTTAGCCAATCAGGGAGTTCTGTTAAGGAATGAATCACATGAGTGGCCTGACTTAAATCAACTTGATACGCCTTGTTAACCAGTCCTAAAACATCAATCCCAGCTGCCTGAGCCGCCTTAACGCCATGTTCCGAATCTTCTATAGCCAGGCACTCACTCTCCAAGAGACCTAAGTGAGTGGCTGTGTAGCGGTAGATTTCCGGATCAGGCTTGGATTTGGCAAACTGCTGACCACTGACGATCAATTCAAAATAAGTGGTTAGTTTCGTTTGCTCAAGGACGTTCATCACACTAGCGTAAGCGCCTGACGAAGCCACTGCTAAACGATAGCCAGCCTCTTTTAAGCAGATCAACACTTCTTCAATCTCAGGATTCAACATACCAGGGATATCCATCACATAGTTCTCTCGAAATGTTAGGAACTCAGCTTTTAGTCGCTCTCGTTTTTGCTTTTGCTCATCTTTTGGAAATAAGGCTAAAAACAAATCATCTGGATTGGTTCCAATAAAACTCTGCTGCCTATCAGCTGTTAAGATGATGTCTTTTTCTCGGAAAAATTGCTCTCGTCTTTTTTGATAGACTAGCTCTGAGTCAATGATCACACCATCCATATCAAAAATAACTGCTTTTTTCATTTTATTCGCCTAATTGCATTTCTTTAGTCGTACCAAAGAAGTAAGTCGCTACAAAACCACCAGCATAACCTGCCAACAAGCCGAAGACATAGCCTAACCAGTGACCATTAGCGATCAGTGGGACTAAGGCTACACCACTCGGACCGATTGACGTGGCGCCAATGTTGCCTAAGAAGCCAATCACCGCTCCGCCGATACCACCACCGATACAGGCCGTAATAAAGGGACGTCCTAAAGGCAAGGTTACTGCATAAATCAACGGTTCACCAATTCCTAAAATACCGACTGGTAACGCCCCTTTAATCAATTCAACTAAGCCTTTATTTTTACGACATTTCACCCATAGTGCAATTGCTGCGCCAACTTGACCAGCACCTGCCATGGCTAAAATAGGTAACAATAGCGTACTGCCCGTTTGTTCGATCATTTCTAAATGAATCGGTGTTAACACTTGATGTAAGCCAAACATTACCATTGGTAAGAACAGTGTGCCTAAAACAAAACCAGAGAAGGCTCCACCAATTTCTAAAATCCAGTTAAGTGAGCCAACGAGTGAATCTGAAATAACGCCAGCAATTGGCATAATCAGGAAGATCGTCGCTAAGCCCATCACTAATAATGTGAGCGTCGGTGTCACGATAATATCAATTGAATCCGGTACGATTTTGTGTAATTTTTTTTCAAGGAAAGACATTAACCAGACAGCGAAAATCACACCAATCACGCCACCTTGACCGGCATTTAAATTGCCACCTGTAAAGATATTTGGCAGCGGTGCCTCTGGGTTCATTCCCGTTAACATTGTCACACCACCTATGACGCCACCTAAACTTGGCGAGGCACCAAATTCTTTGGCACTGTTCATCCCAACATAAATCACTAAGTAAGCAAAAACACCACGTTGAATAATTCCCATTACTGCCGCAATATTAACCCACATCTCGCCAGAAATAGTCCCCGCTGTCAACAAGTTGCTGACAATCGAGGCAAATCCACCTATTAGACCAGCACCAACAAAGGCTGGAATCAGTGGCACAAAGATATTAGAGATTGATTTTAATACTTTAGACCAAGGTTTTTGATTTTTCTTTTTGATTTCTGCTTTTTTCTCATTTGCTTTTTTTTCAGCTAAGGCCTGAGCTGACAGACCTTCATCAGAGGGTTGTGTCTCCGATGGGAAATCATCGCCTAGGTTTACCCCAGCCATTTCAACCATCGCTTGAGCGACTTTATTTACCGTTCCTGGTCCAATTACGACTTGCAGGGTATCGTCTTCTACAATTCCCATCACACCATCAACGGCCTTAAGGCCCTCCATGTCCACTTTTGAATAGTCTTTAATTCCCATCCGCACACGGGTCATACAGTGAACTACTTTTGATACATTTTCCTTGCCACCAACATTTGCATAAATACCTTTTGCAATATCTTGAATTTTATCTGCCATTTTCCGTCACCCCAACTTTTTTATTTTAGTGTTTCTCTAATAAACCCATTACCACTTACTAATTTCTCCTGAGCTTCCGCCTTCGTTGCCTCTGTCAAAATCATCACGATGGCCACTTTAACATTTTCATCCGCTTCAACAAAGGTTTTTTCTGCCAACTCATATGAACAATCTGTTGCTTCCATAATAATCCGCTTTGCTCGTTCCACTAATTTTTCATTAGTTGGACGCACATCGACCATCAGATTTTTATAGACTTTACCGATGCCAATCATCGAAACAGTCGACAACATGTTAAGGACTAATTTCTGCGCTGTTCCCGATTTCAAACGAGTTGAGCCTGTTAAAATCTCCGGTCCCACTTCAACTTCAATTGGGAAGCTGGCGTACTTGCTGATTTCAGCCCCCTTATTACAAGAAATCGTGGCGGTTGTAGCTCCTACCTCAGTCGCGTAAAGCAAACCACCAATGACATAAGGAGTCCGTCCGCTTGCGGCAATCCCAATCACAATGTCATTTTCAGTTAAACCGATGGCCTCCAAATCCGCCTTACCAAGTTCACGAGAATCTTCTGCTCCCTCAACTGCTACTGTCATCGCACTCATGCCACCAGCAATTAACCCTTGAACCATCTCGGGCTCTGTTCCAAATGTAGGCACACATTCGGCAGCGTCTAAGATCCCTAAACGACCACTAGTGCCCGCACCCGTATAGATCAGACGGCCTCCTTTGCGAAAGCTTGCTACGATTTGATACACAACACTTTCGATTTCAGGTAAAGCATTCTCAATGGCCACAGGAACTTGTTTATCTTCGGTGTTCATGGTTTTCAGAACCTCTATTACCGACATTTTATCCAAATTCATCGTGTTCATATTTCGGGTTTCTGTTGTTAGTGACTCAATATTCATTCTTATTTCCTCCTAGATATCTCTTAACATTCTTCGTTCCACTATCTTAGCTGGACGTCAGCTTATGCTTTTTATAAATAAAACTCGTATTGTTGCCCTGGCTGAATCCAATCAACTAAATCTAAATGGGCCGAGCAAACTTTAGCCACCACGTTCACGCGAGAATCTGCTGGCAATTCTTTTTTTGTCACCTGCAATTCACCCATATAACGGCCATACAACTGATTGTCCAAGGTAACAGAACCTTTCTCCCGTTTAAGACAGGATTCCTGTTTAATCTGCGGTAATTCTTTAAAGCGGGCTTCCTGACTGCGAACCACATCCCGAGCATCATCTACCCGGTTGGTGTGACAGCCAACAAACAAAGAGTGGTAATGCGGGGTCAGCGGCATTACTTGTATACTCACTACCTGATCTTGAAAATAGCGATTAAACTGAGTCATTGTTGTCTGAGATAATCGTTCATCTCCGATATAAACCTCATCTACCTGACACTCCCTGATTAACTCAAGGGCCCCTGCTAAGGGGCTAAGTTGACGGTGTTTTTCCAGAGTGGGTAAATGCTCAAACAAAGGACCACGCAACCGCTCGTCACCTGGTACAAAAGCAATAACCTTTAAGCCTTGAGACTGTAGCCACTTGTTCCGCTCAACAAAGGACTCTTTAGCCAAGCCCGTTTCCGGTCGCGGATAATAATTGTGCCACAGTTCCATCTGTGAAAAATCAGCTTGATGACTTTCAAGCTCCGACACTTCTTCTGGTGTTAACGTACTGGCATTTAGTCCCACTGTCATAACCTTGGAAACTGCCGCAATCGTCGCCATAGATATACCGTAGTCCATCCGAATGCCAGTAATCCCCATCTCTTTAAGTGTTGAAACATCTTCCTCAATCTTAACGCCAATGGCTTCCAAGGCTTTGGCAGAAATATCGACCATTAGAGCTAGTTCTAGTTCCTTAGCCTTTTGTCCTAAAGCATGAATCCGTTTTAAATACTGTGATGAATCATCCTCCGGAATGTGGAGTGACGTAAAAATGCCCTTAAAATTGGCAGCTTTCATGCGTTTCATATAGTCGTAAGTTGATGGACTAGGGTCCTCACCAAGAAATATTGAAAAACCAATCATCTCTTTGCCTCCTACTTAAAAAGTCTGATTTTTTTTATCTGCTAAAAATCAACTGATGTGATTGTTGGTAAACTTATTTCACTTATTACGAGTTCATTATACCTCCTAAGAAATATTATTTCAAGTTATTTGTTAAAAATAAGATAAAAAGGAAATATTATTTCTTTTTGAGGTAAAAAAACACACCTTCCATAGTTTAGAAGGTGTGTCACATATAATAATTAATGATTATGTTTGTAGGTATCTACCGCTTTTCTAGATGAGCGGATGGCTGCCATATTCTCGTCATAATTTTGCAAGACATACGCTTGAAACAACACATCCAATGTAATAAACTGAGACATTAACGAGCTGGTCGCTGCACTTCGAAACTCAGCTTCTTTGGACCTAACGGTTTGAATACTCAGATCCGCCAGTTTACTAAGAGAATTGACGCCAAATTGAGTTATCCCCATGGTCTTTAAGGTTTGATCTTTAGCTAATTTCATGAGTGACAGAACTTCACTAGTTTCACCAGAATTAGAAATCCCAACAAACAGAGCTCCCTCTGGTGCAGAAGCTAAACTTGAAATCAACAGATGAACATCTGAAATAGTAATACAAACTTTTCCAACACGATTCCATTTTTGAGACATATTTTCAGACACTAGATTTGACGATCCGACACCGTAAACGTAAACGATTGGTGCAGTTTCAATCATCGTGACCGCCTTCATAATTGTCTCTTCATCCATTAGTTGAATGGTTTCTTTCATGGACTGATAAGCATTTCCCAATAATTTTAACTTAACATCTGACAGCCTTTCGTCGGGTAATACATCAGAATAGCTGTCTGTCACAGGCGTTTCTCTTTCTCCTGCTAACTGTAATTTAAGTTCTGGAAAGCTTGGAATACCGATTGACTTACAAAAACGAATCACTGAAGCTGGACTGGTATTGGATTCCTCAGCTAAATCCGTTGCCGTCATTTTTAAGACATCATTTGGGCGATCTAACACTAAGCGGGCAATTTTCCGTTCAGATTTTGTCAAGTCATCATAAATGCTCGTTACTCGATGATACACATGCTTACTCTCCATAACCGTGTAATTCCCCCTCTATCAATTTAATAATAAGTCACTTTCCCCAAAATAACTGCTTTGCTTGCTCCTGTTGCACTTGGCACATTGCTCGGTTTCTTATTGATTGTCTGTTGTCCTAAAACTACCATGGCAATCGCTTCTTTTGCTTCAGATGATAGGCCTAAATCTTCTTGAATCATCACGGTTACTTTTGGCATTTCCACTCGCAGCATCGTCAATAAAGTCTGGTTATAACTACCACCACCACCCACAACTAATTCTGTTTGCTCAGTTAAATAGGGGGCCAACGCTTTAGCAATGGCTTTCGCCGTGAATAAGGTTGCTGTCGCGATCCAATCATTTGCTGGCATCTCGTAGCTACCTAATAATTCAGCCACAAATTGCTCACCAAAGTCTTCCCGACCTGTGGTTTTAGGCCCTGTTTTTTCAATAAAAGGATGGCCCATTAATGCCTCTAGCAACTCCTCATTAATTTGACCTAATTTAGCATAATCCCCATTAGCATCGTATTCCTTTTGATAAAAATGGCGGCATAATTCATCAATAATCATGTTCCCCGGCCCTGTATCAAAGGCTAAAAGATCTTGCAACTCAGCTTGTCGAGGGACAATCGTCGCATTTGAAATGCCACCAATATTCTGTAAAATACGCTGAGATGTGTCACTTTTGTACAATAAGTACTCTGAATATGGAACAATGGGAGCACCTTGCCCGCCAACTGCCATATCGCGATAGCGAAAATCTGAAACAACAGTTGTTTGTGCTATCTCAGCAATTAAGCTAGATTCGCCAATTTGTAATGTTGATGCAACGAATGGCCCTTTAGGTACTGGTTGATGATAAATAGTTTGCCCATGAGATGCGACAAAACTTAATTCACTACTCGTCATCTTGTTTCGTTGACAAATTTCAACAACGGCTTCACCAAATAGTTGACCTAATTCAAAGTTCAAACTACAAATTAATTCGACATTTGAATGCACCACTGACAGTGAATCCGTAATTTTCTTTTTCATCTCATCTGTGAAAGGTAATGTGCAAAAATCAACTAACTGATAATTGACCTTATCTCCTTCATTATGCATCTTAACTAAAGCTGCGTCAATCCCGTCTAATGATGTTCCGGACATTAATCCTACTGCATAGTTCATCAAATCACACCTTTATCTTTTATAGTTTTTGTTAAGAAAAACTAATGAACCGTTTAACTTCTCACGATTCATTAGTTTTCATTTATTTTACTTCGTTAAATTTAAATTTCTGCCAAGGCTTGATATACGGTAAAAGCACTTGATCAGCTTCTGTAATAGCTCCAACAACATTTGTTTTACCCGAATTCTCCATAGGCAACAACGCCACTTGTAATTCCCCCGCATAATGCGCATATAACGAAGTTTCCACTAAAATATCACCAGTCTTCATGTCTTCTGTGTTAAAAGGAACAAAGTTATGACCTTTATATTTTACACGACTTTGAGTTGAACGAATCACATAATCTGAGACATCTCCACGATTAAAGTGGAACTCTTCCAGTACAATTTTACGCTCAAGCTCTGGTGTCTTCTCTTCGATTACACAATCCAAAGTTAATTGATACGGCGAAATCTCACTTAATGCTTTTAATTCTGCTTCTGAAGCAAATGAATTGGCAATAATCACATCATCGATTAAATCAGTCGCCCAAAGGTGTTTAGCTTGAGTTGTAATTGGCCAATGGCGATGCATTTCTAATGTACATAAGCCCTCTTCAACTGGCCATGGTCCAATTTTAGCCGTTGGTGAGTTAACGAAAGCAGCGGTTCGAATGCCATTTTCTTTGTAAATTTTAGTTGTATCGATAAAATGCTGATAACTTAATCCTGTATAACGATGAGGATAAAAGTTATGACATCCCATTAATTTATTCGTGTTAGCTTGGTAACTTAAAATATTTTCCAAGTAACGAGTACCAGAACTAATATTTAATTCGATATCTAAATCCTGTGGATTAAAGGTCATAATTGACTCTTCATTGCCTGTAAAGCCCATGTCCAAACGAATCCCGTCTGCCCCAATTTCCTTAAAAAAAGATAGATCATCGTAGCTAATTTCTAATTCGCCAAAGACTTTGGGACTTACATCAGCAACGACTTCCATGCCAAGTGATTTGGCATAATTAATTGTTTCGGTAAATTCTTGGACAATCTTTTCTTTATCCTCTTTATCAACCGATAATAAACAAGTAAAGACGCGAGTAAAGTGATACTTAGCGGCTAAATCCATGTATGCTTTTATTTCTTCCACACTGCTGTGGTTCGGATAAACTGAAATTCCTAATTTTCTCATTTTTTACCATTCCTTTTATTATAATAGTAGGCACCCTTAGCACCTGATGTTGTTTTATCTATAAATTCTATCTCTTGATTCTTTGTAGCTTTCTTCACACCTTCAAAAAAAGCCTGGCGCACAATGGCATTTTTTTCAATGACGCTGCCATTTAACCCTACTTTTAATGAGACTAGTGGCATTTTACTAGCTAAGACTCTCACACTCTCTGCTAATTCTTCTCCCGCAGATTTTAAGATAGCTACTGCCAGTTCATTTTCAGGAGCTAAACTTGCAATCAAACTAGCTAATTCCGCAATTGCGCCTTTGTCCAAAGAATAAACTGCTTTGGTTACACCAAAAACATCCTCTGTCTCAAAATGTTTAAATAAATGTCGGGAAAATTCACTAGGGTCTTGCCCTGAGTCAAATTCTGAAAGACTTTGTTGAATGCCTTTTCGAGCAATATCAAAAGCACTGCCACCATCACCTAAAAGATGGCCCCAGCCTCCTACACGATACCACTGGCCAGTCGATCGTCCCAAAAAGACCGAGCCGGTTCCAGCGGTCACGATAATGCCATCGTCTCCCTTTAGAATGCCGTAATGAGCTAATTGACCATCATTCATCAAGCTGACGGGCAATCCCCATTGGCTAAAGGTCATGGTCAACGTTTCTTTTAGTCCACCGGAATCAATGCCCGCAATGCCAAAAACTAGTTCCTGACAGCCCGGTCCCAACTCGTCCAACACCTCTTGAACCCCTTGTTGAATATTCTCTAAAGCCCTTTGGAAATCAACTAATAAATTACCAAACCCAGTGGTTCTCGCAGCTAACTGACGCCCCTCTTCATCATAAGCGACAGCTTCTGTTTTTGTTCCACCGCAATCAATACCGATTACATACCTCATCTTCATCGTCCTCTATTGTCTGCTTTTAATTATCTTGAGACTCAATCGCCTTACGAATAAAGCCATCATTGTCTGCCAGTAAGTCAATGGCAACTTCTTTAGATGCCCCAGTTAATAGTCTAACAATTGCCAATTTAACCAACTGATCTGAATCTTCAAAATAGTGAGTCGCTTCTTCTTTACTGACTCCTGTTGCATCCATAATAATACCTTTCGCTCGCTCAACTAGCTTTTCATTGGTTGGTTTGACATCAACCATCAAATTGCCAAAGACTTTTCCCAATTGAACCATACTAATGGTTGAAATCATGTTTAACACTAACTTTTGAATGGTCCCCGACTTCAACCGTGTTGAGCCAGTTAATACTTCGGGTCCAGCTGAAATCTCTACTGGATATTGAGCGTATTGGCTGATTTCGGCGCCTTCATTACAGGATAAAGCCCCTGTTGTAGCCCCAATTTCTGCTGCGTATTTTAGCCCACCAATTACGTAAGGCGTTCGACCGCTAGCACTGATGCCGATTACAAAGTCTTTATCCGTTAACTGGCGCTCCTTAAAATCGTCAACTGCCAGAGTTAATGAATCTTCTGCCCCTTCAACAGCCACTGTCATAGCAGACTCGCCACCAGCAATAATCCCTTGAACCATCTCCGGCTCAATGCTAAAAGTTGGAATGCACTCTGCCGCATCAAGAATACCTAATCTACCACTAGTTCCTGCTCCAAAATAGAATAAACGCCCACCTTGTTTAAGACTCACTACAACATTTTCTATTAATGCTTCAATTGATTCAGTTTTCTGGCTAATAGCTTCTATTACTTTTTGATCTTCTTGATTCATTTTTTCAATTGTACTCTTAACTGACAAGCGATCAAGATTTTGAGTACTTTCATTTCTTTTTTCTGTGGTTAAATTTTCTAACATCCTCTGACATCCTTCTTTAAAGTTTGTTTTTTAGCAACCGTTGATACCTGATAATAGACTCTCTTCATGTAGCAATCTAGTTCACTGGTATCACCATCCAAAGCAAAAGAACCGTTTCCAATCATTCATTGGCCTTTTACTTCGCCTTGAGTAAATCTTACCATTACAGGAATAATATTTCAATTTTAAATCGTAATTAACGTAATAATAATCCGTTTAAGAAATTAAATTCTATTTTTATTAATAATATGTTGAAATATTATTACATAAAATGTATACTACAGGTATGCATCCACAGAACGTCCTTTGAACATGTATCCGCTTCAGCTCATGACTGAGATGTGATGTTCATATTTTTGATTGCAATCATTTATTCGTCGGATGTAATAAGAATAGATAAAAAATTGAGGGGGTGAACAACAATAATGGACATTCAAGGAAAACAAACTGGAATCCCACGCTTTTCTTTTAAAAGCGCGTTGGTCCTTTTATTAGCAAGTATTTTAGGTGGTATCCTAATTCCTTATCTCTTTTACTTGTTACATTGGGATACACGAATTGCCGTCATGCTATTTTTACCACTTTTTATTTCATTAGCCATTGCCTATGGTCAGTGTTTCATCGAATCAAAAGACGGCATTTGTAAGCGGTTTTGGATTACAACCATTTGTGCTTTCGTTATTTTGGAAACTCTCTCATATTTTTGGTTATTCAAAGGATTTATTTTTTAATAACAGCAAACGCTGTCTAAACTAAGGAGTGAAAACATGTTTGATAAGTTTACAAGGTTTATTGAAGAAAAGTTAGCTGGCCCAATGGCTCAATTAGCTAACCAAAGACATTTACGTGCGATTCGCGATGGTATTATTGCGACATTGCCACTGATTATTATTGGGTCTTTTTTCCTAATAATTGCTTTCCCACCATTACCAGAAGCATGGGGAATTAGTATTTTCCTAAAAGAAAATGCAGCAACAATCTTATTGCCATACAGAATGACTATGTATATCATGTCTCTGTACGCTACTTTCGGCATTGGCGCCAGTCTTGCTAAAACCTATAAACTAGACGCTGTTTCTGGTGGTATTTTAGCAACAATTGCCTTCCTATTAACATTTGTTCCAGTTAATATTCCTGCTGAAGCTGCAGACGCTGCTGGTGCTGTTGGATTTGTTTTACCGATGGCTAACTTAGGCGGCGGTGGTATGTTTGTTGGTATCATCACAGCGATTATCGCCGTTGAAATTTACCGTTTAACTGATAAGTCTAGATTTAAAATCACGATGCCTGATCAAGTACCACCAGCCGTTGCTCGTTCTTTTGAAGCTTTAACACCTACTTTAATCGTCATTCTTGGAATGGCTACGATCACTTATTTTATCGGATTTGATTGGCATACCGCTATATCTAAAGTTGTTAGCCCGCTTGTAAGTGCTGCTGACTCGTTACCAAGTGTTCTATTGCTTGTTTTCATGATTACCTTCTTCTGGGTATTTGGGATTCACGGAGTCTCAATCATCGGCTCGTTAGCGCGTCCAATTTGGCTACAATTATTAGATGGTAATACAGTTGCACATGCTGCTGGTGAGTCTTTGCCACATATTGCAGCTGAGCCTTTCTTCCAATGGTTTATCTGGATTGGTGGTTCTGGTTGTACAATTGGTTTAGCTATTTTGTTAGCTTTTACAGCCAAATCACAATACGGTTCAAAATTAGGGAAAGCAATTATCATGCCGTCTATCTTTAACATTAACGAACCTGTTATCTTCGGTGTTCCTGTTGTGTTAAATCCTGTCATCATGATTCCTTTTATCGTGACACCAATGATTTGTGCCACAATCGCTTGGTTTGCCACGACTGCTGGCTTAGTAAATGCCGTGGTTGTGACTGCTCCATGGACCTTGCCTGGACCAGTCGGTGCCTTCATGGCAACTGGTGGTGACTGGCGAGCTGCCGTTCTAAGTGTTGTCTTAATTATCGTATCAGTTATTTGTTACTACCCATTCGTTAAAATTTACGATAAAAATGAGCTTGCTAAAGAGCATGCTAATGCAGCTGAATAAATTTTAGCTACCTAAAGAAGTCTTAACTCAGTCAATCGAGTTAAGACTTCTTTTATTTACTACTTATTTCTCTTGTTCAATGGCTTTTAATCCCGCCAAATTTAACAAATTCCATGGCGTGTCAAACTCTGGTTGGAAGAACATATCGGCATAAGCCAATTGATCAATCGTGTACTTTGTTTGAATCGCAATTGAAATCGCGTTAATATTCGCTGTTAAATCCTGTTTAGACATGATTTGAGCTCCTAAAATAACACGAGTCTCTGGATCATAAACTAGTTTAAACATAACCCGTTCCTTCATATAAGCCGGGACAAAATCCATCAATGTCTCTTGATCTAAATAAACGGATCGAATGTTTATGTTTAATCTAGCGGCCATTTGATCATTCAGGCCTGTTGACGCAAATTTATAGTCGAAAACTCGTAAAGCTGACGAACCTTGAACACCAGGAAATGGATAGTTGGCAGCTAACAAATTCTTAGCTGCAAATCGTCCTTGGCGACGAGCATTGGTTGCCAGTGAAATATTAACGGCTGTATCCCCTGGGTTATATTGAATCAATGTGGCATCCCCTACCGCAAAAACATCTTCTTCACTTGTTCGCATATACTCATCGGTTTTAATCATGCCATTTGGCAATAATTCCAACGCATCTTTCAACCACGCTGTGTTGGGACGGACACCAGCAGACATCACCACTAAATCAGCTGGATACTCACCTTTATCTGTAATAACAGTCCGCACTCGCTCATCGCCTGTAAAACTCACAACCGATTCCCCCATGGCTAAGGTAATCCCATTATCTGTCATTTCCTTTTCAAGAACATCGGTAAATGGTTTATCCAAATAAACACCTAAGGGACGCTCGATAATATCCACTAAGGTAACTTTTTTGCCGGCTTTGGCAAATGATTCTGCTGCCTCAATGCCAATATACCCCACACCAATAACCACCACATTTTCAATCTCTGGATCAACTGATTTCATTTTTAAATCAATGGTATCCTGACGACCCCGCATGGTTTCAATATTGGCTAATTCTTTGCCTGGAACTGGTAGAATAAATGGATTAGCTCCCGGACTTAAAATAAGTTTGTCATATGTCTCGACACGTTCCTGACCTGTCACGTGATCCAAGACAACCACCTGATGTTTGTCAGCTTCCAGTTTGGTAATTTCCTGATTAACGTAAACGCGAACCCCGCGTTTTTCCATCTCTTCTGCTGTCATATAACGAATTGAATTAACGTCTTTGACAACTCCTTCGAGATACAGTTGCGTTCCTCAACCCATAAATGAGATGAAGTCGCCTTTTTCATACCACTGAATGTCTGCACCTGGGTGGGACAACAATAATTCTTCGACAGCTTCGTAGCCGCCATGTGATGATCCTAATACGATTACTTTCATAACATATCCCTCCTATATTATAATTGTTACAATCTAATTATAAACTATTTTTGTATAAAAAAGGAATGATATGCTTACAAGATAGTAACAGTGATTCAAAGGTCTTAAGGATTGTCATTTTCTTTCATCATTCTTTCTAACAACTTAGTCAACTCCGAATTTTTCCCTTCATTCAACACATACTCATAAAAAAACTTACGATGAAGAACAGGTAAGACCAGAGACTTATCCAGCTGAGGCAGTAGTTCAATTAGAGGTATTTGCGATTGCCTTTTTAATTCTTTCAAATAAGCGGTATCAGCTTGTTTTCTAACTGCTTCCGCTTGTGGATATCCGGTTCCAAAAGGTTCTTCGAATAATTTTTCTAGCGTATACCGCAGGTTAAGTTCTCCCGCCCACCCATCTATCGAGCCAAGAGGTAATGAAATAGCATTGCCATCATTAATCCGCCCAAATAAGTAGGCATCAGTCGGATTGGCAAGATACCCGCACATCACATCTGGCATGGCATTACAAGCTAACATCATTCCCGTACCGGAACTGCACCCGGTTACTACAAAGTCAACTGCTTGAGAACTTAGCAACAAACCTGTCGCAATCGCCATTTGAATATAACTAAAATTCCCTTGCTCTTCTGGATAGATGCCGAAATTGACTATTTCCATAGAGGTTCCTTTTAGTGCGTGTAATTCTTTTTCAATTAGCTGATTTTGATGCTTTCGTGAACTGCCGTTAATCATTCCAATTTTCATAAGTCACCTCCTTTTTCCATTATACCCCCTTCTCATGTCAAAAACACCTACTGGCAATGGTAGGTGTTTTAATTGATGTTAGTTAACAACTGTGTAGGAATCGATGCTCTTACCAGTAGCATCCAGCAGCTCCAACCAGCTATTGGTGCCACCAAAATACAAGAACAAGCCAACTTCGTTTACACTTTTCAGAATGATGTCTTCAGTCGTTGTAAAATTCTTGATTTTATCTTGATGATCAGAACGAATTTTTTCTCCCATCTTAGCGGAAAATCCCACGGAACCATCTTTATTTAACTCCGCTTCAGGTTTCATTTTCGCACCTGCTTTTAAAAGCATCTCATTGCGTTTTTGCCACATAACAGTTGCCTTGCTTTCACGGGAGTCAACATAAAATTCAATTTGACTGACTTCTTTATTCCAGCGATGCTGGGCCTTCGCTGGTTTTTTCTTGGCTGGTTTGGCGTCCACTTTTGGCATTAACGAATAATCAAATGTGTCAAGAATTGTGGTAATTAACTCAACATAGGGTTTAACTGTTTTTACTGCATTAGCCGGTACTTTAACCGCTTGACGGCCCTCCTTTAACTTGATGCCATTTGCGGTGGCTTCCTCAACAAGTAATTGTTCAACATAGTCTAGTTCAATATCCCAAGTTGGTAAAATCGTCACCACTCGGTCAAAGTCCAACCCCGAGTCCAAATTCCCTTCAGCTATACGGCCTATTTCAATCAGTTCTTTTTCCTTTAGCAATAAATAGACGACAGGTTTTTCCAAAGTAACGACATTCTCTTTTAGCAATTCAATGGTTCCTTGGTTATCCATCAATTGAATAACCGTCTTATTTGGCTTAATAGTTACCTCTAATTTAATCTCCATCATAGTCTCCTCTTGTTTAATCCTTTTAGTTAACTTCGTATAAACATGATTGATCAACTATCACTGTCTATTTTCAAGTTAATAATAGCATAGTTTCATGGTTTGGCTTAACAAAAAGCTTAGCTTAAGCTAGGCTGAAAGGTGTCTTTGACTTGCCTTAAATAAGCCACTGTTTCATGATAGCCCAACAGTTCCAAGGTTGCCAGATACGTTTCCAATTGCTCCGTGGCACCTCCTTCTAGTATCAGCAAATAGTTGGCACAGATGATTTGATTGTAGACATGATTGAATGACGTTGAAAAAGCCTTGGCTCTTTGAAAGTAACTGAGACTTTCCGAATAGCGCTTTTCTTCAAAACAACGAGTCCCAAGGTTGATCATCAGGTTGGATTGCAGATTGGTTTGAACATTAAACTGCTGGTATTTCTCAAAACTTTTCAAGGCCCGATTTCCTAAAAAACAAGCATCATCCAATTCAAAAATAGCCAGCGAATTGTTTAAAAAGCGCAAATCCTTTAGATACCAGTCTTCCTTATCTTCAAAATAAGGTAAGATTGACCCTTTAATCGCCTCTTCTGGTAGTTCATCGACATGGCCTAAATGCAGAAAGGACAACTGAGCAAACCAATAAAGCGTCTGATACTCAGGATTTGCGGTTTCCTGAAAGGATTGTTTCGCCTCCTTGCTGATTTCTTTTAATCCCTCAAGGTCGTATTGATTGTCGTACTCCACTAATTTCCGTTGCAACACGTCTAACGGCTTTGCCTGATAATCATTGGCAATGTACAAAACCTCTTCCAAACTTAGTCCCAACTTAGCAATCAGCCCGAACACTTTATCATAACTAGGGTAATATTGACCACTCTCAAATCGCGATAAATTAGAACGACTCATTACCCCCTTTGCCAAATCCTGTTGAGACAGTCGCTGTGACCTTCTGATTTTCTTAATCGTTTCACCAAATTCCATTATTACCTCCTTGGATTGTGAGGATACAGCACACCTTTTCTCTCTTCAGATTACGCCATGTTACATTTTATAGCAAGTACCAGTTTTTCCATGACGGGTAATCACACGAAAAGGAGCATTACAATCATGAGTCAATTAACCAAACAACTTAATGTACCGACTCGAATCATTCTATTCGGAACATTCTTTACCCGCACAGCCTTTTTTATGAGTACCCCTTTCTTAAGTATTTACTTAACTACCGTTCTTCATCTTCCCATTACTGAGACAGGGATCATCATTAGTGCCTTTCCCCTGATTATCGTCCTATTAAGTGGTCTAGTTGGCCGCTTGGTAGATAACTTCTCTTTGCGATTAGTTCTGAGTGTCGTTGCCTTTTTTTGGGGTCTCACGTTTATTCTATTTTATTTCGCCACAACCTTTTGGCAGTTTCTCTTATTGAACTGCCTTAATGGCTGCTGTTATGCCTTTTTCGAGCCCGCTGCGAAAAAAGTCCTATCCCTGGAAACAACCTCTGACCAACGCCTAATGACTTACAATATTCGGTATGCCGCCATTAACCTTGGTGGATTTTTCGGTCCCTTACTCAGTCAGTTCTTTCATATCCAGAAAAGTTTAGTTGCCTATTTACCTTTAGGGTGTTGCTACATTCTTTACAGCCTCGTCCTGCTGTATACATTGAGCAAACAGGCCACTCCCCTGAAAGACAAACCGACCAGAAATATCCATCAAGGGCAATGGATTTTCTCTGATCGGGCGTTTATATTCCTATTAATTGGTGTGGCCTTTTCTTATTTCGGCTATGCTCAATTTAATTCGACACTAGCCCAGTATTTGACTCTCTCACCCCATTTTTCTAATGGTTCACAAATTTATGCCTATATTCTCTCACTAAATTCAGCCTGCATTCTTCTCTTGCAATTTATTTTACTGAGAGTGACCCAAACGTTGTCTGCTACTTCCGTCTTACTCATCAGCAATCTCTTTTTAGCAAGTAGTGTCGTTCTCTGCGGATTAGCAGCCACGCTTTGGGGCTTTGTTTTTATAGCCTTAATTTACAGTCTGGGAGAACTTTTACTTGGCTCTCGCTTCGATACTCTTGTAGATGACATGGCAAATGAAGACCTTAAAGGGGTTTACTTTGGCTTTGCTGAATGGATCAAAACAGGCAGCGTCTTAGGTCCAATTATTGGCGCTCAACTACTCCAAACCACAGGAGCTGACAGAGGCACCTTACTTTTCCCGATACTTGGCAGCATCACCTTTCTTGGGTCATTTTTTATTATTCTGTCAAAAAAAAAGCCGAGACAAGCTCGACTTAACTCTAACGCTACAAATCCTGATGCATCAAAATAATCGGCTCATTAAATTCCACTTGCCGTTTGTGAATATGCTCTTCTCCCCAAGTGCACAGTAACTCTAAGACTGGTTCTAAGGAGCGTCCGTATTGGCTTAAAGAATACTCAACTTTCGGCGGTATTTGCTCGTAAACAACTCGGTCAATCACGCCTGAGTGCTCCAATTCACGCAATTGTTGGGTTAACATCTTCTGAGTAATGGCCGGCATCAATTTTTTTAATTCGGAAGGACGGCGAGTGCCATGTTTCAAGTGACATAAAATAATCGGCTTCCATTTTCCTCCAATTACTTCAATCGTTGCTTCCACTCCGATGCCATAAACGACAGGTTCCATCTTTATCAATTCCTTTCACAGGTACTTTTTAGTACCTATATCACAAAAAAGTACCTACTTCACATTTTAACCTATAGGGTCTATACTAACGACATATCACCGAAATGTAAATAGATTTAATTGGAAGTAGACATACTATTGGAGGAATTGAAATGAACACAGTCACATTGAACAACGGCATCGAGATGCCCACATTAGGTTTAGGTGTTTTCCGGGTGGAAGACTATCAAGAATTGGTTGCTGCCATTAAAACAGCTATTATTGAGGGGTATCGCAGTATTGATACAGCAAGCATTTATGGTAACGAAGAAGCCGTTGGCGAAGGCATCCGGCAAGGCATCGCCGCTGCTGGCATTACCCGTAAAGAGCTATTTATTACCTCAAAAATTTGGAATGAGGATATGCGCAAGGGGAATGTCTCTGAAGCTTATCAAGAAAGTTTAAGAAAAATCGGTGTCGATTATTTAGACTTATATTTGATTCATTGGCCAGTGGCAGATTACTATTTACCAACTTGGCTGGAAATGGAAAAACTCTATAACGAAAAACAAGTTCGCAGTATTGGTGTCAGCAACTTTCACAGCCATCATCTGAAAGAACTAGCTAGGCACAGCACTGTTACGCCAGTTATTAATCAAGTGGAATACCACCCTCTACTAACGCAAGGTGAGCTTAAAACCTACCTTGAAACCCATCACATTCAAATGGAGGCTTGGTCGCCTTTGATGAATGGCGATATCTTAAACGATCAGTTGATTGTGTCTCTCAGCCAGCGTTATCAAAAATCACCTGCCCAAATTGTATTACGTTGGGATTTACAGAATCAAGTGATTACCATTCCTAAATCAACCAACCACGGACGATTAATCGAAAATATTTCCGTTTTTGATTTTGAGTTAACGCCAAGTGAAATGGATGCAATCAACGGATTAAATCAAGAACGACGAATCGGTCCTGACCCAGATAACTTTGATTTTTAAAGTCTCGTATTCTGAAAAATTAAATAAGGAACCTTGTATGACCTTCTAACAATGAAAGGAAGATCTTGATGAACATGAATCTAACAGGGTTAACAGCCTTGATAACCGGCTCCACAAAAGGGATTGGCAAAGCGATTGCCTACGAACTTGCTAGCGAAGGGGTCAATGTGATTATTAACGGCCGTGAGTCACCTGTCGTTGATGCGATTGTGGCAGACATCAATAAGAGCTTTCCCACGACCACCCCCCAATCAGCGCCTTATGATTTAAGTCAACCAGAAGAGCGCAACAATTTAATTCAGCAATTTCCAAAGGTAGACCTACTGATCAACAGTCTTGGTATTTTTAAACCTACCGACTATTACGAGATTACCGATCAGGACTGGCTCCATTTTTTTACTGTTAATGTGATGATTAGCAACACTCTGGCCAAGGCTTATTTACCTAAAATGTTAACGGACAACTTCGGTCGCATCGTCTTTATTGCTAGTGAAGAGGCGTTGATGCCTTCCGGCGAAATGGCTCACTATAGCATGACGAAAACCATGCAGCTCTCTTTAGCCAAAACCTTGGCTACTCAAACAAAAAACAGTCGAGTCACGGTCAATACCGTCTTACCTGGCCCTACCTTGACAGCCGGAGTCACTTCGATGTTAGAGGAGTTCTACGGTGACCGACAACTGTCCTTTGAAGAGCAAGAGCGCCTATTTATGAAAGAACATCGTTCAGCGTCTCTGATTCAACGCTTTATTCCCCCAGAAGAATTAGGCAGATTGGTGACCTTTGTCTGTAGCCCTTTAGCTAGCAGTTTCAGTGGTTCCGTAATTCGAGCCGATGGCGGCATGGTCCCGACTATTTTTTAATTCTGATACGTTTAATCAAACGACGGGACTTTTTTTAATAGCCGTAATACCTGATTCAGCACTAAGGGACAAAATTCGGCAAAGGAAGACAGGCTTGTGATACACTTATTCGATATAATCAAAAAGGAAAGGAAGGGAAAAAAATGAATTGGTTTGAATTATTGCAACAAGCGATTGATTATATGGAAGCTCATTTATTGGAGGACATAAATTATGAAGATGTGGCACAAAGTGTCCAGATGTCCAGCTATAACTTTCATCGGACGTTTAGCTTAATGGCGGGCATGACTGCTAATGTCTACCTGCGAAACAGGCGACTTTCATTAGCGGGACAAGAACTCCAAGCTACAGACCACAAGATTATTGACCTCTGTTATAAATACGGCTATGAAACACCTGAGAGCTTTACCAAAGCGTTCACTCGCTTCCACGGTGTCTCGCCAAACGCAGCCAAACTTCGTGGCACTCAACTCTCTTTATTCAACCCCCTCCTTATCAAACTGTCACTGGAAGGTGGTAAAGCAATGGATTATCGAATAGAACAAACACAGAAACAACAATTTCTAGCCTGTATTAGACCTTTTAGAAATGATACCCTTAACGACGAGGACAATCAAGAAATCCCCAACTTTTGGCATGAATGCCAGTCTACTAAGGCTCTTGACCCCTTACTGGCTATTCGTCCATCAGGAAAAAAAGACCTGTTTGGACTTTGCAGCCCGAGTGTAGCAACGGAGACAACCTTTGACTATGGCATTGGTGTCTTGATTGACGATGAGACCCTTCCCTATCACGATGCTCAATTATTGGCAGATGGATTTCGGGTTTGGGATGTCGAACCCGCTACCTACGTTGTCTTAAATTGCTACGGCGACGATGGGGACTCGATTGGTGAGATGTGGAGCAAATTCTTAAAAGAATTCTCCCCTCAAACAGGTTATGTGCAAACTGATCAAACTGACTATGAACTGTATCTTGAACGTAGCCAGCCAGGCTTGTTCTGTGAATTATGGATTCCCGTCACCAAATAAGAAAAAGGCCACGATTGCAATCGTGGCCTTTTTCCTTTATTCTGCTAAAACCTGATCAATAGCTTCCATAAACGCCGTTTTCCCATAAAAATCAACCTTCAATAACTCAGGAAAAATTTCCTTAAAAAAGTAATTAACGGAGGGGCGATGAGCATATCCTTTAATCGTTTGAACAGATTCCACGAACATCTCTTTGTATACAGGTTCCGGGTTATTTTTAACAATCTCTTCAAATGATTCATACAGTAAATCAACTTTATCAGCGACCGCTAGAATTTCGCCTTCAAGGCTATCATCTTTGCCCTCAAACAAACGACGACGGTATATCTCTTGAAACTCTGGCGGAATTTCTTGGTTGATAAACTCATCGGTCATTTTTTCTTCCACAGTCTGCAACATCCCCCGTAACTCACGGCTGGCATATTTCACTGGAGTTTTAATATCCCCGATAAAGCGCTCCGTGTAATCGTGGTTTAAGGCTTTTTCATACAGCATTTTCCAGTCAACCTCAATCCCGTTAACTTCTTCAATGTCACCTAATACCTGTGCGATAGAGGCCACTCGATAGGAATGAGCTGCCACCGTGTGTTCCGTATATTTGAAAAAGCCCGGTGCTCGATTGATTTTTTCTAAATTCGTTAGCCCTAAAATAAATTCATTTAAGCCCATTAACATCCCCCCTTAATTTTTTTCCATCATACCACTAATTAAGAAAGAGTCAAAGTCTTAACTCATTATTCTGAGAGCTATTTACCCTTTTTTAACGATTTGTCCCATTATCTGGATTGATATAAGGCACAATCTCGGCCGTTACACCGATTGAAGAGCCTCGAATAAACTCAAGCTCGCTTAATTTAGCCAACTCACTGGTTTTTCCTGTAACAATAACACCTAAGATAGCTGCCTCATCCCCTTTTTTTCCATTTTCACTTTCTAAAAATGGGGCAAACTGGGAGGGTTCACTTTGATCATAGGCTTCTAAATCTTCAATAAATTGCTGGAAATTCTCATCAATATCCCCTTCACTGCTAAACCCAAATATTAGCCCACCACTTCGCCCCTTTGATTCATCTAATAGTTCCGAAAACATATATAACCATTTAACTTGAATCGTATCAGGTAATGTCTTAGATAGCTCTTGCCATGTATAAGGCTGATCAAATGAAAGAGCCACTTCTGCCACATGGTTTTCCAACTGGCCAATGGTGGCAAGATCATGAGTCACCCCACCGGAATAATCTTTGATACGGGGATGATAAAAGGACGCAACCTTTTGTTTCGTTTGTTTGTCATACTCGTAAATAGCTTCCTCTGAATGCTGCTGGCCTGGGATCATTTCATTGTGGTCGACACTTCCCCCGATGACAGAATAAGTGCTAGTCAAGGTACTCCAAGGTACCAGATAACCCGCTACTTCTTTTGAACGATTGGTCACCACCTCACCGCCCATGACTGAATGGTTGCGAATGACCTGGGAATCAATTTGAATATTTGGTTCTGCAATGCGATTGTGTAAATATAAAGAGTCATTTAATAGACCACAGTTGGCCGTGGCTAATTTATCACTACCGATAACCATTGCTGGCACCATGACCAAAACCATTAAGCCACTGATTAAGATGATTTTGACTACTTGTTTTCTTTTCGCTTTCTTTAAAGATTTCCCTAACGATTCTTCCATCTAGACTTCCCACTTTCTTTTTTTATCGAGGCACGAGCGCGAGCCAGTTTTTGTTTAACACTGGTCGGTTTTATCAACAATAGTTTGGCTATTTCCTCGTAAGTAAACTCATAATAATATTTCAATAGCAGCAATTCCCCATACTCTTCTTTCACATCCGCTAATACAGCCAAAATTTCTTCCTTCAATAAAAGAGACTCTAGCCCACCTGAGGTCACTGGGCTGTCTTGATTTGGCTCAAAGTTAAGGGGCTTTAGTTTTCGCTGCAAATCAATATAGTCGTTTAAGGATACTCGATAAAACCATGGCCGAATCGACTCTTCCGTCAAACTATCCATGGATAAAAGTAATTTATAAAAGGTATTTTGAACACAGTCTTGAGCATCATGTAAACTAGCCCCTTTCGACATTAAAAAACGGCACACCTCTCCTCCTAATTCAACAACATATGACTCTAATCCATCTTTAGCCATCCTCCACCCTCCTAACAAGACAACGTTTGACACTAGCAAAATGTATACAGTAATCGTTAATAAACGTTCAACTCTTTACAATAACTTGTTTTAATGGTTAGTGCAATACCAAAAAACACCTGAAGCGCTCTGTCTCAGGTGTCTACTTTAGTGGTTATTAGTTGGTTTTTTTCTTACCCATGGATTTGAAGGCTCGCTTCATCACATCACCAAATCCTAGGGACTGAACCATGTGACTTGGATCGACGTACACTCTAATCGCTCGCAAGACTTTTTTTGGCTCTTTTGACGAAAAGGTATAGGTGCCATTTTTTTTCGTTTCGATGGCATAACGAGGAATCCACTTCCCTTTGAAGAGCACAGAGGCCATCACTAAATTAACTTCTTCCCAGGGAATTTGGATAAATTTACGAGTATCCCGGCCATGGTAAAACTCAAACCCTTTATCGCCAATCATAATTTTGCCATAATCTGTTAGTCCAGTAAACGCCGTCGCATCAATAACCAAATCTACCTGTGTATTAAGTGATTGAACCATTTCATCTGCTCCATTTCTGTTGTAAGATCTTCTTCATTATACGTGTTTTCTTCAAATTTCGCCATTCAAAACATGCCAAAGCCGCCATTATGCCTAAGTTATCTAAAAAAAGAAAAAGGCCGGAACCTAAGCTCGCGACCTTTTATCGATTTATTTTTTACAATAGACCAACAACATGACCAAGTACACCTACTACAAAGAGGCCAAGAATGATAACGATTGGACTAACTTTTTTCTTAAGTAACCACATACAGAAGAAAGTTAAACACAATGCTGCTAAACCAGGAATTAACTGATCCAAGTTATCTTGCAAGGTTGTGACCTTAATGTTAGAAAGAGCTTTACCAGACGCAACTTCTTGAAAAGCCTGCTGAATACCAGCGCCGCCTTCTTTCAGTTTGCCCCATTCAACATAGGCCCCTTCATCCAGCTTGACTTCAGACACGATTGGCTGGAATTTAATCGATACCCACCGCTGCACTAGAGCAGCTAAGACAAACATCCCTAAAATAGAGGCGCCTTTTGTTACGTCTTGCAATAACCCACCGGAAAGGTCATCCGTAATTTTAGAACCGGCCTTATAACCAAATTCTTGTGTGTACCACATAAATGCCCAACGAATTAAGTTCCAAGCAACAAAGAAAATAATTGGGCCTAAGATATTGCCACCCATAGCTAATGAAGCACCTAAGGCACCTAACATTGGACGAACAGTAAACCAGAATACTGGATCACCAACACCAGCTAAAGGACCCATCATCCCAACTTTTACCCCTTGAATCGCTACATCATCAACTGGTGCGCCATTGGCACGCTCTTCTTCAAGCGCTAATGTTACGCCCAAGATTGGTGAGGCAATATATGGGTGAGTATTAAAGAATTCCAAATGACGTTTTAGTGCAGCTGCACGATCGTCTGGACTTTTGTATAATTTTTTAATTGCGGGAATCATTGAGAACGCCCAACCACCATTTTGCATACGTTCATAGTTCCAAGAGCCTTGGATAAACGTTGAACGCCATGCAACGGCTAAACGATCTTTTTTAGTTAATTCAATTCTTTCTGCCATTTTCTCTTCTCCTCCTAGATTAATAATCGTTCAAAATGTCGCCTAGTGGGTCGCCTGAGTTTCCTCCGCCACCACCATTTGAAGAACCACCCATTTTAGATAGGTTCAAATAAATGAAAGCTAACGCAACGCCTAAAGCACCAAGAGCGATTAATGTTAATTGAGAAATCGCTGCTACTACAAACCCAATTGCGAAGAATGGCCAAACTTCTTTTGTTGCCATCATGTTGATAACAAGGGCATAACCAACGGCTACAACCATGCCTCCACCAATTGCCATACCAGTTGTTAACCATTCTGGCATAGATTCTAGAAATGATTGAACTGTCTCTGCTGGAATAAATAAAAGTGCTGCTGCTGGAACTGCAATCCGAATCCCTTGCATACAAACCGCACCGATATGTAATAATTCAATTCGTCTCATGTCGCCTTTTTCAGCTGCCGCATCCATCATGTGAACAATTGGCACTGCCAATGTACGAACAACCATTGTTAAGAATAACCCTGCAACTGCAAGCGGAATCGCAACTGCAATTGATGATGCAACTGCATCTTTAACGGAAATACTTTCAGCACCTAGTGCTTTTACTAAAATAATAGCTGATGCAACGGATGCTAATGCTGCATCTGGTGCTACGGCTGCGCCAATGTTCGCCCAACCAAGTGCGATCATTTGGAGCGTCCCACCAAGAATAACGCCTGCTGTTAAATTACCTGTTACTAACCCAATTAATGTACATGCCACTAACGGTTGATGGAACTGGAATTCATCTAAAATTCCTTCCATACCTGCTAGAAAGGCCACGAATATTACTAAAACCATTGATATAATAGACATGATAAACCTCCAATTTAATTAATATTTTCTCTATGCATTAGCCAATTCTGACTTCGCTTTTTTGAGAATATCGTCCATATTTGCGCCTGAATCATTTGGTACTTTACGTACATCAAACTTAATGCCTTTGGCTTTCATCGCTTCAAAAGCTGCCACATCGTCTTGCCCCATTGACAATACTTTACTTACTACCACTTTGCCAACTGAATGAGCCATCGAACCAACATTGACTTCTTTAATATCAACGCCCGCTTCAATTACTTTCAATACATCTTGTGGGTTTTCAAATAATAACAACGCTTTAGTTCCACCAAAACGTGGATCTTTCGCAATTTCAATCATTTTACTAATTGGAATAACGTTTGCTTTAACCCCTGGCGGCGTTGCTTGTTCAATCAATTTTTTACGTAAATCATCTTTTGATACAGCATCTGACACCACGATAATACGCGTTGGTAATACTGATTTTGTCCAAGCGGTTGCCACTTGGCCATGTAACAAACGAGAATCCACACGAGCTAAGACAATCTTCAACTTGCCATCGCCAACAACCGTTCCTGGTGCTAATGATCCTGTTGGATGTGCTTCTTCAGCAGGTGCTGTTTTTTCTTCTGGCTCTAATTCTTCAGGTTTGATCTTAACCCCTTCTCTAGCCGTACTTGAAATATGTGTGGCAATCTCATGAGCTGTCGTCATTGAAAAACGTGATGAGTAAGCTTCGATAACCATTGGTAAATTCATACCTGCCACAATTGCCCAACTGTCTTTATGTTCTTCAAACAAACTGCTCGCTTGATTGAAAGGTGTACCGCCCCACAGATCGACTAAGAATAATACTTCGTCTTGATTGTCAAAAGAGGCAATCGCTTCTTTCATTTTAGCTTTGACATCATCTGGGCCTTCGCTAGGCATTAAAGTAATAGCTTTAACATTTTCTTGTTCTCCAAAGATCATTGCACCAGATTGCAAAATGCCTTCGGCAAATTCGCCATGACTTGCTAGGATAATTCCTACCATCTCTCTACCTCCTAAAATAATTTATACAAATTGTCTGTAAATAGATTGGGCTATTTAACCTGTCTCTATTCTAAAAACCACATTCGCCATCCCTAACACCACCACATCCCTTCGCGTTCAACTCTATATCTAAAAACCACTAAAGCTTGGCTTTTTTTAACATGTCCATTAAACTTTGTTTACTGTCGCTGATCACCTTACGGATTTCCAACTCAATCCCCAAGCTGTCCAAATAACGAAATGCCTTAATATCTGCTTCATCAACAGCAATCGTATTCGAAATCATCTTTTTCCCAACTGTATAGCCCATGGCGCCAATATTAACCGAAGGAATCCGAATACCAGCTTTGACGATTTTAGCTACTTCTACAGGATTGGTAAACAATAAAATCACTCGCACCTCATTAAACAGTCGATTGGAATAAATTTCAATCATTTTGGAAACCGGAATAACATTGACTTTAATCCCCGGAGGCGCCGCTTGTTGAAGTAAGGTTTTTCGCAGGTTATCTTTAGTTACCGCATCGCTGACCACAATAATTCGTTGAATGTCCAAGCGCTTTGCCCAAACAGTGGCAACTTGTCCATGAATCAAGCGATCATCAATTCTCACCAAACGAATATCAATCCCCAAAGGAATCCCTACTCTCTTTTTGTTATATTTCGTTCTACTCCATTATATATGCAATTATCGTGCCAACTTTAGTGTATCCTTTCAAAGCGCTGTTTAATCAACGTTCATCCCTCTTAACATCAAAAAAACAATACACTAATTAGTGTATTGTTCCTAATTAATACACTATTGCTTCTGTTCTTCTAGTGTATTATTAATAATTTGTAAGAGATAGTACATCTCCTCATCTGGAATCGTTAGAAACAAATCGGTTTCAAGGGTTTCACTACATTTTTTTAATAACGCAAAACGCTCCGATTGATAGGCGACTTTTTCTTCCTCTGCTACCGATAAACAGGCCTGGGTCAAAATCCGCTCGACCATTCCGCCTAAATGCATAATTAGATTGATTGTAAACGCTTGGTTAACTCCACCAATAAAGCTTTCTCTTAATTGAGTGGTGAATTCCCAAAAAGAAGGCATGACTTTTTCAGGGTTAATAAACGTATACGTTGTCCGTAAATAATCTTGACAGACCTGCCAGGTTTGATCATCGTCTAAGACAACCGGCTCAAAAGACGCCATCTCAGCATCCATCAGCAGTTCCTGTAAGATAACTTTTGCTTCACCAGAAAATAACAGTTCCATGGGGATATAGCGGACGCCGATTTTAGGATCCACAATCCCCGTTACTGCAATAAGCTGATAGTTTTTTTGCAACTGGGCCAACACCGTTGTCATGTCCACAATTGAAATAGGTAATACTTCTAAGCTCTCTTCTCCAACTTCAGCCAAGTAGGTCTCGATAATTTCCTTCATTCGTTTGGCCGTCCCTTGTCCTGACGCACAAATCGCTACGATCGCCTGCTTTAGGCCTGGTTGTAAGGAGGAGTCAACATCATCGTGGTCTTCTTCCAATCCATTGCCATAGCCACGAAAGTTCTTTAAAGAATGAAACAGTTGATCCAAATCAGTGTCCAATAATTCTGTTTTTCGAGCAACTTCCAATACTAACGCCGTTGTGACCATGTCAATTGTTCGAACATGGACACCAGTCCGCCGATGTATTTCTTCACTAAAGGTACCTAATGACCCCATATCGACTAATAAAATAACACCACTACCATTATCAACTTGCTCAACTGCATTGATAATCCCTTCCAAAGCAATCCGTGGTTTCATTTCCACAGGCATGTCTACTGCCATCAAATTATGACTACCAAACAATTGCTTCACAACTTGAACCATACTCGTAGCTGTACTATTTCCATGAGCGGCTACTACAATCCCGATACGACCGGCATCCTTTTCTTTTTTTAAGGACACCAGTAAGACCGTCAAGTATTCAACTTCCTCAAGAGGAATCTCAATTCGGTAATCAGCTGAGATCAACTCTTTTATATCCAAGGCAACCTCATATTCCGCTGGGTACTCTTTGACCATCTTGCGAATACTGTCATTACTGCTGATTTCTCCTTGTTGTTTAAGCTGATGCCTTTTTAAAAATGAACTGATATGCAAACTCATGGCATAAATAAAGTTGACTTGAAAACTGTCACTTAATTTTAGCTTAGCTACTTCATATATTGTTTTTGTTAAATCAATGACCTTTTGATCAACGATTTCAGCTAACTTATTCTCAATGTCAAAAGTTAGCCCATGATTTTTATAAAATGATTTCAAATGGACGTTTATATCCGCCATAATAAACTGATTGATCGACTCTTGATCAATGCCATCATCTTTTAATAGAGCGGCTTTTTCGTCAATAATTTCGTATAAATTAAAGGGGAGCTCATAGGAGTCCACTAAACGTGGCAGTAACTTCTGATCTGGGTAAACCTCCATCACAGGTTCTAGTCCTTGGGAAAGCTCCGCTAACATTTGGCGGTCATTGGCCAGCTGGCTTAAACCAGTCTTAATTTCTTCTGTCAAATCATCCAGCGAAATTAATATCTCATCCTGATCCATATGACTTAAGAAGCTTCTCGCACAAATCAATTGAATATTAGACTTCAATTGTCCCACATTTCCGTAGGTCACACTGCCAATCAAGGCTTTTACCACATCTTCCGTCAAAGAAATTTTTCGTTGAATTCGTTCTGCTTCGATTCCAACCATTAACTTAACCAAATCGATTTTTTCTTTTGTTTGGCGTTGATTAAAGCTAGGTAAATGGATACTGATAGGAATCCGTCTCACAAAAGTGCTAAGTAGATAAGAAGAAGCATCTTCTGAAGTAGCACAGATAATCCTCACATCTGCTTGACCTTCTTTTGCTGTTTCACCTAATCGACTGTACTTGCCATGATCCATAAAATAAAAAATCATCTCTTGGCCTTCTGGCGGTAACCGATGAATCTCATCTAAAAAGAGCATGCCTCCGTCAGCTTTGGCTATCAAGCCCTCTTTTTCCTTTGTGGCACCAGTAAACGCGCCCGCCATGTAGCCGAAAAGATGGCTCATTAACAATTCTGAATTGTGAGCGTAATCCGCACAATTAAAAACGACCAACTCCTGTGACCCTCTAATCAGCCCTTTATCTTTTGCAAACTCAAACATCAAATGAGCGAAATGAGTTTTACCTGAACCTGTTGCTCCGGTGATTAGACAATTTAAGCCTTTTGGTGGATATAAGATGGCGGCCTTTGCTTGCTCAATTGGCACTTTCATGCTGCCATGGCTACCAATGACCTTTTGAAAAATATCTGTTTTATCATTTAATTGATTAATAGAAGAATTAGATGCGCTTTTTCTCTCCTGGCCAGTACGATTAGATACCAACCCACTTTCAATGTAGCGAACAGGTCTTCCATCAAGTTTAGCTAGCAGGCCATCTTTGACAAGTTCATTTAAATCTTTACTGGCATTCGTGCGCTGCACGCCAAAAGCTTCAGCCACCTCTTGAGTGGTCACTCCAGCACCAGAAGCAACCGCTTCTGAACTCAACTTCTTCGACTCTTTACTAACAAATAAATAGATTTTCTCTATTCGTTTCATCCCTACCCCACCTTCATTTTTGTCTTCCTCTGCCGAAGAACACAATTAACACCTCTCCTTTAATGCCAGTCCTGCCTCTCGCAAATAACTATAGACCTTTCTAGTTACCAGCCACGCATTCTACACTACCATACCTTACCTGATACACTTAATATTACCCTTATCCTACCATACCTTTAATTTTTTTTAAAACATTTCGATAGGCTCTTGACTGAATTAACAATAATCCCTTTTTTTGTTAACAGAGACACCTCCTTTCAGTTACTCATTCAACCATTAGAGACCGTAATCCCTCAGATGACAAATCATCCTCATCCTTTCGCTGGTAACGGTAGCGACATAACATAACCTGCGCAGGTCTTATCTAAATCTGAGGATGATGTAAAAAAGTAAGATTGACACTTTTTAGGGAAGATTAACCCTTTTTGAATAAGATTAACCACTTTTTAGTGGTCATTAGGCCTTTTATTGCAAGGATTCCCTCAAAAAGAGGTAAATCTGGATAAAAAAAGGTAAATTTAGGTCTTTTTTGGTAAATCTTCAATTTGCAACTGTCATGCCATGGCCTTATACTAAAGATACCGTCACAATGCTTACTATCCCAACTGTTTAATGGATGAGGATAACGTTACATCGAAAAGAACAATTAGGCTATTTTCAGACAGGATAGTTAAGGCGCTTATCCTGTCAACCGCCAAATGGACTGTTGCATCATAAAAATAATCAGAAAGTAGATGAAGGTAAACCGATCAGAAACAATTTTTTATGGTCATGATTATTAGTCATACCTAAAAAAAGAACCCTCACTGTTTACATCATCTGTCTATCTTGACTAGTCAAAAAGGGACGTAAACGCCCAGACGACATGGGTTTAATAACGAAACAAAATTTATAAAACCCTTTAAAAGAGCTTAGCATCAACGATACATATAAATTAACAGGTTATAAAATCACAAAAAAATATTTTTTTACGTAAACGCCGCGTTTACATCACCTACAATGAAACATAATTTGAAGACCCATTCCCACCAGATGACACCTCTAGTTATCACGACGACTGTGTCATCCCCCATTGATTCACTCATAATTTAGGCAAAAAAAAAGCAATCCTTATCAAAGACAAGGACTGCCTATTTTTTTGCACTTTTTTCACATGGCTGACGATTTTCAGCTGACGCACAACTCCCTCTGACTCATTAATCATCTACATGGTCTTTTGCCAAAAAGCTTGGGTTGGCTTGCTTAGATTATGAAAAGAATTCCTATCTCACCGACCTTTTGTCAGCAACGACGTCTTTGAAGCTCCTCATTTTCACACCTTTCCACTAATCATTCAACCATGATTACCCAATTTTCTCTAGTCACCAGCGACTGCCTCTATCGTCACGGCCTGTTCTTCTGCATAGGCGATGTTATCCAAGACCTTAAAAAAGGGGTGATAGACCAGATAACTAAGAATGACCATGACCAACTGAAAGGCCCCCCATTTCCAAGTAGCACCCATTAAGGCACCGTGAAGGACAATCGGCGTTCCCAAGGGGGCGTTGATTCCCGGAATACGTGGTAAAAAGCCGGTGACCATGGCTAGATAGCAGCTGATGGTCACAAGTAAGGGAACGAGCACAAATGGGACTGCCATGGTCAAGTTCATAACTAGAGGCAAACCGAAGATAACCGGCTCGTTAATGCCGACTAAATTAGGCACCAAGGCCAGTTTCCCTAAGGTTCGATATTGTTCCGACTTAGCTCGTAACATCGCAAAGACCAAACCGATGGTGATCCCGCCTCCGGCAAATGACGACATCGCAAATATGCTCATCGAAACCAGATGAGGGATTGGCTGACCGGCATTAAAGGCTGCCAAGTTAGCGGCTAAGATGGGGGTCCAAATTGGCGCCATGACACTGTAAACCACTAAGCTTCCATGAACCCCCACTAGCCAAAGGAGTTGACTGACCAACACGCAGATGACTATGGCGATAAAACTCCCCCCAAGACTGGTCAACGGGGAGGCAATTAAGGTGAAAATCATTTGATGCAAGTGGCCAAAACTGGTCAGAGACAGCAGGTAGCGAATTATCATGGCACTAAATGCGATGACAAATCCCGGAACTAGTCCGGCAAACGAACTGGCAATGGTCGGTGGGACACCTTCTGGCATCTTAAAGACCCATCCTTTTGTCCGAAACACACAATAAATGGCAGAGACACTTATTCCCAGAATAAAAGCGGTAAACAGACCGGCAGCTCCCAACCATCTAATGCCGTATGATTCCATCCCCCCTGTTTCAGAATAATTAAAGGGCGTGATGATAAAAAAGCTCATTAACGCTAATAAGCCCGCCGTCGTTGGTTCGACTTGCCGCTGTTGGGCATACTTTGACGCCACTAAAAAAACAATGTACAAGGCTAATAAATTCGTGGTAATTTCTGAAGGGATTTGAGTGATGGTTTTCAATTGACTTTTGACTAAAAATTCTTGATAGGCCGGAATTGGCGCTGAATTGATTAAACTGCCGATAGCTCCGACAATCGTAATGGGCATGGCGGCCATCAAGGCTTGGGTGATGGGACTGATAATTTTATTGTTTTGAATACGGGTGGCGCCTGTTTGTAACATTAGTTGAAACTGTTCTTTTTTTGACATAAGATTTACCTCCTTATGTGTGCACTTGACTTGGGAATCCCCTAATAGGAGTAGTCAGTCCGCCTGTCTTTCTACTAACTACTCCCAAATACGCGCATTAAACACTCCCAAGACCTACTCAACCTGATTTTCCAAGTTACCCTGTGGCCACGGGTAACAGCGATAGCGACCGACTCTCATAGTTGCCAACCTGATTCATCCACGATTCAGGGGATCGTTAATATAGCCTGAAAAAACGAAAGGTGTTATAGCGTTTGTAGAGAGATTCAGACTTAGTTTCTTTCGTTCTTCTGAGGACAGTTTTCCCCTTATAACACGAAAAAATGGGCGTCGACTTAACAAGAGTCATGAGTTTGATTGACTCAACGAAGGTGACACATGAGGCGGTCCATGTGCGTTTATTCGTTTGACTAGTGCCGGCTTGTTAAGATAGACCTTTGGTAAGCGGAGCGTGGAGAAGCTCGTCAGCTTCCGGCTCGTTTTGCCATACTAAATGGCTGATTTTCCTCGACAAAAAAGCGGCATCAGACGTCGTGTCTAATACCGCTTCAATAGTTATAGGTAAATGGAGCCTTGGCCTTGGCTAACAACAAGGAGTCCCTTTGACTTTAGAATACTCAAAAAAACAGCTAGAAATCTGGTGACAAATTGAGTATAATAAAGATGTTAGCGCTTAGGCGCTACACTATTGGCGCTTGATTAGTCAGTTCGTTGCTGATTGGTCAAGGTTTCGTACTGCATTCGGAGTTGTCGCTCTGGGTGCAGTAGCCAATGGAATTTATTTAGTTGTAAGTTTATCTTAACGCCCATATTTTACAACTGGTTGAAAGCGTTGTCAAGTCTTTTTTTATTAAATAACACAAAAATAAGAATGTCTCCGAAAAAAGTTGAATGTTATCGGAGGCGTTCTTTTATATGTAGAGACACGATTAAGAGTTAGGACGTCAACCTATGTGTACGGCTATAAAAAAATTACTCAACAAACTGAACATTCACTTAATTAACACACTCATTCCCATAATACCGGTATCCATATTACTTATCCTTTCCGATTCTGAAGTGCCTGCCAAATCAGGGAAAATCAAGATACTGAAAATGAAGGATGAGTTTTCAAAAACAGACTGGTCAGACTTATTAGAGTTATTTCTGACTAAGATACTTCTGATTTGTCTCATAATCGTCACGTTATTCTTGGTTCACTTTGGAACAATCTTGAGTCACTCCTGTTATCATGTATCTGAAAAATGGTCAACAGGAAGAACGTGACTGTCTCTTTTTAGAGGCCTATATGGCAGCCTTGCGTGATGCTAATATCGCAGTGACGATGAAGTATATTAAATAAGATATGCGCTACCTTTATTTAATACTGCGTAAATCGTCCAATCATTAACCTACTAAAACAGTGGCCCAATCAGATTTTTTATCTGATTGGGCCACTGCCTTTTTAACCACATCTTATTTAATCAACTTGCATCCAGGCAGGTTCCAGCGTATTACCATCCAAATCCTGAACTTCTAAGCCGTACATCACACTTTCAGGAATGCCCATCTCAACGTGATGAACCGTGCCCCCTTTTTGTTCTGCAATAGCGCCGAATTCTTTAACCGCCGCGGCACTTTCTAAGCTAAAGGCAATTAAGGCGCCACTGACTTTTTCAGTATCGGCAATTTCCTTATTTTTTAAAAATTTACCGTAGAAATCATGAGACAAAAGCATGACCCAAAAGGTCTCATCCCAAACCATGGCTGCTGTCTCTTCGTTGGAGAAAGCTACGTTCTTTTTAAATCCTAATGCTTCATAAAAATCGGTGGCCCGTGATACATCTTTCACTGGAAAATTAACAAATACAATCGCTGACATGGTAATTCCTCTTTTCTAACATTATTTTCGACTGAATTATCCCACAATATTCTCGTCAATGTCAATTAACTAGCCTTGAAAAGAGTCTCGTTTTAATTGCTAACCTGATGGTTTCTTACATCGATCAGCTAGATTTTTTTCCATGTTCGATAACCAAGTTTCTCTAGCTCTACTATGACAAAAACTAACAAACCCGCTAATAAAGATAAACCAGCGTAATGCCAACCTATTGGCGTTGTATCCAAGATATTATTCATGACTGGTACGTACATAACTGCCAATTGAAGCACCACTAAAATACCTGTGGCCAACCATAAAATTTTATTGGCTAAAATACTTTTCGTAATGGCAAACTGGTGAATTTCACGGCAATTAATCATATAGAACACCTGCCCACAGACAATCGTCAATAAAAGAGTCGTTTGCATGACGGTTTCACTGGCTCCCTGACTACTTAGGTAACTATTGATAATAAAACCTAAAGCCGCTAAAAGCAAGGACACATAGGTCGCTCTAAACACGGCATAACCGTTTAGAATATTTTCTTTTGGATTCCTTGGTTTTCTGGTCATGGCATCTTTGGCTATCGGTTCAAACCCAAGAGCAAAGGACAACGTAATAGTCGTCACCATGTTTAACCATAAAATTTGAATCGATGTTAAAGGCAATGGGTTATCCAGTAAAATCGATACCACAACTAGCAGCCCTTGAGCAAATGCCGTTGGTAATGAAAAATAGATCGTCTTTTTTAAATTATCGTAAACACGACGACCTTCTTTAACTGCAGCAGCTATTGTGGCAAAGTTATCATCAGCCAGGACCATATCAGCCGCATCCTTTGTCACTTCGGTTCCTTTGATTCCCATGGCAATTCCAATGTCGGCTTTTTTCAAAGCCGGAGCATCGTTAACTCCATCACCAGTCATTCCCACAATCTCGCCATTTTCCTGTATAGCTCGCACTAATCGTAGTTTATGCTCAGGTGTGGTTCTGGCAAAAACATCGTGGGTTGCAACGACACCTTGAAGTTCCTTGTCGCTTAATCCTTCAATTTCACTGCCGATTAAAGCTTGGTTATAATTCGTTAATCCAATCTGTTCAGCTATGGCAACAGCGGTATCTTTGTGATCCCCAGTAATCATTTTGACGCTGATACCTGCCTCATGACAGATCTTAATCGCGTCCATGGCTTCTTTTTTAGGTGGGTCGATAATGCCATATAATCCCAACAGAACCATCTCTTCTTCTAAATCCTCGTGACTGATTGTTTCTGTCTCAACGGGCACTTCCTTATAGGCGGCGGCTAACATTCGCTGGCCTTTGCGCGCTTGGATGGAAATCTCTTCTTGCCAAAAGGGCAAATCAATCGTCGTATAGTCTTCTCCTTCCAACTGTAAAGGAACCATATCCAAAATAATATCCGGTGCCCCTTTTAAGTAGATAAACTTCTTTTGGCCTATTACAACTAAAGTCGCCATGTATTTATAAGCTGAATCAAAAGGAATTTTATACAGGACATGCTCTTCTTGATCTAAAGGATGTTGATTGGCAAATTCCAATAACGCGCCTTCTGTAGGGTTGCCAATAATTTCCCGCTTGCCTCCACGATAATTAATTTTAGTATCATTGCAGTATAAGGCTGTTTCAATTAGGCGGTGCCAAGATAAATGATCTTCCTCAGCCGAACGGTCAAAGCCTCCATCCTCAATTTCAACGACTTCATCCTTTGTCACAATCGACACAACAGTCATTTCATTTTTGGTTAGGGTCCCTGTTTTATCGGAACAAATAACGCTCATACTTCCCAGTGTTTCCACGGCTGGCATCTTTTTGATGATCGCTTTTTGGACAGCCATCCGCGTTACTCCAACAGATAAAATAATCGACAAGACTGCCGGTAACCCTTCTGGTACGGCAGAAACAGCTAAGGCTATCATCGCCGAAACCAGTTCCCCACCAGTAAAGTCTCTAAAGAGTAAACTAAAAATGACTAAAAATACTATCAACGCTCCTAAAATATAAAATATTTGTTTATTTAACTGTTTCATCTTTTTAATTAATGGTGTTTCGGTACTGCCCACATCTTTTAAATGCTGACTAATTTTACCAAGTTCGGTACCATCACCGGTTTCTACGACAATGCCTTTGCCACTACCACTATTGACCAAAGTCCCAGAATAGACCATATTTAAGCGGTCACCTAAATCAGCCGGTCCAGTTATATCAGCCGTATTTTTATTAACTGGCGTTGATTCCCCGGTTAAAATCGCTTCTTCCACAACTAAATTATATGCTTCCACTAAGCGTAAATCCGCCGGAATGATGGTTCCCGGATTAAGCAGAACCACATCTCCCACTACGAGGCTAGTGGCTTCGACTATTGCCTTCTCACCATCGGCAAGAATCGTTGCTTGAGAGCCCATCATGGCACTTAAACTGCTTAAAGAATTGGTTGCTTTCCGTTCTTGAACATAGCCGATGAGTGAATTAATTAAAACCACGGCAAAAATAATCGTCATATCAATAAAATCGCCGGTTAATCCTTTTAAAATACCTGCCACAATTAAGACATAAATCAATAAATCATTAAAATGATGGAGGAATTTTTTTAGCTCACTGTCTTCCTTCCCTTTACTAAGGGTGTTTTCCCCTTGACTAATTAACCTCTGTTGACGTTCCTCTGCTGACAAGCCTAACTCACTGGTCTTTGTCGTTGAGCGAACTGCTTCAATCGCTTTTTCATACCATTCCATAAAATACCTCCCGTACTGCTTTTATTCTATTAACTAAGGAACCACTATTTTTACAATACTCATTCCTGGTATTTGTGGTGGTAAGGAACTCGCCACGGGACTGTTTTTAACTAAGGTCACCTCAATCGTCGTTCCTGGCTCAAGCTTATCTACCGTTACCTCTTGGTCATCACCATCAACAATCTTAACGTCATTTGTCAGCAACACAACTTCCTGAAAGGGGATTGTTTCCGAGTCTTTTTCCGCTGGAACTAAGCTTTCCAATAACAATCGTTGATCCTCTGAAGTTGTGCCTTCTTTCACCTTGCCAATCAATACTTCTGAATCCCTTTGTTGGTTCTCTGTTGAACTGCTAGTGATCTCACTACTGCTACTGCTTCCACTGCTCTCTGACTCGGTTTTCTTTTGGCCACATGCCCCTAAAATCACCACGCCAAGTAACACGATAGCCGATAACACATATTTCTTTTTCATCATCTTCATCCTTTCCGATACGTCATTTTATTTATTTCCTGTTTTTGATAACCAATCGATAGCCTCTTGTACCCTCTTTACTGGTACAATTACCATCTCTGTCTCCAATTTTTTATTAGCCTCTATAGCTTCCTGATAATTGCTTTGAGCCTCTGGAAAATACTCACGGAATTCTTCAGAGATAGGATCATCGGGGACTAAGAAAGCAACAGCCCCACCATTAGCTGCTGAATATACTTTTTCAGCTATACCACCAACTCGTGTCACTTGACCATCCAAGGTAATTGCTCCCGTTCCAGCGATGTTGCGACCTTGTCTTAAATCGTGATTTGAAGCCATGGTATACATCTGTAAGGTAAACATCAGACCAGCAGAGGGCCCACCAACTGCTCCCAAATCGATGTCAACAGGGATTTCACTGATTAACTCAGTTCGATCCAAAAACTGGATGCCCAAAGAATGACGGCCGGTGTTCTCATTCAGATCAACCGTTCCGGTCACTATCTTTTTAGTTCCTTCACGCTTTATTTCAAGGACTACCTCGTCACCGATGGCTCGATTTTGTAAGTAGGTCAACATGTCAGAGGACTGATTAAAAAAATAATCATCTACTGTTATAACCTGATCCCCTGTCATGATCTTCCCTTGTAAACCAGATTCTTTGGAAGCTGTTAAAATAAAAATCCCTTCATAAGCCAACTCCCCTTGTTTTCCAGCCAAATCCAAGGCCAACTTCTTCGCAGCGTTCTGAGACGTATTCATCGCGTTCCGTTGTAGTAAGCGAGAAGCCTCTGTGGGCAAACCATTATTGGCAGTTTCCTGGTTCACAACTTCACGAAAAGGATCATTAAACGTCCTTATCATCTCCCACAAGGTGGCCGATCTTGTTTGAACCACTGTCACGTAAAAACGGCCTTTATTTTGATCTTTTTCATGATTCACCTGAACGGCCTTTTCCAAACTCACTAAATTCCCCGGTCCCCGAATCAACATAGGTGTCCGCCAAAAAATAACAACAAACACCAATAACACCCCTATAGTCCCTATAATAACCTTCTTTTTCATCTCACTTCACTCCTCAAAACACCTTTTCATCATGATAGCTCACGATTCTTTTAGTTATCTTATAACCATCCCAAGTTATTGCCACTTATTTCCCAAAAAGCTCAAGGATTCCAGTGAAGCCTAGGAATAAGATGGCTTTTTTCAGTTTAAACAATTGCTGAATAAGCATCAAGAAAACTTTATCCATTAAACTATACAATAAAGATACCTTTTATAACGAAATAACACACATAACTTAATTTTATTGTAATTCTTCCCTAAAAATTTAGCAATTTTAATCCCCTAAAATCACGCCAAAAATACTCAGACTGCCTATTTTCAGCAGTCTGAGTATTCGGTTCATTTAATAACACTTATTAGCAATCGCTCCAGTTAAGTTATTTAATCTACTGAGACAGATACTGGTTGTCTTATTAGAGTTTATTGCCAGTTGGTTGTTTCACTAAACTATCAGGAAACCGTGTCACTTCTTCTGGTTCAGTTACTAACTCTTTTTACTGGTAATCCGTGGCCGTCAGACTCACTTTCTACCTTTGGTGTCACTTTAAGGCTTTCCACAGGCTTTAGAGTCTCTTTTATTTCCTCTGTTTCCAACTTACTCCACATTCTGTACAAACGATTCCTAAGTTTGTTCTTCTCCATACCTCGAACATTAGGAAAAGGTTACAAAAAGAATCACTATCTTTATAACAGTGACTAATTTTGACCTATCAATTTAATAAATGGGTCAATGGCGCCACCCACTACCTTTCTCCGCGGGTACTTCCATGCTAGCTTTTTGGCTAATAAATGAGTTCGTTCTTATTGAGACAGGGTTTCCGATTGATTTAAGAGATAGCGATTTCCGCGCCTGTCTTAACTCCGATGGTTTAAGATAAACTTTCCCATCTCTATGACGCAGTCTTCACTTTGCGGTAAATAACCAATTCGATCGATAAAGGCATGTCCTAATCCTTTATAAACAATCGTCTTTGTTTCCACCCCTGCCATCACAAGCTTACGGGCGTATGCTAAGGTCTCTATTTTTAAAAAATCGTGTTCACCTACTGCTATAAAAGTCGGCGGTAACTTCGGATTAACTGCCATATAAGGGGTCAAGTAAGGGGTCATTAAGTCCGTTGTTCCCAAAATCTGCCCCAAACCGTCACCAAGACCCCTCAACATATCCAAGGACAGGTTAATCACCTTGGCTTGTTTGTCATAAATGTCAAATTTATCTTTTGTAAATCTCACATACTCATCTTGAACGCCACCCATATTAACGGTTGGATAGAGGATGAGTTGCCCTTTTATTAAGTCTAGCTGGTCTTCAAGGGCGCGATTGGCACAATACAGCGTCAAGTTGCCACCAGCACTGTCTCCTCCAACAAATATCTGATCAGGGTCTCCTCCAAACTGACTGGCGTGTTGGTGCAACCATAATAAACCGCTGTAGCAATCTTCATGACTGGTAGGATATGGATGTTCTGGTGCTAAGCGATAATCAACCGAAAAAGCTAGTATTCCGGTATTAGCCACTAGAAGTTTCAGCATATCTGCTACAACTGCTGTACTGCCAGCAAAAAAACCTCCTCCATGGATAAAATACAAGATAGGGGCATTTTCCAGAGTCTCTTGAGATTTGAAACAATGAATGGGAATCTCTCCACCATCAGCAGCTAAAAAACTATCCGTTATCACGTCAACTCCCTTATCAATAATTGGCGTACTGTCGACGTTGTTAAACATCTTGCGCAACTTCTTTATTGAAGCCGTATTCATTTCCAATTTCAGCACACTTTTCGGCAATAACCGAGTCAATAAGGCCACTTTTTTCATATCTTTATATAATCTAGGTTCCATCGCCCCTTTAATATCACAATCAGGCATATTCTTAAATACAATCTCTACCTTATCTACAAGGCCGGTTTCTTGTTTATTCAGCATCTCATTTAACCGTTTTTTATCATATTTTCTTGGCATGTTAAACTCTCCTTTGTCTAATTTCCTGTTAATACTAGTTTAACACGATTTGATAAATACTGACCTCTCGATAGACCCCAAATAAAAAAAAAGACCATCAGCCCCTATTAGCTGATAGCCTTTTTGGTCTCCATCTACTTACTTTTTAAAGACAGACGTTGAGGCCCCTTTGATTAATCCCAGCAAGATTTCTTTCATTTCTGATTCATTTAAATCGCTGAGATTGATTTTCTCATCGATGATCAAATTGATCAATTGAATATACGCTTCACCCAAAAGTTTTGTCAGGATGGCGGCCGTGCTACCTGACACCATGCCACCAGCAATCGTGCCTAACCCTGGGAAAAATTTGAAAATAGAACTGACAATGCTTTTCCCACCAACCGTTGTCCCGGTAATCCCAATAAGACCACCAGCAATGGTTTCAACCCCTTTTTTCTCAATTTTTATGCCATAAACAGAGGTGATTTTGGCCAACATTCCTGTTTGCGAGGCAATCAAGATTGGCGCATCAGAAAAAGGGATTGGAATAAAGCCTTGACCAAAGGTCGTTAGGACTACCGCGTCAATCACCTTTCTGGCTTGCTTGTCTTTTAAATCTCTTGAAACCTTTTGGGCGTTCATAAAAGATGTTTGGATCGAATCCGGTAAAACTTTACTGGTAGCTAAAATCAAGTCATCCAAGCCATAAGCTTCTTGCTCATCTGTTGCTTCCGCACACAGTATCACAATATCTTTCACATTTAACGCCATCTCTTGAATAGCTACTTTAAATTTTATAGCAGAGGACTTACTATAAGACTTAGTCAAAACTAAAATTACTGGAATTCCCAGTTTGGCCACATCTTCGATAAATTCTTTTTCAGTATCTTCGAAACGATCACCATTCCCTGCAACACAATACCACATGCAGTGAATGGCTTCATTGCCATCTTCTTTTTTTCGAGACTCTTTAACGAGATCTTTAATATCTTTTAACGATTTTTTTTGAGTTTTTTTATCAAGCTCTAAGCCAACCGTATCATACAATCTAACTGGTACACCTATTTTTTCGATTAATTCAATTTGTTTGGTAACAGGTTTACCAATTCCCGTTGCTGCTAACTCTTCTCTAAAGGTCTGATTAATTAAGGTTGACTTACCAACGCCACTTTTACCAGCAATGATAAAATTCACACTTTTTAACTTTGATTCTTCCATATTTATTTTTTGAAGTAGATCGTCATAAAATGTCTCATTATTTTTACTCATATCTGGCCTCCTAGTTATTTTATGTCATGTTCGCTCAGCTCTATAGTCCTGCAACTAATCACAGTGGACGGAGATCTTCGAATTAGTTTACGAGATGTATCTAATTAATTATAACATTTTCAGCTAATATTTCCCCTATTATGGTCTCATTTAACTAGGATGCCAAGTTAAGTTAGGCTTGGCTCAGATATAACTGGTAATAAGATTGGTAAAAGTCAAACACCATGAAGAAAATAATGATTGAGATTGCCAAAATACTGTGTTATTAACTCATCTTGCGTAGTCTGTAAGAGTTTTGCCACTGCTAATATCTGACCCAATCCAGTCTCAGTATTTTTACAAATCAAGACATACCCTTTGCCTAATTCGCCTGTAGGAACCGTTATAGCAATCGCTTTTGCCATATTGACTACTCTGATAAATCCTTTACAAGCAGCAATTTGTTGTGCCTTCGTTTGTTTATCAAAATGTCCAAAAATTGTATCACCAATCCCCGCCACATCTACTGGACCTTCTTCAGAAATAATTACATCATTTTTTTCTAACAGCTGATTTAACTGATTGATTAAGGCTTGTCGTTCCCCAGAATACTTATCGGTGAATGGATTCAAGCTAATTCTATTACTTATCTTATCTAAAGTTGCCTTTAAATCAATTAGCTTCTCATCCAAACAAATAGCAAATGATTCCTGGGGCTCTGATACTCTGGTAAACAAGTAACCAAGCAAATCTTCAATTGGCTCTAGCTCCCTGGCCATAAAGCCAATTGAGGGAGTAAAGCGTAGCCCATCTGTTGAGTATTTCTCTTTGACCATTTCTTGGCCGCACTTTCCCAATTCCGGGTGAATGACACTGTATAAATTGAGACTAATGGCAGGTCCTAGCACTGATCCCCCGCCATCTGTCCCAACTCCCACGTCATTTATTCCCAAAAAGACATTCAAAGCCGTGCCACTGGAAGATCCTGTCATATATCGTCCAGTAATTGGATTTTTCAAGTCAATGTCTATTCCTCGACCGGCGTGACTTGCTTTGTCAATGGTATGATGATAATAACCAAGTGCTGCTAAACTGGCTACAAAGGATGGCGAAATACCTTCTGCCTCTTTAATACCGATATAGTGCCCGCTTGTTTCCGTAATAAAATCGATGCTATTAGGAAATACTTTTTTGACAGAGTGTGCCGGATTCAGCATGCCTAAACAACTTTTTTTGGCATAAGTTGCCACTCTATTCTCCATAAAATCAGCTCCATTTCTTCTTTGTTTGTTCTATCGAATCATCCAATAAGGTAATACGTCTGCTCGTTTTAACCTATTAATCAAATCGCAAAAAACTGGAAGGTCACCCTCAACTTCCAGTTTTTTGCTTATTTAATCAACTAATTCAGTTAAAAATGAGGTGCCATTTTGAGGAGAAGGCACCTGAAAAAAGTCAGCTACCGTTGCCCCAACATCGGCTAAAGTGGCCCGTTCACCAATCGTTTTAGAACGAATGCCTGGACTATAAATCAGCAAAGGAACCCGTTCTCTAGTGTGATTGCTGTGACCAATTGTTGGATCATTTCCGTGATCGGCCATAACAACCAGAATATCTCCCTTGGTTAATAGTGGCAATACTTCTGCAATCCGGCGATCACTTAACTCTAGTCTGTCAGCGTAGCGAGAGACATCTTCTGCGTGTCCTGCCAAGTCTGTTTCCTGAATGTTTAAGGCGATAAACCCATCTTTAATCTGCTTAATTTCTTTCACTAAGCAATCAAAAAGATAAGTTGAATCGACACCTGGAAACAACCGTTCGCTATCCGTTTGAACAATATCAGCAACTTTCCCCAGAAAAGAAACAGTCACTTGTTTTTGATCCAACAGCGTTGGGGTTTGAACGCTTTTATTAATACCATATCCTAGATGAACCACTTGGTAGCCCTGATTATAAACACCTGATTCTGGTGCATCCACACCTGCTATTTCATTATTTTTCGTTTTAATGGCGCCAAGTAAGTCGGCGAAGGTAACAGCTTCCCCTCCAAAGGCAATCACACGAGAGACTTGAACAACCTCTCGGACGACGTGACCTATCTTCGCTAGCTCCTTAAAGTCGATTAAATCCAGACAAGCTGAGACATTATATACTTGTCCATAATCGGTTTCCAAATTATCGCCAACGGTTGCAGACTCATTCACTACCAAAATTTGTGTCCCCACTTCACCAACACGACGAACCTGATAGCCCTGTTGGCACAAATTGGCTTCAACCTCATCGATTTTTTGATTGAAGGGTTGAATTAAAGGTACTTTAGGTGTGGTTCCCATAATTTCCTGATGGCCCAAAAAAGAGTCTGCCCCGTGATGAGCTAAATTGGCCGTACCAAAAACTGCCTCTGTTGAAAATTTATGATGGCCTATTTCATACCCTAGACTATTCATTAGACCTAATTTTTCTAAAGTTGGCAAGTTAATATCCGGTAGTTGGGCGATAATATGACCAGCTGTACTGCTGCCACAGTCTCTTGGTCTGACTTGAGGCACATCGGCCATGGCGCCAACGCCAAAACTATCTAATACAATGACCACAAATCTACTCATTATTTCACCTTCTAATTAAATTTCCTTGGCTGTTGTAGATGCCTTCTATTTTTGGTTGTCCTGTTTTTATTCCCGACACCACTGCCACATCGCTTCGCGTTACAAATATCTGGGTTCTAAAGGCCGCAATCACCGTAGCCCCTACTGGATGAGCCTGTTGACTTGTCAAATAATAATCAATGCTGTCATTGCCAAATGGAACGACCTCGTCTTGTGATTCGTCGGCTTGATCCATGACTAAAATCTGCTCCAAGTGGCCACGTCGATAATAGCCCCCGCCATAAAAGTATCCTTTACCATCTAAATTATGAGATATCTCACTAACATACACCATAGCTGGCAGTTCTTCCAAGTCCATTTTCGCATGTAAGGGCGTTGTCCCTGTTAGAGCATGCCCTGGCTCTCCTTGGGTGCCATTGATTTGTTTGATCATTGGCAGGGTTTTACTACAAGTAGCAGAGGGAATATTAACCTCATTTATGACGATCCCTTCAGCTTGTAACAGTTCGCGGGCCTTTTGAATAGTTTGAACATTATGAGTCAAAGTCAACTCATCGACACCATTAAACAAAAAGCAAGGAAAGGACGTAATTCCTGCCAGTTCAATATGGCTAAGTTCCTGACATTTCTTCGCCAGCTCGGGTAAATCAGCTAAGTGAAAGCCTCCAAATTGTCCTTCATAAACTTCATCTGCCGTTTCAATCATTTTAATCAGTAGCTTTTGCTTGACCTTCAATTCTTTGGCTATTTCATTAATTTGCTCAATACTCTCAATTGAAAAAACAGTCATAAATTGGGGGCGATACGCCACCATTTTTTTTAACAACTGTTTTGGTACTTGAACTAGATGGCCCACATTACCAATGGGTAAACCGTGTTCCATCATCACCAAGGCCTCTTTATAATCCACGACAACCGCAGCATCGATGCCTGCTGCTCTGATTTTTTCAGCTACTAGAGGGTTGCGCCCCAATTGCTTTGTCATATAAAACAATTCGATGCCTACTTTATCCGCATTTTTTTTCAAAATTTTAGCATTTTCTACAATGGTATCCAAATCCAACACGTAAGTATCAGGGAGTATTTCCCCTGCCTGATGCAACTGGGTAGCCACTTTAATTAATTGAGGATTTCTACGTTTAGTGACATCTAAAAACATCCTAATCCTCCTTTAACATATTAATAATGTGAAGATAAAAATAATCCAATTCAGCTTCTTCAAATTGATTCTCCGTCATTTTTTCCAGATCTTGCCACAATTCTTTTGAATGAAGATAGGTGGGATCACTTACTATTTCAGCTAAAATAAACTCATCTAAACTTGCGATAGATTCATTCTTTTTTCTTCTAGCATCTGCCATTGCTAAATGAGTTAAAAAGACATCGGCTTTTCCGGTCTCTTCAATTAGTTGTTTTTCCAATAAATAATCCAATACTCTTAACACATAACGCTGTGTCTCTTCTTCTATAATTTGTGACTCGACTAATATCTCAAGTTTTTGCTTTATCATCTACATACTCCTTTAATATCTTGGGATAATCGTCCCTTCGACAACCTCTTCTTGAATTTTTAATACTTGTTGGCTGTTAAAGCTTTTAGCAAAAAAAGCTTTCATGGAGGAATCTTCTTGGTGACAGATAATCACAGAGGCTCCCATGTCCTGTTCCAGTTTATTATCTAAGGTTACATAATTGAGGTCTTCATAATTTTTATCACGAATTTCATCAAAATTCCAAATACCTGCGTCTATGTGATTGCTTTTTAAGGAATGAATGATTTGGTGCCCTGGCATTTCAACAAATGTCACTTCTTTACCTTGAATACTATCCATTGTCAACATCTGCTGATCCAGTGAACTATAATCAATGGCCACTCTCATGCCATCTTTAATGTGATCGTTTTCCAAATTAGCAAATAACAGCACATGTTCACTTAAATAAGTGTGATTGCCAAAATCAATGACAACTTCAACAGGATCTCCCTGCTCAATAGCACGATTAGCGGCGAATCTGGAAACCACAGCAAAGCGGTAGGTTTTCATGGTAATTGAGCGTACTCTCTCCTTGGAGCCACGAATATAGGCTAAATTTAATTTTAGCTTATTCTCTTTAAATCCTTCGTAAATACCTGTTGCCATCCCTTCATATAATCTTGAGTAGGGCAAGGTCATGGTACCTAATATGGCTTCAGAAAGAGCATATTCTTGCAAAATGGCATAATTGATTTCTTCTATATAAGTTCCCAAATGGCCGCTATTTTTTGTTTCAAGGGCGTCTTCAGATTTCAAGTAATTTAACGCATTCTGAACCGTTCCTCGAGCCACCCCATATTTTTCTTGATAGTCAGAAATACTAGGCATCTTATCTCCCTTTTTTAATTGGAGTAAATCTGATGCCAAATAATTAACAATAATGCCTTTTTTGGTTAAGAATTTTTTGCTCAATCTAAACGCCTCATTTCTTTACTAGTTTCATGGAATTTTTTAATAGTTTTAAAATCGTCTCTGCCCCAGCTCGGTTTGGATTAATTCTAATCATCGTCTCTTCTGCTGTTGGATCCACAGAGCGAAATGTCCCTGACACTCGATAAACAAGTGGCGAGAATTCATATTGGGATTCTGCCCCTACTGGATGAGGCAGGGCGCCTAGTGTCGTAGCCGCCTCAATGACGTCTTTGGCGTTATTGTCTTGTAACTTAACAATCACTACTTTAGACTGGGCATTGACGACAAACGCTTCTGCTAAACCAGGAACTTCCCCTTGATTAATACGCTGACAGATTTCATCGCTAACCTTGGCTGAAATGGCCAGAGAAACCGGTGCATAAATCAATCCCTTGAGAACGTCCAAGGCTTCATGTCCTTGAACTTGCCCACCACCGGAATAATTTTCTCCTTTTAATCGGTTAATAAAGGCATCATCGCCAACAATACAGCCTACGCCTTCTGGTCCTAGCAATTTAAAGGTTGAAAAGCAGGCCAAACTGCCACCAAATTGCGAACCGATACCACTGGTTTTCAATGCCGAATAATTATCATCCGTTACAATAGGTATTGTATCATTTATGCTTCTAATGGTCCTGATTAATTCAGCTAAATCGTAAGAATCATCCATTTTTTGGCGGGTCACTTGAATCAAGATACCATCAACTGATTCTCTTTGAAGAACTTCTTTTACGTCTGATAACTGATTAAAATCAGCAGAAACCGTTTGAATACCTAGCATTTCAATTGAAACCTGTGTCGTTGGGTAAACGGGTGCCTGATGAACCAGTAACGTCCCGCCAGCACCAATAGCAGCATGAAGCGCTAGTCTAATGGCATTGGTCCCTGCCCCGCGAACGAGCATGCAATTGTCCGCTTTAAAAAAATGGGCCAATACTTTTTCAACTTGATAGGTGAACCTTGGTTGATTCAGCCCTTTGACAACCCCTAAATCACCCCGTGTCAGAATCTCATTCCCTGGAAAAAATTGCGTGATTGAATCAACTAATTGAAACTGTAGCTCAATAGCTTCCTCAATCGTTAAACTTTTTAATGGATAAACGGTCATCTTATTCACTTCCTATTCATAAATTCATGTGGATTTTGTTCCAGCATTTTCGTGATAAAGTCTTGAGAAACCCCTTTTTCCAAAGCTTGAGGGATAAAGGTATCCAGCAAGTAGGAATAGCCCATGCCGCCCATGTATTCCAAATTGGATTTACGGGTAATATCCATCGATAAAAAGACTTTATCGGAATAGCCTCTTTTTTCAATCTCTTTTAACATCGCAATTCGCAACGAATCCGGCTGATAGTTCTCTTTCCCAATTGTATCAAACTCGACGTAGACACCTTGATCCAGCATATGCAAAATATAGTCAACATCGCCGGTCAAATCAACATGCCCAATTACAATCTTGTTTAAATCAGCTTGATTGTCTTTAAAGAAACCCACCTGTTCATGACCAAAAGTCCCTAAGGTGGTGTGAGTGGTAATTGGCACACCTGTGGCCTGTTGGGCAATCACTGATGCTTTAAATACTTTCTCTTCTCGTTTAGTCATTTGATTTTGACTTGTGCCAATTTCACCAATAATTTGGGCTTTAATCTCAGTTTCCTCAATCCCCACTTGAATTTCATTGATCATAAAAGCCGCCAGTTGATCGATGGTCGCAGTCGTAACCAATTCTGGCAAAAATTTCTCTTGATAAAAGCCAGTAGCTTGGACAATGTTGATTCCTGTCTCCTTAGCCACTCGTTGAACATAAAGAGGATTGCGACACATATCCAAATTAGTAACGTCGACAATATTTCGAACCCCTTTAGAATACATTTTTTTGTATTCTGCAACAGTCTCATCATAACAATTTAAATTCGTATCATCAATCTTTTTTAAGCGGGATAAATCGATGGTCGTGTGTTCATGCATATAAGTAATGCCTTCTTTTAACACCATTTTACTGTCCCCTTTCTAAAGTACTACTGGGGCGAATAAGCCTAAATAATATAGAATATTCACAATGATTCCTAAACTAATGGCGGCAATTGGCCCCACAGCTAAATCAACCACTGGTTTTTTCGCTTTACGATTTAATAACAACAGGCCAATCACCCAGAAATAACCAATACCAGGGGCAATTGATTCAGATGCCATGGCACCACCAATCAATAAAGCGACTTCTAATACTTTATTCATAGCCGTTCGAATGTGTTCTCCCATTTCACGAATACCCGGAAATTTATCCAGCGCCTTTGCCATAATAGTTAATAGCTGAACTTCCACAAACATCACTAAAGCCCCTGCAATAAAGGCTACTATCGGGTTACCTTTTAATAAAATTCCCACAACAAACACAAAGGTTGTTCCTGCTGGGCTGTACACCCCTGTGACAATCGCTGTTGAGAACACTAGGGGGATAAAACCAATACCTCTGGCAAAAGCCGCCAACGCCGCTTCATTAAATTTCCCTTCTGACAATAAGTTTAAGGAAATCGGATCCCCCGCAATAATCAGCAAACTGGTTGCCGCTGAAACCAATCCCCCCATCACTGACAGCCACATCCAATTTTTCTTAATCCGATTAACCCGCTCAAGAAAAATACTAACCAGACTTTCATTTGAACTACTGCCATCGCTTTTCACTTTAATCGCGTAATAAATCATAAAGATCATGCCTACTAATAATGACATTCCTTCAGCACTCAGAGTTAAGGTGGCGCCGTTACCGATGTTAAACGTACCGAATTTTTTAACTGCAAACAACGTCAACAGTGTGGCTGAAAATGAAATAAATCCCTTTTTGGCCCCATGTTGGCTGGCGATTGCAATGGCCGGAAAAATACTAAAGGCAATCACAACTGGCGTTCCTACCTGCGCTAATGAATCAATAAAGTTAACAGGCATCAAAGCAAACGCATCCACTACAGCCTGTAGACCAATGACTAAACCAATACCATAGATAGCGCCAACAATTCCCGCTATCGCCATGCCCTTTTTACCTTCTGGTGCCCATGACCCAATAATATCCGTCATCAGTAAAATACTGTGGACTAATAAGATTGAGGCTCCAATTGAAACGGGGATACCAAAGCCAATTACTAAACCAAAACTTAAAGCAAAACTGGTAGCTGCTAATTCTTTTTTGCCTATTTTTTTCTCTAAAAACTCCGGTACAATCGGCCGTAGTCCATCATTAAAAACGGCAATTCCTTTATTAGCCAAGATTGAACTTAAACCACCTAACAAAGCAATTGCAATTAACTCAACTATCTTCGAAGATTCCATTTTTTCTCCACCTTACACGTTTAATTTAATTTCTTTAATTCATCCATAATAATGGGAATGACAATCTCTTTATGTTGAGCAGTAAAACCAAATGCTTTTTTGCCACCTTGAACATTTTCTCTAATTTCTGCCTCGCTCATCACATTTGACGGCATGGAAACAGTCACACAGTTTTCCCGCCCTAGTAAAGCTAAAGCCATAGCCAATGCTCCACCGCCACCTGTGTTACATGCCCCTAAATAAAAATCAGCTTGTCCTGATTTAACGGCCATGGCTGCATCTAAATCACTTTTAACCGTCATGTCAAATTTCCCTTCGGCATGACTTTCAACCAATTGTCTAACTTCCTCTTTGTCGATTTGTCCTCCAATGACTATTTTTCTCATTGAAATTCCTCCTTTTTGAATATACATTTTTTTGTATTTTGAGATAAAAGAATTAATACAACCTCATTATAGAGTGGGGGAATCAAAAATGCAAGCCCTCTCTTTTCAGTGCTAAGCTAAAAATTCAGCCGTTAGCGAAAAGAAAGTTATGAATGACAGTGTTTTCAGCCGTTTTTTTCAAAACCGAAAAATATATTTAAAACAAGTTCAGCTATTACTTTTCTCATAACAGCCGAACTCATTTTGTCAGTTATTATAACTGACTTAAGCTTGCTACTTTAACGGTAATAGACCTCATCAAGAAATAATCCATGGGAAGGGACCGTCTCACCTGCATGCTGTCTGATTTGATGTTCGAAAATTTCATCAATCGAGTCGACTGGTAATTTTCCTGCACCGATTTCCAAGAGCGTTCCGGTTATAATTCTGACCATATTGTACAAGAAGCCATTGCCAACAAACCTAAAACGAAGCAAACTACCGTCTTGCTCAATCGCCAATTCCTCAATTGTTCTGATCGTCGATTTTTTTGATTTCTTAAGAGAGGAAAAGCCAAGAAAATCATGTTTCCCCACTAATTTCAGACAAGCCTCATTCATCTTCTCAACATCTAATGACAGGGGATAATGAAAACTATAATTGCGTTCAAAAGCTGATGGAATCACGTTATTCCACACATAATAACTGTATTGTTTACCGCTAGCATTGTACCGCGCATGAAATCTTTCAGGAACTTCTTCCACATCTTTAACAATAATATCCTGAGGCAGATAGCGATTCAAAAATTCACTCATCTTAGCCCGTTCAATCGTTGAAGTAGTTTTGAAATTAGCCACTTGCCCTCTGGCATGAGCCCCTGCATCGGTTCGTCCCGAGCCGATAATTTCAACTGGTTCACCCGTCATTTGTGTTAAGACCCCCTCAATTTTACCTTGAATGGTGTTATCAGAGTCCCCTAATCGCTGCCAGCCAAGATAGCGTCTGCCATCGTATTCAATCGTTAGTTTGATATTTCTCATTTTTTTCTCCTCTGCTGCCTATTTTAATTAACTGGATCGCTTATAAGCTAGTTATCTTTGCCCAGCTTTGTTTCGTTTTGTTCAGTAATTGTGCGCCAATAGTGGTTAGAACGTCTCTGGCATTTGTTTGAGCTGTCCTTGAGACAAACGGTGGACCTCCCCAAAAATCCCCATCTGGCCTTTTTTAATACGGATGGCCCCTTCATTGATTGCTAGATAACTGTCAAAGCGTTGGGACAAAGGCAGAAGTTCATCTATCAACTCATTATCATCTAAGGTCAAATTTGCCTTAGAGCAGAAGAAAAAATCATCCAATCCTAGGCCCTCGCATACGGAACTCCTTTCAACCAGACTTCCTGTTTGTTTCGAGCACAGCCATTGACGAGACATATTAATCGCCCCAGCACTTGCGCCTAAAATGACTCCTGATGTTTTATTAATCACATCTGATAAGTCATAAGCTACGATAAACTCATGCAGATCCATCGTTACTCCACCACATAAAAAAATAACTGAAGCCTCTTGTAAAAGCTGATGTGCTTCTGATTTCGTTTTCCGATAGTCAATCATGTGATACTTATCAAAGACAATACTTGCTGGTGTTAGCCATCTGTCTTTTACCAAGCTGATATCAGGGTAATCAAACTTGGTCGGTTGCCCATTAATCATCACCAGGGATTTTCTGTCACTGATATCTCTCTGCAAGGCTTTAATTAACCTTTCCGGTAGCCCCTCATTAAACCAACTGAAATAATAACGTGTTGTCAACTTCCTTTCCTCCATCCCGGCCTATATAATTCTAATGAACTACTACACGAAAAGACACGTTGCTGTCATCAATTTCTTTGTAGCAACGGATTAGGAATGACTGTCAACAATGTCAATAGCCTTAGTTTATCACATAGGTAGTCCCAAATACTAGGAAAGGTCGCCTAGGCTCTTAACTATGGTGATTTTATTGCTTGTTCCCCTTGACAATACATAGATTATCATCTATATTTAACATCGATGGTAATCTATGTATGCAAGACCATGAGGACTAAGAGGAGACTGTAGTAAGAGGAGGAATCACCATGAATTATGACAGAATTTCAGCAACTCTTAAAGCGATGGCTGACCCTAAACGAATGAAAATCATCGATCTTCTTTCATCTGGCAGTCTCTGTGCCTGTGATGTTTTAACCCATTTTGACTTTACTCAACCCACCCTTTCTCATCACATGAAAGTTCTGGAAAAGGCGGGGATTGTTTCTGTTACTAAACAAAGTCAATGGCATCACTACACCTTGAGAGAGGATTTTGTTAAATCCTTTATGTGCGACATGACCCAATTACTTTCCACTGGCGAAGCCTGTCTTTGCCAACATTCGGACTGCAGTTGCAGCCCCAAAAACACCTCAAGTAACCAACCCAATAAGGAGAAAACTAAAACATGACCTATGCACTCGAACTAACCAATTTAAAAAAAGAATATGCAACAGGCGTTAAAGCTTTACGTGGGATTAATTTAACTGTCGAAGAAGGCGACTTTTACGCTTTATTAGGTCCTAACGGTGCAGGTAAATCCACTACCATTGGCATTATCACGTCACTGGTCAACAAAACATCTGGGAAAGTCAAAGTCTTTGATTACGATCTTGACACTGATTTAGTCCGAGCCAAGCAACAAATCGGTTTAGTCCCTCAGGAGTTCAACTTTAATCCTTTTGAAACGGTTCAACAAATCGTCGTTAACCAAGCTGGTTATTACGGTGTCCCTCGCAAAGAAGCCATGAAACGCAGTGAAACTTATCTAAAACAATCAGGACTCTGGGAAAAACGCCATGAACGAGCTCGGATGCTTTCGGGGGGAATGAAACGGCGCTTAATGATTGCCCGTGCTTTAATGCATGAACCTCGCCTGCTGATTCTAGATGAACCAACAGCCGGTGTTGATATTGAACTAAGGCGTGAGATGTGGGTCTATTTAAGAGAATTAAATGAAAGTGGCACGACGATTATCCTTACGACCCATTATCTGGAGGAAGCCGAAATGCTCTGTCGCCATATCGGCATTATTCAATCCGGTGAATTAATTGAAAATACCAGCATGAAATCTCTTTTAGGCAAATTGCAGTTTGAAACCTTTATCTTTGATTTAGCTCCGTCTGATCGTAAGCCTGAGATTACCGGTTATGACAGCACCTTTGAAGATGAGCTAACCTTAGCCGTAGAAGTCGAACGCAATCAAGGGATCAACGATATTTTCGAACAGCTTAGCCAACAAGGCATAAAGGTTCTGTCCATGCGCAATAAATCCAATCGCTTGGAAGAACTGTTTCTAAAAATTACCGAAGACAAACACCAAGTGGAGGAAAATAATGTTTAATCTCTATTACACGGCTTTAAAAAGCCTCGCAGTCAAAGAAACCAATCGCTATTTGCGCATTTGGATTCAAACCCTTGTGCCACCAGTGATTACTACTTCACTTTATTTTGTTATTTTTGGTAATCTGATTGGCGGTCGAATTGGCGAGATGGCCGGCTTCTCTTATATGGAATTTATTGTGCCCGGTCTTATTATGATGTCTGTTATTACTAGCGCTTATTCCAATGTGGCCTCTTCCTTTTTCTCACAGAAATTTCAGAAAAATATTGAAGAACTGTTAATTGCACCAGTGCCCACTCATGTTATTATTTGGGGATTTGTCATAGGCGGTCTTGGTCGAAGTATCCTAGTGGGAGCTCTTGTGACCATTATTTCTCTTTTCTTTGTGCCACTATTTGTTCATTCATGGCTGTTTGTGATTATCACGCTTCTAATGACAGCTATTTTGTTCTCATTAGCAGGCTTGTTAAATGGGATTTTTGCTCAGTCTTTTGATGATGTCTCGATCGTCCCAACTTTTGTCTTACAGCCTTTAACGTATTTGGGTGGGGTCTTTTATTCCATCTCTATGTTGCCGCCAATTTGGCAGGCTATTTCAAAAGTCAACCCGATTGTCTATATGATTTCAGGTTTCCGTTACGGCTTTCTTGGGGTCATTGATGTGCCAATTTTCCTATCTATTTCCATTTTAATTCTGTTCATCGTTGTGCTCTACGCCGTTTGTTGGTACTTAATTGAAAAGGGCCGCGGGTTGAGAAGTTAATTAGATTACTGACTTATGCAAAAAGCAATGGCTCACCATTCGAGGTGAGACTATTGCTTTTTGCTTTCTCCACCTAATTGACACTAGCTGACATCTCGTTTAGTTAACGTCATTTAAACATTTCCTCTGGCGCAATAACAGGTTTCACTAATCAATTGGCGCTCCTTTTATTGAGTAAATAATTGCGTGTTCCTATAAATAGAATGCCCTACATCACACCTTTTGATCCCCATAAAACAGACAAAAAAAACATTTAATTACATCGCCATCTGAACATAGCAACCAGATAGTGTTCAAGGGAAACGTATTGATTAACTATCGACATTGCTCGTAACCAAACTTTTACTGACAGATAGCCTTCATACTAGGTGCTAGATTTTGTGAGTGGGCCTGCGGTTACTATTCATGTTTAATTGAGTATTCCCTAACTAACTCAAGCTTTATTAATTCTCCATCTTAATATACTTAGACACGGTCCCAACTGACACATTGCAATATCTAGCTACCTCACGAATGGGTTTCTTTTCAATATGATAGAGCCGGTAAATTTTTTTTTGAATGGTTTGATCAATTGTTGGTCGGCCCCAAGTCCGATTATTTTTTTTGGCCTCCCTAGCAGATTCTTTCATTCGTTTTGAAGACACTGACTTTTCCTGAACGATGACTAATTGAAAAATATCTAAAAACGCCTCCTTCTCCTTTATAAATCGCAAGACAATTTGATTCTTTTCCAGAACTGTATACAACTTGCTAAATTCAAAAATAGTTAAGGATAATGATTGATAATCATAGACTCTAAGCTCTTTTGAGTACTGAAGGACTTGCAATAATTCATTAATGCTTGCCTGATTATTAAGTGACACCATGCTAATGATTTCATCATCCTTAATTCCTTCTTTTTTCAAACTTACTAATAGGCGAGTTTTTTCAACCTCACTAAGTTCCGTATTGAAGTAAACCATCGAATTCATATATCCACCTCCTAATCCGTTATTTTGTTCTTATGCATGTTTTTCCTTTGCAAAAGGGAACAACCGATAGACAACAACTCCTTTTATTTGATCAGAAGTGACGTAACCATATAAACGACTATCATTAGTATGTTTCCGGTTATCCCCTAAAAGTATGTAACTTCCTACAGGAACTACTAGAGAATCACCCAATAATTGATTAGTGAAATCTTCGGTGTAAACACCACTATTTTTACGTGCTTCGTTAATTTCTCTTATTAAATGTTTTTCATCGATTTGTTCATCATTAATGAATAACTCATCATGTTTATATGCCACTTTATCACCTGGCAAGCCAATAACACGAAGTAAATTTTTCCCTCTCCCCAGCTCACATTGGACAACATCAAAACGTTTAATTGGCTGACGTTTATTCAACAGCACGATGTCCTTATCTCTAAAATTAGGAATCATGCCATACCCTCTTATTCGTGTTACAGAGAAAAAAAATGACAAAATAACGGCCATAATCAATAACCATATCACGAAAGCTGCCATCAACCTTCTTATATTTATTATTTTGGGTTTAACCAGGTACTTTTTTCCTCTTTTTTTCCCCTTGGAGATTTGTTTGTATTGTTTTTTACGACTTTTTTTTCCCATAATGAGCCCCTACTTTTTTTCTAAAACAGAGGTATCAATTTGATAATAGTCAACTACTTTTTTTTCATAGGCTTTAATGCGCTTAATATCTTTCCGTGTTTCCTCCGCCAATACTTGATTACCATAAAGCTCATTTGCCATCGCCGTATTATTAATACCTAGTTCCTTAATGGCACCATAATACTTATTTAATGCGAGCTGTCCTTCTTCAGAATTTAAATAGCTGGCAGTATACACGCCATAACTTGCCATGGCTGTAGCTAAATAATTAATATTACGGACGACTTTCTCTTCTTCCTCACTTTTTATTGCAGCAAACTCGACCTGTTCTTCAAAATTTCTAACCAGATAATACGCTTGTGCCAAGGTATCACCATCCTCACCTGACATACTTCTAGAGATGTATGATTTTAAGGCAAATGAACTTGCCATTAGGATCACTGATAGGGACATAAAAAAAATCACTTTTTTAACTCTCGAATACTTTATCCCTTTTAATTTGATAATTGTTTGGCGTATTTTTTTCTTTCTACGGCTGCTACTGGTTGATCGAGCGTTCAAACGCTGAATGTCTTTTGTCACTTGAACATTTCGAAAAAACAATAAGAAAGAGAAGAAGACCATAACGATCGAAGCAGCGATTAATCCGATTAAAACTAGCTCTAGCTCTTCCACTATCTTTTCCTCTTTTCCTTACCTTGATTTTTTTCTACGATTAGAGATTTTTTTTGACACTTTATTGTTTTTTTGGTTCGTTTTTATAATGGTGAGCAACCAATAAATTAAACCAATGCCAAGTATCGCACCACCTGCGATTAGAGTGATCACAAGCCAATTAATTCCTTTTTCTGCAACTAGACCGACATCGCGAGTATTAAACTTATCCGCTTCTTCTTTGGTAATTTCGAAGTCCTTGGTCCACTCCTCTCTGACATCATCAGAGCCTTGAACTAAGATATGAGCGCTATAATTTCCTGCAACCATTCGTTCTCCTTGCATGCTGACCGGAAAATCGATAAATGAATTAGGAGCCAGACGCATCCCCTTTTTCTTCGTCTCATATAATACGTTACCTTCCCCTTGTTTACTTATTTGAACTTCAATTGACATATCGCTTAGCATAGCCGCTTTTGTATTTGAAAAGTTAATAAAGACCGTATTTTGGTAATTGAACTGATCGGCGTAGACGCTATTTAACTCTAATGCTGGCATGACTTTATGCTGATTAACTTGGAGTGTCATGCCGATAATATATTGATATTTATTCTTAATTTGGGCACCTGAGATACCTGCTTTTTGGTCCGCTGAATCATCTCGAATTAATCGGATGCCACCAAGAATCACGCCATCAAATTCTGTTTTGGGCATCGTTATCTCTAGCTCTAAATCCTTACTCTCTCCTGGTGCCAAGCTTACTTCTTTTGGACCTTTGATAATGTCTTCAAAAGCAAACTTTAAGGATTTATCATTTTTAATCTCTGTATCACCAAACTCAACGACTCCATTTTTATTTGTTTTAGCTCCGTTGATTCCCACCAAAACTTTTACTTTTTTAGCTGATGGGTTAGACAACTTTATTTTGACAGTTTGTTTCTGATCGGGAGTCATCAACAAATCAAAATATCCAGCTTCTTGGATTTGATTACTCGGATAGTCAATACTGTATGTAAAACCAACAGCTCCTGCGGGATTTTCCTTTACATTATCCGCAAAAATAGGATGTCCTAGTAATGGAAATAAAACAAATGAAATCAATAAAAATATGGTTATTTTTGAACGTTTTTTCATAAAAAAAATCCTTCCACGTCGTCTTTAATGACTTATTTTATAACGGATATAAGCTGTTCACTCGACTTATATCCGTTAATTGGTTCTTCAATTAATTATAATGTAGCAGCTAAAGTCCACGTAACAATGCCTTCATAATCACCGACTGCCATCGTTGAGGCAGTTGCTTTAGGAACAGTTAGTTGAACAGAATTCGCTGCTGTATTTGCTTGCCCGCCAGTCCCGGGATGATTAGCTGTATCCCAAGCTGCCGATTGACCAAATTCAACAAAATATTCACCTTTCCCCTTTTTAGTATCCTTGTCTGCCGTTACGACATTTTGAGAACCACCCTCTTCACTCAAAACGAATGCGGTTTTATCTAAATTTCCCCAATTAGCATACGTTGCAGAAGAATTCATCATGCCGTTATTAAATGAGATCGTACTTGCAGTTAACTCAGCATCGGCATCATTGACAAACTGTTGTGTTAATGCAGCCGACAATGTATAACCAAAGTTTGTTTCACCACCGCGAATATCCGCCCACTGAATGTAATTCCCTCGTTCAACAGCAGTTCCCGCCACACCACTATCATCAACGGGCTTTATCATCGTTGGTTTTGCAAAAGGCGTTTGAGCCGTGACACCTGTTTTAATTTCACCAAATCTTAAATTGGAAACGGCTTGGATAATGAGTGAGCCAGTATCTGGATTTTCTGTTACTTCTCCTGGATCGGTTTCAACCTCTTTATCTGGATCTTCTGGATCTTTTTTGTCTTCTCCGCCGCCAGCTTCACCTTCCTTAACTGTCACTGTTCCAGCGGATGGTAAATTACCTCCTACGACACCTGTTGCGGCTAAAGCATTTGGTGCTAATAATACTAATCCTAATGACGCTATTGTCACTGTTGTTAATACTTGTTGAATTTTCATGTGAAATTCCTCCTATTTTTTTATCTATTAAGGCAACTTGGCTAATGTCCAAGTTATCTCCGTCTCATATTCTACTGGGAAAATCGCGGTTTCATTTGGCACTGTCAAACTTACCGCTGAGTTACTATATGCCTGTTTCTGATAATTAGGATCCAGGATAGGTTCGTTGTTCGTATCTTTTAAGGGGCTTAATGTGACTTTTTGATGTGTATCATTAGTCTCAGAGGCTCCAAACTCAATGGTCCAAATTCCCATTCCCGTCCTATTTTCTGCCTTTGCCACTTCGTAAGATTCACCAATCGAATTTAATTCAATCGTATCTCGAGTCACAGTCGGTGCTTTCATGACACTTGCTCCAAGTGAATTGGCCCAACCATTATCAAAGGATAAGACAGATCCCTTTAATTCTTGTTGGCTCTTATGTGCAATTACCGTATTTCTAAACTGATACTCTTGCTTGACTTGAAGGGTCCAGCCATCCGCACGTTGTCTTTCATCTGTAATTTGAATGTAATAGCCTCTTGGATTCGTATCACTGTGAAATAACTGTGCTTGAGAAAAAAATTGTCTTTTTTTATCAGTTATCTCTACTCGTCCGAAATTTAAATTTGAGATAAAATCAATTCTTAAGCTACCTTCTGTTGAGGGACCAGGACCTGGGTTCACCGGTTCACCCGGTTTCTCAGGATCTGTCGGTATCGTGATCCCTGCCCCTTTAACTGTCACCCTTCCCTCTTCATTCAATTGATCTGCTTGAGCAATATACTGTGGCAAGAGTAAAAAAAAGGGGAAAAGAACTAGGCTCATCCTTCGATATAACTTAGCAGTCATTCGCTAACACCTCTTTACACTTTTTAATGACCAGAAAGCCTCCAAATAAAATTAACAGACAGACTCCTAACTGCTGATAACCTTCCGATTTTTCACCTGCTTGTGGAAGTCGCAACGGTGGTTGAACTGATTCAGTCGGTTTTTCAGGTTGTGATCGATCTTCATAAAAGATAATTTTCCCTTCGACCGAAGCACTCCCCCCCGCATTAGATGTCGCATTGGCTACCAATCCACTTACGGCGAAAGAGAAAGCAAACAGTAATAAACTACTTAAAACGATTTTTTTTAGTTTTTTCATCGTTTTCTCCCTTCTATGGACTAGATTCCAAAGACCAAATTAGCTCACCAGTATAGGTACCTAGATTTACCGCATCGCTTGCTGAGATATAAAGGCCTAATCCACTACCGTCTTCAGACCATGAATCGCTAATTGTGGCATCACCTCCTTCATCGCGTTTAAAAATTTCTTGAGCAGACTCACTTAAGATTAGTTCATCCGAATCGGATCGTCTGTATCTTAAGGCCTCTCCTAAAACGTTATCCTTAGTTGATGTCAAGGGCGTTTTAACTTTAACTGAAAGAGTCCACTGAGATTGATTCGCGCGACTATCAGAAACAACTAATCCCGCTTGACTCGCTAAATTTTCCGCTTGTTTTTTTTCAATAGCTCCACCGTGATATTCCAATGTTCCAAAATCAAACAAACTTGGAGCAGATACAAGTTTCACCGTACCAAAAACGTCAGACGTCGTGACTTCACCTGAGGCAGAATAGGTTGCTTTCTCATGGTCGACATTTTCAGGGCCTACAACAAACGCCTTTTCTCTTGGTGAATTTCCGATAGCTGTTGCTTTATTTACGATAGGTCTGCCCACTGATGATGTGTCCACTTGGACATCAAAGCTAACTTCAACCGACATTTGTGAGTCTAAGTCTCCCACCCTAAGTGTCAGCATTCTGGTCACCTCATCGTAGGTGTAAGTTGACTCATCAATCTCACGTCCATTAATCATCACATTGGCTTGTTCTTTATTAAAAATCAAGCCTTCTGGTAAAGGATCTGTTAAAACAACATTTTTCCAATCTGTTACTAACGTAGCAGGCTTATCATTTTTGACTGTCAAGGTGTATGTTAATGTATCTCCCACTTGAACCGTGCTGCCTCCTGTTGAGCTGTATGTTTTTGTTAGTTTAGGCGCATCGGGCAAAACATCCACCGTTATTAAACGCAGTGCGGGATCAAAACGACTCTCCTTAATCGCATCATGATAGCCTTCATATGTATTGTAGCCCTCAACATTAACACTGAGGTTTCCCCATTGGTTATTTGGCTCCATGGTATAAGTCGCTGGTAAAACATAAGGTATATCTGTTGGCAACTCAGTATGGTCTTTAATATAAATATCTAATAATGCTTCTTTTTCTAAATAGCCAGGAAGATTGACTAACCAATTACCATCTTTCACCGTTGTTTGAACAACTTCAGAATCGCCGTTATGCAACCACTCACCGTTCACTTTTAAAAAAACAGTCGCCCCTTCTTTATCACTTGTTCCACTAATTTGTTTTGTCGCGTTAGAAAGTTTTGTTTGTGTTTTCACCTTATGAGGTGGCGTGACATTGATTGTTTTCACAATCTCTTTAGTCAACTCCTCTGGTGTGCTGATATGAACCTTGCCGGAGTTTTCAGCCGCCGTTCCTCGCCAAGCCGCCATCACTTTAACCGTCTCATCCGTCTGAATAAATTGATCATTCGGTACTGGAATTTTTACCCATCCCGCTGCAGCAGGTTCATCGTAAATGACCAAACCATCAGAATCATCCGTTTTACCGATGGTTTTTCCAACTCCTTCAAAAGAAAGTGCTCCATCTGCCTTATCAACTTCTAATCGTATGTTAACTTCATCAGTAAAGGCGTCTCTTAGTTCATCTGTTTTCCCTTCTGGAACAATCGCGTGTGCATAGACATATTTATCTGCATTAGTTGGAATATGAATTTTATCTACTTGAGCTGTTTGATTATTTGCAGTAATGCGACCATAGTGATTCATATTCCCAAATTCCGTCGCAAAATTTGGGTCACTTGAAGAAACCACCGTTGAAAAGTTAACCCCGCGTAAAGCATAGTCAATCAAGGTCCAGGATTTCAAGGGATTACCTGACAGGTTTTCCATGACGTTCCAAACGGATAAATCTGAGTTTGTTGAGTTGAAGGTTGAGCCTGCATCGCTATCAAAAACCACGCCACGGTAGTTGATAAAATCAAAATATTTGGGCTCATCCATCGTCACATTCATTACTCCTGCATTAAAGATAGCTGCTGTTCGACTATTGGTTGCCCCACGTGTGACGAAGTAAGTTCCCTTTCCTGCCGTTATATCCAAGTCAGCCCCCTTAGCATCGATTGCCGCACCATAATTCGCTTGGATATCCACACTAGAGTCCTCTCCCGCTAATGTAAATGAATTGCCAGTCCCAGCATTAAATAGGATGCCTTGGTTGGCGCTATCAGAACCGGGGTTAGTGTATGTCCTACTTAGATTCCCTTCATTTCGTAAGATAAAATCTGAACCACCGCTAACATTTACTTTATTACCTGCACCAGACATCCTAATGGCAGGTGGGAGGATAGTCGTTTGACTGCTGTTATTTTTTCCTGTTTTCACAATTTCAATTTTTGACTTATTTTCCACATTAAATTCATTTTGTCCACGTATTCTAAAGCGAATGGTGCCACCATATCCATTGTAATTTCCGTCTGATGTAAATTTTAATTCAGCATTATTCTTCACATTAAATGAGCCCCCACGACTATACATAACAAGAGCAGTCGTCCGCTCACTGTATAGATTCATTTTGGCACCATCCAGAACATTGATTTGAGAATCATCGGAATCCATCGTGAATAACGCCCCGTTATTTCCACTGGTGTAGACGTTACCCGAAGAATTGAATTCCGTTCCTTCACCTTGGATAGTCGCTGTCGCTTTATTTGTAAATTTCCAAACTTGACCAGATGTATTATTACCACTCTTATAGCTATTGGTTGTTACTTTCGACCCTTCGTTAATGGTAATAACACTATCATCAGCCGTTGTTTCAAAAAATGACGTTGTTTCAGAATTAACGACACTCTGGTTAGTAATTGTAAACAACTTAGCCATCACACCTGGTGTAGTACTTGAGGTTTGGTCATACTCCACATTTGCTCTATCGAAGACCACTGAACTTTCCTGTCGATTGTCAAAATTAGCAATCCTAGCATTATTTGTTTGATCACTTTTTAAATTACCAGTAAAGGTCAAATTAGCGTTCCGTCCATTAAAAAGCATTGAGGTCCCTGTAAAATAGAGATTGTTTACCACTACATCAGATCCTGCCGCTAAGGTGATGGTTCTTGCCCCAAATCCAATTAAATGGTTGTTTCCTTCGATTGTTAATTTTCGACTCACAGTTCCCAATGCGGTGCCTGCTGAGAAAGGTTTCATTATGATGATTTTATCCACACTTGTTTCTATGAGCGCCGATTGAAAGTCTCCCCAATTTGAAACCTCTTTTTCGACAGCATCAACTTTGGGTGTAAATGTTATCACCATTACAACTGCAAATATAAGTGACAAATATATCAGTTTGAATTTCCTCATTGCTGTTTCCATGGTTTCTCTCCTTTTCTCGATGCTTCTATAAATAACATTGTAAATCGTCTGACAACCTTTCTAAGTAAGTGAAATGACGTATTATAAGACAATACTAATCTAAAAAAGTTACTTCTAAAGACAGTTGATATGACCTATTTATAAGAAATGAACTGCTTACAAGCAAGAAATAAGGTCTCACTTAGAATTAGATGTTTTGACATTCCATGGAGAAACTACTCCTATCGTTGAAGTTACACAAGGAAGAAAGGTGTCTATCTTATCTATGGCGTATAGACAGACACCTTTCTATTTTGATACATGAGTAATGCGTTTTTTCTAATTTGATAAAAATGATATCAATACAACTTATTCAAAATCGTTTTATTTTAACCGAATCAAATAGTCTATTTTAAGTTTATACCCTATTAATAAATAATTAATCAACAGTTCATCATTATTTATTTGCTGTACATAATCGTTGTGTATACTAATAATTAACCGATATATAAGGAGGAAAAAAATGAAAACACAAGAGAAGACATTTACAACCTTTTTGATGGCTATTCTAATGATTATTTTAGGTAGCAGAACAGCCTTAGCCACTGAATTTGAACCAAATCAGGTGCTTGGGGCAACAAATTGGGAAGGGACGTTTGTTTACGACGAACAAGGGAATGATGTTACAGCTAGTAACAGTGGGTTTATTGGTCGAGCCAGATATGATGCTGAAACCAATCGTTATGAATTTTTTGATAAAGTCACGAATGAAACCAGAGGTGATAGAGGTGTTTTCTTTATTACACAAGACGGCAAGAAACGAATTTTAATGTCACAATCGGCTAACTACAATGCAGTGGTTGACATGGTTCGACTTGATCATGAAAAATTCACTTATCGACGAGATGGCATTCAAAAAGATAATTCTCGCGGACAAGTTTACGTTGAACATGTTCCTTATGAAGGTCAATTAACCTTTACAATGGCGCCCCCATCTTTAACCACTAGTACTGGTGTCATCGATAAGACTAGATATGGACGTGATATATTATCTTCCACTTTTTGGCAAGGAACAGTGGCTAAAGATCAGCAGGGAAATGATGTGTCTGATTATAACCGAGGTTATCTTGGGTTAGCCCGTTACGATAGCCAAAGTGGCCGTTATGAGTTTTTTGATACGGAAGGTAACTCGCGAAATGATTTCGGATACTTTGACGTAATTAACGGTAACAAAGAGAGAACTCACTTCTCTTTAGGGCGTTATGCGGCAACTTTGGAGCTAACGGAATTAAATGACAAACGATTTACTTATCAACGAAATGGTAAAAACGCAGCTGGTGACGATATTACAATTACAGTTGAACATGAACCGTATACAGAAACACTTCCACTAGAATTTACCTTTGGCAATGAGCAAGAAGGCCCTATTGTGATGCCACCGATTAAAACCGGGAATGACGATAATATAAATTCAAATGCCATCGTTGAAGTTGTTAGTCCTTTATTTGCTGGGACAGTCCGTTTCGCTGAAACAGCGAATATGGATGCAAGTATTGTCTTCGATAAATTAGACACTAAAAACCAACCAACTCTCATTGATGAGAAAGAAAAAGGGTTATCAAAAATATCAGTTGTCGACACACGATCAGGTGCATTAGAAAAAAATGACTGGTCAGTGAGAGTTAAATTATCAGATGGTCCCTTTGGTAATAAAGGATTTTTATTAAATGAATTAGGCATTCGATTACAACCGACCACTAACGACAACACGATAAGCATCAACGGCCCAGTAGACTTAACAAACACGACTGAAAAAGAAGTATTTTCCGTAAGTTACCAGGAGGGAAATGCTCAAAACAAAGGCATTACACTGAATCCTCAATTAACTATTGGAAATATTGATAATTTACAAACAGGCGTATATGGAACCAATGCAATATGGACATTAACACCGAAAGTTTAATTTAATTGTCAGGAAAAGTACCATAAGCTTAAGGTTTATGGTGCTTTTCTGAATTGGAATAGCTAACTAAGGAGACCATCATGAGATATAAGCCACTGACCGTCAAACTACTTATGAAAGGGATGATGTGTTTAGTCATTTTACTGGTTCCAGTCACGGCTAAAGGGCAAAGTGCTGTTAGCTCTGCCATTGTTGAGGTTGAAAACAACGAAACAACTAGCCAATCAGTTAGCGAGATGCCCACTAAACAAACCAAACCTTTACCTCAAACGAATGAAAAACCAGTAGAAAACATACTTTTAATTTTACTAGGGGGTTGGTTGATACTTCTTAGTAGTAAAAAGTTATTAAAAAAATAAGCGCTTCGGACTTAAATTTATATCGGAGGGATAGAATGACGATTAAACAATCACTAATGAGTATCCTGATTCTAACAATAGGCAGTCTTTTAATGGCGTACTCAGTAAATGCTGACGAGGAGACTTCCTTTTATGTCATGCCTGTTTTACCACAAAATCAATTACCTAGTACCTCAGAATATTTTCATCTCCAGACAGATCAGGATATAAATCAACAAATAGAAGTAATGATTATTAACGACAGCGATGAGGATAAGACCTTTCATCTATCTGTTTTAGATGGAATGACAACAGATTTAGGTGATATCAGCTATGATACGCAACATGAGTACGATAAATCTCAAAAAATAAAATTATCTCAACAGATTGATGTTGAAGAGCTCCATACTATTAAAGCAAAAGAGTCAGGTAACGTTGAATTACAACTGGCAGTTGCAGTAGGGGATTTTTCAGGACAGTTATTGGGCGCTATCAATGTCTATGAGCAAACAAAAGGTAATGACAATCCCACCGGGGTCGTTAATCAGTTTGCATACAATATACCGATCAAAATCGATGTTAAAACAAGCCAAATAACAGCCAAATTAGTTTATGATGGATTGAAGGTCACAAATAACGGGACCAAATCAGAGTTAACAGCAGGGTTCATCAACCCTACCTCCACCATTATTCGTGATTTGTCGCTCACTTATAAACTATCGACTAAACAAGATAAAAAATTAATTGTCGAGCAACATAATAATAAGTTGGAAGTTGCACCAAACAGTAACTTTCACCCCAGTATTTTGATAGGAAGTAAGGCTCTTAAGGCTGGAAAATATCGCATCGAGATTCTTGCGGTGTCTGAAATAAGCGGTATTAATGAAACGTGGCAGGAAGACTTTACCATTACTGGCAGGGAATCGAGGGCTTTAAATGAAGGCTTGATCGTAGAACAGACAGGAGTCCCTTGGTATATTTTAGCTAGCCTAATCGTTATTGGGATTGTCATCTTAGGTTACGGGTATAAAAGGCATCGAGGTAAGCGAATGTTATAAAAAAGGTTATGACCGTTATTACTATATTAAGTATCATTTGATACTCTAAACCAACATCACGAAGTGAAATAAAAGTGTCTCTAGTTTGTTACGCTGACGGTTCTATTTTTGGAAACATTCAGCGGAATACGAGCCAATTGTTTACTAGGAGCCAGCCACTGGGAAGGCTCCTATTTGACTGGACTCGTTCTCAATGCCGTTAGTTTATGAAGGGGGTTACTGTTCTTGCTTCAGCAATATCAACTGTCTATCGGTCATGTAAGGATACCTGATGGATTGATTAAGGAATCATGCACAGCTTCAAAGCCTTGAGCCACACTTTGAAGCTTAATTGAACAACAGTCTAAAAGTATACAAACAACCACGTCTTATTTTTTTATACATCAGGGATTAATAATTTGCTCCCCCCGTCTCAACGCTTATCAAGTTCCCATCACATGTTAATGATTCTACTATTATAAGAATAGATGGATTGAATCTCGATAAAAATATGGTTTACTTATTAGTTGCTTATATTAATCACCCATTTTATAATGTATTCAATACCATGAGGTGACTTAATGAAAAAAATAACGCTTGTTGAATTTGATGAATTATTATATGCAGCTACATTTTTAAACTACTATTAGATTGTACTTTGTGTTATGAGTACAAAGTAAACGATACTCACTCATCCTTTATTCGGGATTTTACCGAAAATGATCGTATTGCTCAATTTACTAATCTTAAGCGTAGCCTTTTCAAAATAATAGCGCTCATAAAGCAACAATTGGCTTAACTAAAAGAGTGTTTCGATATAACCAATGAATTGAAATCTATTATTTGGCACGACTAACTGTGGACATAAAATAAGGAGGATTTGGAATGGATAATGAAGAATTGTTTATGAAACGAGCCATAGCTTTGGCGACATTAGCAAAAAAGAACGGGAACGAACCCTTTGGTGCTGTTTTAGTTAAGGATAGCCAGATTGTAAAAGAAGCTAATAATCAAATTCACACTCATACTGATCCCACTAACCACGCTGAACTAGGGTTAATAAGAGACTTTTGCCGCGAAAGTGGCGTGACGGATTTATCTGACTATACCCTCTATACTAGTTGCGAACCCTGTTGTATGTGTTCTGGCGCAATGGTTTGGTCTCGATTAGGTAAAATGAGATATAGTGTGAGTCATTCAGAGCTAGCTGAAATTGCCGGATCTAATATCATGATTGGTAGCGAAGAAGTCTTTTCTAAAAGTCCTAACTTTCCTGATGTTATGTCTGGCCTGTGCAAAGAAGAAGGAATAGAACTACTAACAAGTTATAAATGGGCCTAGGTCTATTAGAAAGAGAGGATATTTCTTTTATGCCTTCCGCAATCCTAAAAGGGCTAAACCTTGAAGTGTTAAGGTTTAGCCCTTTTTTCTATTAACTTTATCTTCAAGAAAACATAGTGTCTTCTATCAAACCCATCATACCGCCACTCTGAAAGAAAAACCTCATTACTTGTGATACGCATGTCATAAGTAGTATATCGCACTCAGATTTATGGTTAATTTGCGAGTTTTTTCTTTATCATCAGTTAACAATTCTAAATTATGAGTTTACCATAACATCAAATATAAATTATCTCAATTTCTAAAATTCATATAGTTTATTTATGTATAGTCATAATAGTCTAAGGTCTGAACATTTCTTCTTCTTCCCAAGAAGCTACTAATCGATCCAATCTTCTTAGCCTAGTTTCTTCTTTTTTAGCACTCATTATCCACCAAATAGAATCTCTCTTATAAGAAGGAGGGAGCTGATTAAAAAAGTCCCAAGAACGTAAATTTTTTTTAATCCTACTCTCATACGCTTTCGTTAATTTAGCATGCCTATTATCCGAAGAATATCCTGTTCTATCCTTTCTTTGATTAAAAACGTTTAATCCTTCAGACCTCATTTGATTCAACTCCATCAATTTATTGACCTTTTCGACATTAACTTTACTCCACACACTATTAAACTTACGCGGCGTATAACGAATTTTATAACGGTCTTCATCAACTTTTTTTCGTATTCCGTCAATCCAACCAAACAACAAAGCACAATCGACAGATTCAGACCAAGTAAGACTCTCTTTATTAGTCTTTTTCTTAAAGAATCCTAACCAAATCTCACTAGTTCTTTGATGATTAACTTCTAACCACTTAATAAAATCTTTTTTATTGTTAAAATAGATTACTTCACTCATTTTTCCAGCCATTTCAAAATCATTTGATTAAGCTCTTCCGGTTTTTCTTCTTGAATCCAATGACCAGAATCCAAAGTTTTAACCTCTATATTGGGTACAAAATCTTTTATATTAGGAAGTGGCGGAATGACATCTTTTTCACCATAAACCATCAATGTTTTCTGAGAAACTATCGGAGATACTTCACCTAATAAATGCCAATTATGATTTAGATTTCTATACCAATTAATACTTGGCGTAAAACCATTTTTTTGGAATCCTGAGATATAAACAGAAAGATCCTCATCACTCATCGCAGGTTCGCCTAAAGGTTTCGTTGCTTTAGCTAGATTAATCATTTCCATTCCTTCACCAGAAGCTTGGACAGGTGTATTTTTTCGATATAAGTTCTTAAAAAATCGAGAGATATTTTGGTCTAATATGGCATCTGCTACACCTGGTTGTTTGTTAAAGTGAACAAAATAGTAATCCTCTCCCAAGAATTCTTCCATAAAATCAATCCAAGGTCTATCTCCACGCACTTGATAAGGTAAGCACAAATTAATCATTTTGCTAACACGTTCTGGATGTAGCAAAGCCATACTCCAAACAACACTTGCTCCCCAGTCATGCCCCATAAAAATGGCATCTTTATATTGATAATAATCCAACAGAGCAACAAGGTCACCTGTTAAATGTTCAATGTCATAGTTTGTCACTTCTTTTGGACAAGAAGAGTCACCATACCCTCGTTGGTTTGGAATAATAACGTGATATCCTGCATCTACTAGAGGAGCTACTTGATGTCTCCAAGAATAGGCATGTTCAGGCCATCCGTGACAGAGAATGATCGGTTTACCTCCATTTTCTTGCCCTGCCTCAAAAATTTCTAGTTCCACACTATTAACCGAAATAAGTTTTGCTGTTGGAAATTTATTATTGTTTGTCATATACTCCTCCTAATTACTGTGAAAGTCACTTACAAAAACAATAGTATCATGGAGGTTTGACAACAGTGTGTCAGCTTTGAAAATATTATTATTTGTATTTATTAGCCATTAATCTAAGTTTAGAAGTAATTGTGTGACGAAAATCGCTTGGAGCTAACACTTCTATATGCTCACCAAAACTAAATATGAGAGAGAATAGCCACTCTTTTTCAGGGAGTGTCGCTGTCACAAGGATCTCACCTGTTTCTATGATCTCGATATCATCTTCATTAAAAATATCCTCGACACGAGACTTCATGATAGGAGAAACTTTTAAGACAAGGGTTATCAATTTTGTTTGTTCATTTTCTAATGCGGTAATTTCATGATAGGATTTTTCTCGACGTTCAAATGATTGCTCCCCAATGTGATAATCACTTATACGGGAAACTCTAAACACTCTAAATTCTTCTTTTAAAAGACAATAAGAAAATAAATACCAAGTGTAATTTTTGAATACCAGCGACATAGGCTCTATTTGTCTTTCACTAGTGACGTTATCATAATTTCTGTAGCTAATGGTCAGTAAACGAGTGTGTGTGATAGCCTGTCTAATCGTTTTAACCAAAGATTTTTGATTAGGAGAATCACCATAAGGATGTAAGTCTATGATGATTTGCTCCGAATGCAGGTTAAGGTAGTCCGCTTTATTTTTAGGAACAATGTTTTGTAATTTTTCTATAGATGATTCCAACTCAATGTCGTCAACTGTAGAATTAATGTCCTTGAGGACAGAGAGGAGTGAAGATAAATTATTAAGCGTTAATACTTGATGAGTTAATTTATAATTCTCATAAATACTGAATCCCCCGTTATTTCCAGAATGAGAAATGATAGGAATACCTGCTAGATTAATTGTTTCAATATCTCGGTAAATCGTTCTAACTGAAACTTCAAATTTCTCAGCTAATTCATTTGCAGTTAAACGATTCCTATTTAGTAACATCACTATAATGGTCAACATGCGCTCTATTTTCATCTTGTCCTCCTTAAAAGTAATAGGTATTTGGTTCACTATTTCATTATCAATTCAGCTCTGTGTGTTTAAATAATCTGATTTCATTCTATATCCGTTAGCAGACTTTGGTATTTCGACATAAATTTTATCTTTTTTGTCATTAAACACACTAAAATCCATCTTATCATTACAAAATCATAATATTTTGCATTCTATTTTTAATCTCTTTTACTATGGTGCGGGTTTGAATAATCACTCAAAAATTCAGTGGAACTAACAACAACACTTGAAAGATAGCAAATAATCGTAGCTTTATCCCCTAACTTCTAAACTATCACATCCATTAGTAAAAGTTGCTATCTCATCAAAATTTCGCTTGGCAAGTAATTGAATTCACTACTTACTTGAGTGACTCAATAACTAGAAAATTTTCTTCATAGACTTTTATTTAGCCCCACATATCCAATGTTTGCTATTCTGTTTCCTACATTGGTTTACATTTTGACTTAAGCCATCTCTATAATCTACTTTTTTTAACTTACATGCCGTTAATTCCTCATGACAATTGCTTTCAATACAAATAAAGAAGCTATTTCACTACATCAGAATGGCCTCTTCGTTTTGGATTACTCTTCACTTAAGCGTTCACCCATTTTTAAAATCGCAATCATTTTTCTAATTTCTCGATAACCAATTCAGTGATAAAATCTGTAAATGGGACAATGTTTCGATCTACCTGAGCTGCCTCCAATGTTCGATTGTACTTTAACCGGGCGGTTGGGTCTGCTTTAACTATTATTGGAGGATAACCATTCCTCGTTAAAGCGAAATTCATCAATAATCTTGCCGTTCGACCATCCCCATCAATAAATGGATGGATAGTTACAAATTTCTCATGTAAGAGTGCTGCGTACTCAACAGGAATTCGCCTATATTAACCAACATTGGATTTATCCATTGCTAATTTATCGTAAACGATACGGTGAATATCTTTGATCAAGCGCTCACTTAAGTGATGCTTAGAGCTTACTAGCTCTTCAACAAAATCAATCGCTTCGTTCAGATTAACCACCTCTATGTACTCTCTCAAAGACTTTTCTGAGATAGTAATGCCTTCTGATAAGATCATTTTAGTCTCAAAACGCGTGATAGTATTTCCTTCCAGAGCATTACTATTATACACTTCGTCAATTCGATCAATCTCTTTCAATTTCGCCACTTCAACTTTATTACGGGGCCTTAACGAATTTAATTGTTGTTTTAACTCAGTTACTTTTACAAACTCCATCCAAACCACTTCTTCAAACATTTTCTTCTAGTCATTATAACATATCCCCCTTTGCCTAATACATTTTGTCTATCAAAAAAAAGAAAAAGAGCCATTGTACGCTTGCAATAGCTCCGTATTGTCATATTTTTTCAAAACATCGTCACTAAAAAACAGATGGAATTTAAGCCAGTTTCTTTCTTGTCTAACGTAACCTTTTCAATAAAATGCTCGCTTGTACAGAATCACATCTATCGCATCCATCATTTTATCAAGATGAGTTGAATCGATCTTTATACCTCCTCGGTGCTCCCATAGCGCCTAATTCAGCTATCTTTTCATAAAGAACTGCTTCTTTTTTGGATAAAACCAATAATAAAGTCTAGCTAGATAATACTGTAAAAATGTAAAAAATACCTTGTTCTTTGCGATATCCATCCTTAAATGAAATATTTACTAATATTTTCTCTATATTACCCAGTTCCTATGACTTATTGATAAAGCATGCCCGTAAGAGTTTGATCCCTTATCTTAAAAATCATCTAATAATTTTGTCTGATTATCAAGTACTTCAACAACCTTATCTCCAAACTGACCTTTAACAGATTCACCTAAACCACTTGTAGCAGTTTTGATAGATGATTTCGCAGATTTCAACTCTGTTTTACCTGATTTTTTCACTTTAGATTTTTTTGTTTCCTTACTCTCATTACCTGACCTACCTACTGCTTTTACCTTTGTCTTCTGTACATTTTTTCTGTACTGCTTCATTATTTTTTCTAGTGCTTCTGACAAATCAATCCGCCTCTCTTAGCTTCTTTAACTCTCTTCGGTAATAATCTTCATTATCATCTTTTTGTTCTTGTACTTTTTTCTTCTCATAAGAAAGTTGGTCTAATACATCTTCTTCTAAATGCGCTAATTCTATACGTGCTTCATTTAATGAATCGACACTTTCTGAAATATCGCTAAGTGTAAAGCGTAATTCAGAATAAGCTTCTGATGCAATTTGCTGAGTTGTACGTTCTAAATCTTTAATGTCATCTTCTTGATTTTCCAATTCTTGTCTGCGAAGTTTATGTTCTCTTAATAATTCTTCTTCCTGATCCATTAATACCACCCTTTAGTTGAATTGCCGTGAGAGTTCTTCATCTTTTTGAACCATATCTGCAATCGTCGATTTTATTTCCAACGCTAATTTTTTCAACTTGTCACCCATTTTATTAGCTTTTTCTATCTTCTTTTGAAATTCCTCACTAGGAATAGTTACCATACTATTTTTATTACATCCGACTGATTCTAAAGCATCCATCACTTCCTGATAACTTAACTCCGACGTATCATTAAATGCTTTACTCTTAATCGTTTCCCATAATTCTTCTAATTCTCTGATTCCATCTTTATATATTTTTATAGTATTCGTCATTACTAGGTCGAATTCGGATGAAAGCAACTGAACAACCGCTAGAGCTTGGCTATCATCCAAATATATACGTTCATTTTTTGAAATACCTCCGCCACTAGCTTTGAATTTCTTTTCTAAAAGACTCAAACTTGCAAGACTTAATATAAACTGATTTCTTAACTCACGTTCTGCCATTTGTCTATGTGCGGTCTTATTGTAATCATTTTTAGGAATGATGAGATTGCCGTTCTCAAATTTCCATGTAGATAAATTATGAAATAGTAAAGGATCAGGCTTAAATCCCATATTCAAACTAATCAAAACTTCCGCTCCAGTTCCATTGCCCATTAAATTTCCTATTCCGTCCCCACGATTACGATAATTAGTTAACCATCCCGGATTTTTTTTAATCCATTCTTTTGCTCCTTTACTTAATATTCCATAAGCGTCTGGCCCATTAAAACCAACGTTTTTCCACTTGTTTTCAGCAGCAATATACATGGCTAAAAACTCACCAAGTGAATGACCGGTGGTAGTAATTGTCGAGTTTGGATATTCATTTTTAATTTTAATAGCAAAATCTTTGGCAGAGACTGTTTGGGAAGGAACTTTATTAGGACTTTCCCACCATCCATTAGTGTTTATCCAATCATTTCCGCCACCAATAGTTGAAAGGTCTGTATTTCTATCTAATCTGTCATCAAAATTCGTTCCTGCATATGCGATAACAACATTAGATGTATCTACTTTTCCATCTTTTATAGGTGAAACCGCCATTGATTGCATTCCGTTACTATCTTTATTATCGTGAATTTCCAAAACTTTAAATTGACCTAATTCAGGATTATCTGGATTATAGTAGTAAATTTCGTTCTTTTTTGGTACATAAGGTGTATCATCTCGCCCTTTTTCTACCCAATAAGATTGCTCTGCTAGAAAGGATAACTGCTCGTCATTCATCTACCGTGACTCCTTCAAATAGACTATTTTTATTTGGCTTATGTCGATCTCTAGGTCACTTGGATTATTATTAGGATTAGATTCTCCAAAAACAGAAACAGGATTTAGTCCTACAAACCCTTCACTTTTATTTAAATCATCATACATTCTAAAAGAAATTCCACTACTCAATGTTTTGTCATTATTTAAAATAAAATTAATTCCATAACTTCCTGTTTTTTTATTCTGATAAAACTTTAAAAAATTTATTTCATCAATATTTTCATAGCTTCTTGCTATCCTTTTAACTATATTGTTCTGTTGTTCAATTGATATAGTATCATTTTTCTTAAACCTCATGACTAATCCTCCTATAATAAACAATAATATAACTACTACCACTAACATATACTTTTTCCTCATCTGTTCACCCCTCCTGCAAGAAATAAGAACCACTTTTACATAATACTATTAATATCTAAAGACGCTTGTGATACCTATAGAACTTGTTAAAATGACACCAATCATCGTTATTATTACTCTTTTTCAATTTCTCGCCACTGTTTTAATAGTAAACACCTGTTTACCTGTTCATCCTAGGATGTATCTCACTATGTTTACATCAGAAACTTAACACGTATCCTACAGTAAAAGATAAACTAATTTGTATATTGCTTATATTTTTATAAATAAAAAAAGGAAATCTCTTTCCTTTTTCTACTTCTATCCGTTGATCTGTGATGCAATATCCCGGTCCGTTTGTTCGACAATTTCTGCCACTTTTTTCAATTGCATGTCAATATCTTCAAGTAATTGCGAAAATTCTTGAATCTTCGGCGTTAAGGCTTGGAACTGATCGTCAAAACTTCTAAACGCTGCCCCATCCCAATTACTACGAATTGTTTCCTGTTCTCGAGTTAACATTTGAAGTGTTTCAGTAATGTTTTGAGACCCCTGTTTATACTTCGCAGCGGACGCTACTAACTCTGCTGGTGTTAATTTAATTTGACTCATCTTAATCCCTCCTCAGTTCTCAACCGCCTTTTTATTATACGTTAAATACAAAACATAAACAATATTTTTGATGATATTACAAAGTTATCCCCATAAAAATAGACAAATACGTCTTAAACTATTATTAATCGCTTTTACAAAATAGAATTAAATGTAATTTTTGAGGACAGATAATTTCTCACTATCAAGTTTAACCAACTCGAATCTGATAATACGCGATCCCCCGATCCATATAGCTTTGGCAACATTAGGAACAAACCCTTTGGTACCATTCTAGTTAAGTTTAACCGCATTGTGAAAGAAGGAAATAATCAAATTCACACTCATACTGACCCCACTAACCACGCTGAACTAGGGTTAATCAGAGACTTTTGTCGCGAAAATAACGTGACTGATTTATCTGACTATACCCTCTATACTAGTTGTGAACCATGTTGTATGTGTTCTGGCGCAATGGTTTGGTCTCGATTAGGTAAAATGAGATATAGTGTGAGTCATTCAGAGCTAGCTGAAATTGCCGGATCTAATATCATGATTGGTAGCGAAGAAGTCTTTTCTAAAAGTCCTAACTTTCCTGATGTTATGTCTGGCCTGTGCAAAGAAGAAGGAATAGAACTACTAACAAGTTATAAATGGGCCTAGGTCTATTAGAAAGAGAGGATATTTCTTTTATGCCTTCCGCAATCCTAAAAGGGCTAAACCTTGAAGTGTTAAGGTTTAGCCCTTTTTTCTATTAACTTTATCTTCAAGAAAACATAGTGTCTTCTATCAAACCCATCATACCGCCACTCTGAAAGAAAAATCTCATTACTTATGATACGCATGTGCTTATCGCAAGTAGATGAGGTTTTTTTAGGATAATCCTAGGCTGTGCACATCATAAATGAATGAGGTTAATTATTCTAAAAACTAAATTTATCAGAAATCAAGTAAAGATTTTATTTTGGGCTTAATATTATATTTTCTGGAAATCCCATTAAAGATAATGAATTATTTATATTACTCGCATTTTTACATTTAAGTATTTTTTTTATATCAGCTTTTAGATGAAATTCCCCCTCGATTTGTAACCACATTCTTTTCCTTATTGTCTCTATACTCGCTATAAGATTCGAATTAAATTTATTTTCTAAATAATTATCTATAAACTCAACAATTCTTTCCTCTTGTTTAAATTCCAAGTTCAACCATTCCAAAGGAGAATAGAAGTACATTTCTATTGTAATCTCTTTAAAAATGCTACTAATCGTTGTTTGTTTATTAATATTATCAATTTTCAGTATAAATTTTTTGATTAATATAGCTGTCAATGTCGCATTTACTTTATAGTAAGAACTTAAAACAGCGGTAATTCCTTGCTCAATAAGATTCTTTCCAAGCGAATATGATTGACCAAACACCACATTAGTTTCACATGCTCCCAAAATCACAAAATCAGGTTTCTTTTCGATGCTGTCGAATACCTGACTGTCTATTTTTTTGTCACCTATAGCTATAGTATTCTCCTTAACCATTCGACTCTCTATGTACTCACCATGCCCATAAATTATTAACACATCAGGCTTTTCCATATTTACAACTTTTTTAAATACTTCTAAAGAACCTACTTCAACAAATTTATAACAATTATTATCATGACTTATTGAACTTAATTTTTTTGTACTTTGATATATATGATCATCACTCTGATTTATTAAACTTATACATAAAATTTTACAAATATTTGTTTTTATTATTTTTGATTGATTAACAGTAGATAACGATTTTGTCACCGCTCTTATTGGTACCCTACTAATTTCTTTTAGCATAACCAATGGTATTTCATTTAACTTTATAAATTCTATTGGTATTTCTGTTATAAATTTTATCCTCTTTATTTTTTTTGAAAAAAATAGTTTTTCTAAAAGCACAATAGATTTCTTAACTTCTATATCAATTTTTGACATTTTTTCTTCTACAATTTCGATTGAGTTCAAATTATTTTTTAGTTCTAAATTTAATTTTTCCATGTTTGTTATATCTACACTATTCGTCCTTACATACGGAGAATAACTCGGTATTGAATACCACAAGAACAATGATGATAAAAACTGCTTGTCTTTTAATCTATCTAATTCTAATCTTAAAATTTCATATAAATCATCATCACTATTAGCAATTTCATATTGTGCATAATTATTAGTATTTTTAAAAACAGTTCTTATATTTTTCTTTTTAAATTCTTTACTTAGCTTTGGTTCGCTATTTAAAATTTCATTAGTATTATTAATAGACGGAATACATACAATCATTTCGTCTTGTTTAAATTTAATAAAACTCTTTCTAATAATTTGAGGTATTAAATTATTAATCTGCCTTTCTCTAGATTTATACTCACTAAATTCAGCATATCCATCTAATATGCTTCGAACGTTATAATCATACAGTCCTTCTCTTTTGTTAATAACATACATCATGGGATCAATAATTCGATTGTTGGGTAATTCTATACTATACTTAGTGTCCTCTTTTGACGTATCATATTTTAGCGATAATGAATTTAGTACATCATTGACTAAACTAGTTTGCTGGTTTTCATCTCCAAAAAAAATTTTGCTCTCACTACTCTTTTTTACTGCACAAAAAATTGTTTCATCAAATACTACTGTTGGATGATTTAACTTCAAACACTTGTAGATAGTATCTTCTAACTTTTTTCTATATTCGATTTTTTTATTTTCTACTAGCCTATCAATCTCACTCTTGCAACATAATTTATTAATATCTTTTTCTGTAATTTGTAATGGAAAGAAAAAATCTTCTATATTCTTAACTAACTTTTTCAATTCGTTTATATTTTTAATTTCTTTTAATTTTCTTTCCTTTATTGTATCTTTGGAGATCAACCTACTATAACCTTCTATAAATATGATTGTATTTTTTGAAAAAGCAGTTTCTTGGCCTACTAACTCATCAATTGTTAAGTATGTTATATCATAAGGTAATTCATTATTACAAAATTGTCCATCAATACTTGTAGGAAATCTTATAAGAGTACTATTAATATATTCTATTCTACACAAATAATCATAAAAACTGTTTACTTTTGTGACTTTTTCTTTCTCGAGTACAACTATAATATATTTCAAAAAACCGTTCATTTTAAACTCCTTTATTTTTATACAATCTCAGTACTGAACTAATAAATATTTTTACGATTTCTAAAATATATGGTTTCTATTTAATAATCGTCATCTTTCGTTAATCATCAGCTGGAAAATCGCTGACAATCACTCTTCGCTGACGATTAGGCTGTTAATAAAATGAAGCCGTATGTTTGATTTTTTTTAGAATGTATATACATTAAATTAATGATTCATTTCTAAGTACATTTTTGGATGAAGTTTTCAATTTATATGTTTGCACGTAATCGTTCCTCTTCAAAAAACTAACCATAAACTTATTATAGAATATGATTAGTTTTACTTGTTATTGAATATTATTTTGAGATCAACCAAACTTATATTGAACTTATAAACTACATGCGCATGTCACAAATGAATGGTTTTTTTATGATAATCAATTCGATACATAAATGCTATCTATATAACTTATCAAACATCTATTTTATTTTTCACCATATCCAATTAAATTAAAATTTATGTTTTTTTAATACACTAAACAACTTTTGTGCATTATCTAAATCTTCTTGAGAATTAACTATCAATTTTAATGTATTATTAGTTTTATCAATAATTAGTTTTTCTACGTCTTTGTCTTGTAAATATAAGCTTCGATAATGATGAAACCTGTTGTAGTCAAAAGAAATTATCATCTGTTTATAAAAAGCTATTCTAAATAAGAACTTATTAACTGCTAAAGACTCATCAGTACTATTACTATATATATGAATATTCGATTGATACCCTGTACTGTGATCTGAAGAATCATAGAAATCTGTTAAGAACGTCTTAAGAAAACTATATGCGTACTCATTAGATATTATCTTCTGAGAAAATTCTTCAAATATTTTTCTTTCTAAAACACTTAGTTTGTCCAATGTAAGGATATCAAACTCTTCAACTTTAATAAGTCCAATATCCAGCTTCTCTTCGATACTTTGGTATAATTTTTTTATAAAAGTATTGTTCTTCATGACTGTTGGAATGTCTTTGTCAGTATTAATAAACAGACTACTCTCTAATAACTTATTGACTATTTTTCTTGTTCTTTTTTCTATAGAAAAATTTAAAATTTGATTTTCATCTAGTATCATTGAATCTGAAATTTTATCAATTCTTATATCATCAAACACTATCTTACTAACTACTTCTTTAGAATACGTAAGAATAGATTTCTCTTTATCTGAAGTAAGACTTATAGTTATACTAGTCATTTGCTTGTTTATTTCTCTTTGAATCAATATACAATTCCACACATAAATTCCAGTTACTGAATCGTTAAAAATTTTTTTATACCTTAAGTGGTTCAAGTCAGAATAAATGTTAGTAATATTAGTTTTTGCTAAAAACGTAGATTCAATATCTTTAGCAAATGATAACGCTCTAGTTGCTTCGCGAACAGTAAAACTAGACTCTGTTTCCAGTTCATGCTCCTCCCTCATTAAATGATAGGTTATACCTTCAATCGCTAATTGGCTTTCTATCCTTCTCTGAGTCGGCTCTTGTGCGAGAAAATCTCTAGGTGTTATTTGATTCTGTCTATTATTTGTTTTAGTTACTTTCTTCAAAAAAGCTTCATCATAGAAAACTTCCTCTTCTTCACTTTCTGAATACGTAGAAATAATTCTAAGCTGCACCTTTACTAATTTTAATTTTTCCCTATTGGCCTCACTTTCTACACCATATCTTCCAATGGTTCCTAAAGTTTGTGCACCATTCACTATACTTATATTTTTACAAGCAAAAACTCCCGCTTCGTAACTAGCTCCGAACATTGATTTTTTCGCTACTTCATCACAAACTAATGTAATTCCATTATTAAAATACCAAAAATTTTCAGGCTCAATTTCAATTGTATCTCTCATCTCAGTATTAATATCAGTCTCGCCCAATAATTTCCGAATATTTAAAGTACTCAAACTATCACCATACTCATCCCACCATTCACACAGTGTTTCAGCAAAAACCTGTCCATAATATGCTTGATTAGTTTTATTATCCTGATTATCAATATTATACTTTCCCCAATAAGTTAGCGGAATATCTAAATCAATACGCTGAGATTCAGCCCTCAATGAGTTGTGCAACCTTTTTTGATTTATTATCTCAAAATCTGCTACTTCATTTGCATTATTTTGAGAAGCCTTAAATTCATTAAACTCTGTTAAAGAGTGTTTGGATAAATTAGTGGCAGTATAAACAAGAACCGCCTTGTATTTTAAACCATCAGTATTAAGTATAGAAATTATTTCGTCTTTTCTTTTATTAACATTATCATTAAATTTATCAAATTTCATGGAAAGTAGATCCTGTATCCCACTTAAAAACTTTTTTATATCTCCTAAGCTTGGTTCAGAATTTCCTTTATGGTTGTATTTAGATTGAACAAAGCATAGCTTATTTGTATTCGAATCATAATATATTAAATCAATACCATTATCGTCTGATCCATCAACTAAATTGTCTATAACAATATCCCTATTTGATTCTGGAAATAAGACACAAATTGCGTATGCTGCTAATGACTTAGACAAAGAAGCATCTTTAATATCTTTAGTATCTAAATCCGGAAAAAACTGTGAATATTCCTGAATTAAGCGGTTTTTTATTTGGGTTAACTCTAGTACTCCCATTGTTTCTCCTCCTATAATAAGAACGGTTTTATTCTATTATAGCATTTAACCCTTACTCTATCAGCTATCTATCCAAATTGTCTAACTTTTTAGTATAATTTTCTTTTATATCTTCATCTACTGTATCTTCCCATATTAAATTTAGTTCTTCTTTTTTTAGTTTGAAACAACTAAAAACATTAATACGTCCCTTCTTCGGTTCTAACATATTAGTTTCTACAAATTCAAATTCTTGCCCCTGCTCTCGATAGAAGTAATAGCTTTTATCAAACTTTTCATACCCAAAACTTTTTACAGTAATCACAACTTCTAAACCAAATTTTTTAAGTTTTGATTGTTGGATTATTTTGATTAAACTGCTAAGCAGTATTTTGCTTTGCTCATTCTTTGAGATGTAACAGAGTTCTACTTTTGCATATTTATCTGTGCGTTTTTCATGATTAAAATTTATATCAACTTTGTCAATACATAAGTATTCTACATTAAGGTCATCCAATGAATTGTTCTTTTCAATTTCCTTATTTAGTATCTTTACATATTTAAGCACTCTTAATAAAATAATATTCCGGTAATATATAGGTTTTATAAGCGATTGATACTTATAATAACTGACAATGTTATCCCACCTCTTTTCAACAAAAGAGCTAGTAGCTTTGTAAAATATCTCTTCAGATTCACTAGATATATCAAATCCTAAAAAATTGCGATCTAGCCTTTTCGCAACTTCTAATGAAATCCCTGTTCCTGCGTAAGGATCCACAACAATATCTCCTTTATTTGAGGATAGTAAAATAATCCGTGCTAACATTTCTGGTGGGAAAGGACACGCGTGTTTTAAAACTTTACTTTCGTCCTTTACTTGAGACCCCCAACTCCCTTGAGGAGGGATCGAGAAACTCCAAATATTTGAAGGGGACACGCCTTTGGGGCTATATTTCTCAGGATGTTTAAACCACCAATGCATGGGTTTTATACTTTTTATTATTTCATCGTTATAAGTGTAATCTTTTTTATCTTTCGTGAAATAAAGTATATACTCAAATACATTTCTTGACTGCCCTTTTCGAGCATATGGTAAAGTTTTCACCTTATCCCATATTATTGTATCTTGATGTATCCATCCTATTTCCTCTAATACTCTAGCAACATCATCGTTAAGTCTTAAAACTTTCCCATTCCTTTTTAACGTATCAATATTTAGATACAATGACGCACTTTCCTTAGATATAGCATACAATCCTTCAAACGTTCTCTTTAAACTGTCTAGATATTCTTTATAAGTTTGATTAACTCCGATTTCTAAGTGGCTATCAGTATATTTTTTTGCATCAAAGTATGGTGGAGAGGTAATAATTAAATCTACAAAGGGATTATTTTCCTCATACAAGGAACCAATTTCTTCCGAAGACTTTAAAATATATTTGTTCAAGCTATTTTTTCTTATAGTTTTCTTGTTTGACATTTCATTCACCTATCTTCTATTTCATAAATTATAGCAGAAATTCATTCTCAGATCTACTTATTACGATTATTACTTTATTTTTAATCATCTCCGCTGTTACACTACTCCGTAACACTCACCCTAGCGTTTTATAATCGCTAGGGTGAGTGTTATGCTCTACCACGTATTCATAGCGGTTAAATCGTTAGTAACAGGCTACCAGTATAATCAAAAAGGGCCGCATCCATTTTACTGGATACGACCTCTCGGTAATGTTCGTTCAACTGATTAATAATCCCCTCGTCAAAATACATCGTCATTTGTAAGTGCGTTTTATCTTGTACATCAAACGTAATTTCTTTAACAAAGGTACGGTAGATCGCTTTTGTTTTAGCTTTTTCACGTCCTTCTAGTAGCTCATCCAATGCCTTGACCAATTTCTTAACATCCTTTACATGTACTTTAATATCTTGATGATCAAGAATGGATAGAATCTCATAGCTACGACTTTTCAGCTCATTTTGTTGCTTTATCAGGGAGTTAATTCTCGGCTGGATATCTTCTATCATTTCAGGTGTCACGTCTAGTACTTGACGAAATCTTGTTAGTTTTTCCTCTAACGAGGTTTGTTCCACTTGATTGACGGCTAATTCTTGTTCTAATGGGGTAACTTGGCGAACTTTTTCTTTGTTCAATTCTTTTACAAGTTGCTCCACTATCTCCGGTATCTGAATGATTTCTTTCAAACGGTCTGCCACAAACGCCTCAGCGACCTTTGCCTGAATGGAATTGGCATGACAGACACTGGCTCCTTTGTTTCGGAAGGTGGCACATGAGTAGTAACGAATTTTTTTCTTGGTGCCATCTTTCAAGGTGTTGGTGGTATTGCTTGCTGCCATAGCTCCCCCGCATTCTGGGCAACGTAATAAACCTGTCAGTAGGTTTTCTCCCTGATGGTTCCAAGTTGGCTGTTTGTTTTCGGTAAGTAAACGCCGTTGAACCTGTTCAAACAACTCTTCTGATACAATAGGCTCATGGGTTCCCTTGACTAAAATCGGGGTTGGATTCTTTCCCTTTCGTCGTTTCTCCTCCCAATTTTGATATTTCGCGTACAAGAGGTAACCGCCATAGACTTGATTATTTAGGATATCCTTAACTGCGTTGGTTGAAAATGAATTGCCTTTTACAGTTAGTCGCCCTTGATTATTCAGCTGGTTTGCTATCGCCCGGTACCCTTTCCCTTGAACGTACTGGCAAAATATCTGTTTGACTATACTGGCTTCATTGGGCTCAATGATGAGCTGCTTCATCCCATTTTCGTCAACTCCTGCGACATAGCCAAGACGGCGTCCACCCGCATATCGTTTCTTGTCTTTGACTAACGATTTCATCCCCAACTGAACGTTTTCAGAAATTTGATTCCGCTCAAATTCACCAAAACTTCCTAGTAACTGCAACATCAGTCGACCAGTACTTGTCGTCACATCAAAGTTCTCTGAGATCGAGTGAAACCCGACACCATGCTTAAATAGCGTTTCCGTCGTGTTTAGGACGTCCCGCATGTTTCTGCCTAATCGTGTCAGCTTCCAAACAAACAGCTCATCATATAGGCCTGACTGCGCATCTTTCATCAATTGTTGATACCCGGGACGATTTTCGGTCCGTTTGCCACTTATGCCCTCGTCGGCGTATACTTTCACGACCTGATAGTCATGTTTTAGACAGTACTCACGGAGAACCTGTTCTTGTGCGTGTAAGCTATAGCCATGTTCTGCCTGTTCCGCAGTTGAGACCCGAATATAAAGAGCCGCGCGTTTAATCGCCACTGTTTGTGTCGGGCTTGATACTTGTTGGCAATCCATCTATCTTAACCCCCTTCAATTTCTTATTGTTTGTTAGATCAATTTGGTTAATTTTATCAAAAATAAGTGAGGTGACTTTCAAGTCTCTCAATTCTAATAACTTACCTAACTGCAATTCCTTCTCATTACTCCAGCTTAGTCTTTGAATTCCTTGTTCTTTCGCCGTTAATGCTTTTAATTGAGCCGTAAATGCCTCTAACGCTAGTTCTCCTCGCTCAAATCGATCCATTAAACGAGTCTTATCAGCTACTATACGCTGAAGTTCTGCTAGTTTATTATCGTTCAAGTCAGCTACTTGGGCGATCATCTCATTTACCAGAATGGCGAACACGTCTTCCTTCATTAAATAGGCAGTTACTAGAGCCAATACCTCTTGTTCAAGCTTCGTTGCCGAGAGATTAAACCTTTTACATATTGGACAATAGTAATACCTGTTGTGCTCATTTCTCGTGCCACAAGTTAGCGTATGTTGGCAACTAGGGCATCGTATTTTTCGTCTGAGCGGAAATGGGTGTTCCTTCCCCTTAGTGATGTGTCTGCTTTTACGAATCGCTTGAGCATGTACAAACTGTGCCGCTGTCACCAAAGGGACATGTTTCCCGTGATAACTTCCTTGTAAGCCCCCCTTAATCATCCCCGTATAAAACGGATTAGTTAAAATGCCCCTAACACTATTGACGGAAAAAGGCTTGTCTCTCTTCACTATTCCCATATCTGTTAATTTTGATGTGAGGCGCCCAAAGCCATATTCGCCACTGGTATACCATTGAAATAGTTTCTTAATAATCTTCGCTTCGTCCTCTACTATAATAGGCTGATTCGTTTCCCATCGATAACCATACGGTACCCTGGCGGATAGATACTCCTTTTGAGCCACTTTTCGGTTCAACGCGATTCGCTGATTCTCAATTAAGGCACTGCGACTAAATTCTGCCATTGAAAATAGGATCGTCACAAAAAGCGATTCCAGATGGGGAGACCCCCTCACTGATTCCGGCAACGGCTCCATGATCGACACAATCTGGACACCATGGCTGTGACAAAGAGACAAAAATTCGATCGCTAAGCGCACATCTCTAAATAGACGGTCGTAACGATAGACGTACAGCTTGCGAGGTTCTGTAGAAGTTTTGATTGCTTCCTGCAATGATTGAAATGCTGGTCGACACACATTCGCACCTGAAAAAGCCTGGTCTAAATAAAATAACGGAACTGGTTCCTCTAACCTATTTGTCATTTCCAGAACTTTACGTTGTTGAGTACCTAAGCTAATCTTATTTTTACGGTGCACTGATGTTCGACAGTAGGATATATTCATTTTACCTTCCCCCAATTACCCAATCTTTGATTATCTGATTGATCTTTCCGATACGATACGCTGTGCTAACACTCAAGTTTTGTCGTGTTAACTGTTTCAACTTATACTTAAAACTAGCTACCGAGACCTGATGAGGTCTCGCCATGTCTACATTACCAAAACCGTCAAAGAGGCTATTTCCTAAGAATTTAAAGTCTGGATGAGTAGGTCTTGTCACCTTAGATTTTGCCCAATTCACGACCAATCCTAGCTTCCTTTCAATAAAGGTCGTCATATTTCGCAGGAGTCACCTAACTGACATGCCACTTTTGACAAAGATAAGGCAATCATTCGCATAACGACCAAATCCCCCCCGCTCTTCCAACACACGATCCAATTGGTTCAACATAATGTTACTCAATAATGAAGATAGGTTGCCACCTTTTTTGGCCCTATAATCGACTCTTTAAAGCCACCGTCCATCTGTATCCCACTCACTAAGTATTTTCTGACTAAAAATATCACGTCTCCATCCTTGATTGTTTTTGCTATCAAGGTCATCAAGTGATTGTGATGAACCGTGTCAAAGATTCCCTCTAAATCAATATCGAAAATCCATTGACATCCATCATTTATATTCGTCAAGGCTTGGCGAATTGCCATCTCCGCGTTTTTATGCAGACGAACCCCATAGCTAGTTGAGTGAAATATCTCTTCATAAATGGGGCTGAATTGTTGGGTAATAGCTTGTTGAATAGCTCGGTCAATCACTGTTGGTATCCGTAGTAATCGTTTGTCTCCATTGGACTTTGGTATCTCCACTCGCATAACTGGTTGAGGGAGATACGTACGGCTGAGAAGTTGATGTCTAATTTCCTCAGAATGTTCTGCGAAGTATCGAACAAGCTCCTCAATTGTCATACCGTCTACGCCTGGGGCTCCTTTATTCTTTTTGACCCGTTTGATCGCTTTTTTAAGGTTTTCTTTGTCTAAGATTTGACTCATTAATTTTTCAATATATATAGGTATTATTCCTTTCTTTCTCGTAAAGTCGGCATCCACTTTTACGCTCTTTGCCAGTGGTCTCTTTCCTCTTTCAATCGAGATTCCCTAACAATAAAGTTGTTCAGCCATTCGCTCTTCAAAGCTTTCACCTTGCGTCATCACTACTATGGCTTCGGCTGACTACTCACCTTCCAAACTCATATCACTATGAGCGTTTGGGGCAGATATGTGAGCCCTCCCCAGTTAGGGACAACCTCTTCCTCTCCATCTATCCGCCACATTTACGCCATCGGATTGTTGCGGTAGTTATGGGACTTTAGCTTCTTTCGCAGCCTTATCCTCAGATGTCACCTCTTATGTGATTTCTGTTCGTCGGACCAGAGATTTGCTTTAAACTTCCTTCAGATTCCACCTCACGATGGACACCCTTGTTCTCAGCTAGGTACTTTCCACTACCGGACGTACTCGGGACTTGAACCCGTTAGAGTTTGCCCATGCTGGGCAAACAAAAGACAGACGCAATGAGACAAATCCCACTACATCTGTTGTTTTATTTTTACGTTTTTTGATCCTCATCAATGTCTAAATGATGAAATAACACCGGTAAGAGTTGCGTCGTCAATTCCTTTAAAAACGTATCATTCATGCTATACTCACCTCCTATCATTCAGCTGAAAGTATAAACTCAGCTAACTTTAAATAATTAAATAATACGTGTAACAATCATTAAATCTAAAGCATCTTGGTTTGAAAGAATTTAAGCAATAGGTTTACCATCTACTTGATTAGCCAAGCTGTCACCTACTTCACACTGACTACATTTATGAGCCCCTTTTTTTGCCAGCCTATCAGGCATGTCATTATATTTGTTCCCACTATGACTTTTTACTTTGATAAATGTGATATCAAGTTGGTCCTTATAGGTCTCCAAATGATAGACATAAGCACCTCCGATTGATGATTTTGTTGACCAATCACCAATCACCCAACTCTCAATTCCTTGATAATCATAGACGGCTTCAACATGCTTATACTCTTTAAAAACAGCTCGGCTAAGTCCCTGAAGAACAGCTACGACCTCACCACCAATCTGACGTTGACTGATGTAGCTTGGGTTCCTTCCTGCACCATAGCCGCTAGAAACCGTTCTCCCACACACAACAATAACAACCCCCCACCCATACTGCTGGTTGACGTTATTCCATGACCCATCAACGTATAATTGAGCATCTATAGGATTTTTGGGTATCTTACGTATTGAGCTGGAGTTCTCTTCATCCAAATAAGCCGTTGCCTCCGGTTCGGTGGCAAATGATTTATATCGGGCATTTGAAAATCCTTTTACTTGCTGTTGACAATCACTCCATGTTGAGTAAATCCCTGGTACTCGCCCTTCTTTTACTGCGTATAGTTTATTAGTCATATCGTTCCTCCGCTATCCTATTTTAAGACTGTGGTTATAAAAAGTAACCTGTTTCTACTTACACTCATCAAAATGATAATATATATTTTAAACTTGTTTTATTGCTATCTCTCTCGTCACAGTCTTCGAATGAAGAAATGGGGCAACTCAAGTGCCTCTGACAAGCATTGGTACTATACTAATCGTTTCCATATCCTTGCTCTTTGTTTGCCTGTATTAGGGTTGTATCCTACATTTTGAGATAAGTTCGGCCTATTTGAAAGCTCACCTTTTTTTTTGAGATTATTTAATCCCGCCCCTATTTGACTCTGAGTATAATTCAGCTGTTTAAAATACACATATAACGCTCGCGTATCAAATTCAACTCCAATTGAATAATGTACCTGAAGATAGTCTCGCAACAAATTTGTCATTTTAATTCTCCTTTTTTTTCACCATTTCCCCGTCGAATTTGAATGCATACGGTCGATTATTTTGCAGCCAATTACAAAATATCCTACGTATTTCAACAGGGTTTTGAATAATCCATTCCTAACGAACGAAGTTCCACATGAGATAAGTGAGCAATAATCACCTGTTAGGATGTTTCTTTGAAGTATTCGGACCTAATTTACATTTTCTAGCGTTAATTAGGTCCATTTTTACCTAGTCCTTCAGATAGTGTGCCATCAGTGCCGACAGGGCTGATTATTTAATCCATCTTACAGTTACTGACATACCGAATTCCACCACTTTTTTTTATCTCAACTTTTCTCTGAAAACGCTCAAAGTACGCCTCTTTAAACTTCTTCCAAAACATCTGCGGACTCATAGCACCTTCAAGTAACTCTTCATTTTTTAATTTCCATTGTTCGTAACGCTCTAAAATGTCGGAGCACATCGCTCTAGCTCCTACTTCAACTATTATTGTCTCTTCTATGAAATCAGCTACCGGGTTCGATATATGTAGGTAATTCTCTTTAGCCTTTCTCATCGACTCACTGACTGTAAAATTGAAATCGTTAGACTTGAGGCGCTTCAAGCCAGCTATCGTCCACATGATAATGCCTGGAATTTCGTTTTCTAATTTAGCAGCTAATTTAGAATCCTGCTCATGCGGAACAAATATTTTACTAAATGGAAGTAGTATTAATCGACGACTAAACCCATAAGTACTTTCAGTGGGGACTGGTAATTTGTTCACCAAGAAACACAGTTTAGTTGGTAGAATCATGCTAGCGGGCGCTATATTCTTTTGGTCAACCAGCAACGGTTCCCCTGCTGTAATGGCCTTTACTCGACTTGTTCCAAAATTTTCAGCGCTTCCCTCGCTACTAACATTAAACTTTCGTCCTATTAGCGATTGTAAACCAAAATGACGATTCAAGTCATCCAAATTGGCGTTCGATATGTTTCTGTTATCAATTACCTTTTCTAACACTTGAAAAAGTGTGCTTTTGCCATTGGCACCATCACCAAAAGCAATTAAAAAAATATTTGCCTCAAAGGAATCACTTAGAACATATCCAAAGAATTCTTGTATGAATAACACCGTCTTTTCATCAAACATACTACCTAAAAATTCTAAAAATTTTGGACAGTTTTCAGCGCCTCCCTCCGGATCAACCTTAGCGTTACTTCCAAAAAACAAATAGTTTTTTGGACTATGCTCTTCTAACATCAAAGTCGCTTGATTGAACGTGACATTAGAAAAAGCAAATTTAGACGGCACACTGCTTTCAAGGATAGTAGTTGCTTTACGTTTAATTAACTCTAGAATTGATTTCTCCAACCTTTCCGTCCATTTGTCCGTTAATAATTCATTCAAATAATACGTCATGATCCTTTTTAAAACGAACGTTTCTGGTACGTAAAATCCTATTTGCATGTCGTAAATGTATAGTTGCTCTGGTTCCGTGCTCTTCACAACAATTTCTAACCGCTTCATCAAGAAATTCGCATATTTATCCTTGTTCACTTTCCATTTTTTTTCTTCCATATAGAAACCAGCTTGCAAAATTAACATATCTTTTCCAAATCGCTTTATCTCACTTAGCAACGGTGGTGCTAATGTGATCCCCTCATCTACACTCAATTTATTGAAGTCAGAATAGGTGATCTCTAAATTTTTACGCGCCAAGATATTCCTAAATAGATTGTAGCTATCCTTACTATAACAAGCTTTGCAATAAGCTTTCAATGTTTCAAAGTCCTGACTTGTTAGTCGGTCGAGCCACTCAGCTAGTACTCCACCTTTTAACGTATTGCACTTCACTACTTCCACATAATCTGCTTTCAAATATCTTCCATACTGGTCCATTTGATTCCTCCTAGTGTTTTTGTGACAACTTATTTTCTCTGCCCTAAATGCCCTAGATGCCCTAACCCTTTTTCTTTAAAATGCGATTGGAAATCTCTGTCACAACACCATCATACCAACATAGAGCGAATCATTTTAACGGCTTTAATGGGCTCTTTGAACTATTGTCGGACCTCTTTATTTTAGAGGTCGTTTCATGTATAATTAAAATTGACAAATTTCAAGAAAGCTGGTGGGAATCAATTTGGTAGTTATAAATGACCTTTTAGAAAACTCATTCTATATAAAAAAGAACGGTGAAATTATTTCCTACGCTGACAATTTTTACACTCATAAACAAGATTTAGTTACTAAAATTAACAATATCGGCACCTTATTAGCTTTTTTAAACGACAGACATCACAGGCCATTAATTGATCAATTAGAAACATGTACGACATGTAACTTAGAAGCATTAACAAAAACAAAAATAGATAGCAATATTGCATTAACAATGTTGATTCTCTTTAGCTCTCACTATATTTGGGACGGCAGCAAAGTAAAACTCCCCTTTCTCAAAGAAAAATATCGGTACCCTGATTTATTAAGAGAAAATCTCTCACTTATCAATGCGCCTCAGTCAGGATTGATTGAAAGAATAAAAAAAGAAAGAGAAGCGCTTTCACATGATAAACAAACCATCCTTACCCATACTGAATACTATAAAGTTTTCGATACGAACCTGGTTGATTCAAAAAAAAGAACGGGATTACTCTGCTTATTATATGATTTCTATTTTTGCATGACTAATAGTGAGTACTATTTTGAACGTTTAGTCAATGATATCTTTGATCTAGAATACATTAACAATAATGGACTTTCTTTTAATACAGATGATTTTTTTTTACCAAATGATTTCAAACGTGAGATTTCGGACAATCACGATAAAATCACAGTCCTTTCTAATTTGGAAAATATTGTCTTCCCTCAAATAGCTCCCTCTATTGTCACAGCGCATGAACTTAAAAAGAAAAACGCGACTCTTCTTAGTAGGGTCAGAACTAGTCTCCGTAGTAAAGATAGCTACTCAACTAAACAGTCCATATATACTCACGAAAATGGTAACGCGGTAGAAAAAAATACTTGCTATAGCTTGACTCGATTTGAAAATGACCTTCAAAAATTCCTGAATGAATGGCAAAATAAAAACCAGTCAAACAAGTAAAAGATAAGGAGCCTTAGTTCCTTATCTTTTTTGGTACTATAATTATTATCCGTCACTAGACACTACTTCTACATAGCACTACAGCGAACAAGAAAAAAATGGTATACTAAATAGAAAAGGAGGCGCCAACAATGGTGAGTCAGCTAGAGAGCTACCGCTCAAATTGGTCTGATACGCTCGGTTTATCAGAACTTTCAGATACGGAACTACTCAATCAATTACTCACTTATTTGGACTCGTATAAAAACTGTTTTTCACATCCGTCTCAATTTCGTTATTTTTCTACGTTTGAAAAGGGCTTACTAAGCGATTTGGATCGTAAAAGTATTGAACCGATTGCATTAGCTTTCTTAGGCGAGTCCTCCGTTAGAAGCCTCCAACAGTTTTTCACCCGCTCGACGGGGTTTGAAGAGTCGCTACGACGCTCCTACCACCAACAACTTTCAGATACTCTATCAGCTCCTGATGGCTTTCTTTGTGTCGATGGCAATTTTATCAAGAAAGGGAACAACAGTGCCGGAGTGGCTCGTCAATACTGTGGTCGATTAAGGAAAACAGAGAATTGCCAAGCAGGCATTTTTTCAAGTTATGTTTCGGAAAAAGGCTATGGCTTAATTGACAGTCAACTTTATTTGCCAAAACAGTGGGTATCAGATGACTATGTCGCTAAAAGAAAAGACTGTCGTATTCCTGACGACACTTGCTTTCAAACAAAAAATGACTTGGCACTTGAATTGATTCAACAAGCGGTCGCTTCCAATGACTTCGATATAAAATGGATAGGGTGTGATCATGCCTTTTTACGTGGGTTGCCAGATTCTATCTATTATTTTGCTGCCGTGAAAGAAGATGAACGACTCTACCTTGAAAGACCCACTATGTCTATTCCTGACAATCTGAAAAAGAAGGGACGTCCTTTTAAACAATCCCTCCCCGATCAATCACCTGTTACCGTGAAGGAAATTGCTTTAAGCGACGACTATTCTTGGGAAAGGAAACTCATTGCCGAAGGGGCTAAGGGGCCGATTTACGCTGATATCAAGGTCATAAAGGCAGTTGCTTGCCGAAGTACCACTCGTTATGGGAATTATTTAGCACCAGAAGAAGACGTTTGGGTCTACATCAGACGATATGATGATGGGAAGTTCAATTATTTTCTTAGTAACGCCACAATGAACACACCTATCGAAACTCTTGACCAACTGGCTACAAAAAGGTGGTCGATTGAACAGTGTTTTCAAGAGTGTAAAAGTTATTTAGGGATGACCCATTACGAAACAAGAACGTGCACAGCTTGGTATCGTCATATGTTATGTGTGATGATTGCCCACTTATTTACGACTATCTTTCGTCTTGGCTATAAAAAAAACTCTTTTTGACGATGCCAATGATTAAGCGTCTCTATTCAGTTACACTTGCCAAAGACTGGTCGTTTCAGCAAACTCTCTCAATTGTTCGGTACCACATGATAAGGAATTCGAGTGTCTATGCTTTCCACAAAAAGGCTAAACTCGCTTATGAAGAGTGTTCGCTATAGTGCCAGTTACTTTTGTTAATTACTTTGCCCAAATATAATCAGGTCCCTTACTAAAATAACTTTCTTATCTTAGTAAGGGAGAAAAATAGCCCCACATGATTAATAATCATTTCGTCAACTCACTTTAAATACCATTTTTTTCGAACTTTAGGTGATAACGGATGATAACAAGTTTTTCCTAGACTATCTGTTAGCATCCTCACATTTCCCGTTTCTGCAACTAGTTTTTCTACTTCTTCAGCTCGTTTGGCCCCCACTTTTAACTGAGTCACACTTCCCCAAGCTAAGATCACGTCACTGGTGGCCTCTGCGAACGCCTGGATGACGTCATCAGAAAAAGAGTCATTTAACTCTTTTTCATTGCCTAACTTCATTTTATTCAACCCTAACTTTGAAAACAGATTCACTAAGTAAAAACCACCGTAATCAGTAATCAACTGATTCGTTATCAACATCGTCGTTAAATCCTCTTTCAACACATCATCTGACCCAGGGTATATTGTGATAACTGTTGCCATGGGCTTTTTGGTATCCCACTTTTTCATATAACTATAACGGTGCTTACCGTCATCCGATAGTTGTGCTTCCACTTTAAACGTTGCCTTTGAATTTTTCATCTTTTTCTTCCTTTCTTAGCTTCCATAATCGTAAAGGCTAACTCGACAACTGCTATCAACAAGCTTAGTACCTTTGGTTTCATACATATCCACGTTTCCTTTCATTGGTATCTCTTCATTAATATAAAAAATAGGTGATACTTTTGGACCCGACTCATTATTTAACCCTTCATTGAGTTGAGCTGTAATCTTATTTGAACTAAAGAATGGCCTCAACATAATTTCAAGGAGCACCGTCCGCCCAATATTTCTCTCACAAATACCCCACTGTAACGTAGTGAATTTGTTCTATAAAAATAAAACCGCAACACAATTAGCTATTTAGCTAACCATGTTACGGCAGTTCCCCATCCTTATTAATTTTAGTAGACAATAAGAAACTTCCCCTCTTTTGTCCTACTAAAAATGACAGTCATTTATTTAGTCCACATACGCTTTTTGGCGTCAATCCTACTTTGTAAAATTATTTTTGCCGAACGTTTGTCTTCCATTGAATCACTCGATTGCATTACTCTTTCTAATTCGTAATCAGACAATTGATTCAGCCTCGCGTGACGTTCAGAGATTTCTTGTTTGTTTTTATGATCACTTGCCGCAATCATCGCGTAAATAGCAAACAACGCCATGATTATTGCAATAGGAATTTGCCACCACTTAAAATGTGTGTCTAATTTAAGGTTAATCCATGGCAATAGTCTTTTTGCCAATAAATACCAACTAACAACCACAATCCCCACTAAAACTAGTAATATACCAATAGAACTACCTGAATTGGCCTCTTCATAATAATAGTTATCCATCTTTTCCTCCTTTGATCTTGATCCTAATACTACTTTTCACTTTAGAACCCTGAGGTCTCGCCTGTTTCAGTATCAATCGAGCCTACCGCATGAGAGGCTAGTTCACCTGTTTCTTTATTTTTAATGAAGACATTCATAACTGTGGCCGTCACCTCTTCAAAACTGGCTACTTCAAACGTTGGAAACTGACTGGCTACTTTACTTCTAGCGATCTGTTCCCAATCTATGCCTTTTGTCGCTGGACTGGTGTCTTCCACCATGCTTTCAGATAATTCCCCAGCTTGATTGACCGTCAACTCCCAACGTGCTAAGCCCGATATCGCTGTAAAATAGTAGACACCCTCTCGTTCTTCCACAAATTGAGCACCTGCTACTTGCGGCATTCCTTCCGCTAGTTTTTGCGCGGCTTCTTCTTTATTATGGACCACTATTTTGGCTTGTTCATCAAGTTTAGCTTTGTTGCCATCAAATAGTGTTTGAGCACTTTCTTTCAATTTAGTATCACGAGCCATCGAAAAATCTTTCTTTAATATCAGTTCTAGCTTGCTATTAGATTCTTCGTATTTGTCCCCTTCTGCTAGTCTTTTTGCCAGATCAAATTCTGTCATTAACTCTTTTTCTGCTCCTAGTAACGTTCTTAGGTTTTCAATTTCTTCTGTTGCATAATCTACTAGTTTTTCTGAACCGTCTTTTAACTCACTCACTGACTTGAATTTTTCTTGGGCTTTTTCATACTCTTTAGCTTCTTTTAGACTAGTTCCTTCTATATAAAGAATCAATTGCTTTAGCATGTTTTTGGCCTCATTATTGGTTGAATCACTTTCCAACGCCAACTCTATAAATCCTTCGGCTTGTTCAAACTTTTTCTCAACGATTGTCTCTTTTGCTTTTTGCATGGCTTGTGTATATGCCTGATTGACTTCTTCTTTTTTGCCACACCCCACCAAGAGCAGTAATAAACTTACCATCACAATAAACTTACGTTTCATTTTCCCCATCACCTTTCTGTTTCTTTATTTTGTTGAAGCCAACTAGCTAAATAAGGGATGGATATTTCCTCAATTTTAGGCCCATCACGCATTAAACGGTCATTGATCTCTTTCAAGTAACGTCTAATTTGACGTTCTGAATAATCATAAGTCACGGCCATCTGTTGGATATCTTGTCGAGAATACGCTTTACCGCCTAAAATACTTTTCTCCAATTCAAGCTTAACAAATGCCGAATCAATCAATTTAGTAGGAAAGGTGACCGTTATTCCTTTAAACTCCTTGTAAATAGCTAAACAATTATCCAACCCTACCACCTTAGCTAATTGTTTATAGACGCCGTTCAGCCCTTCCGCCTCGTTTTGTTTAGTCAAGATACTCTCCTTTCATCTTCACCTTTTATCATACCTATATTAAATTGACTTTGCCTGTCCCGATGTCACCACTAATTTCTTAACACTTGGCAATGACATATGCTCTATGAATGACCCAACCTAAAAGATGCCTTATTTAGTATTCATTTGGCAATAGCATCGTTTGAGTGCCACCATCATCGATGATCCAAACTTTTTCAACAGAGCAATTGCGATACTCCTCTAATAAGATTAACTCATATTTCCGCTGATACTCAGGCTCTTCTTGACGATGCGTAACAATTAATTTCTCTCGCACCTCGTCTTTTTCAAACTCAACTATCTGAAAATAATCCAGCTTCACCTCGCCTTTCGCAACTAGCCCATCAATCACCCGCCAACAAAACAGCTTAAGATTTTCTGGCAGCTCTAATGCAATTCCTTTCGTGATGTAACGATTGTCTTTTCGTTTAAACATGTTTTAATCTCCTTTAATATTTGGTAATAAAAATAGCCCATCATAGATTTTCATTGTGATAGACTTATAAATAACACTCATTGACTCAATTTAACTTATTCATGATGACCACCTGTTTGATACCAGGCTATTTCCCCGTCTAATAGCACACCTCTAACGTACTCGACCTCACTGGTGGGATTTGTAATAAAGTAAACGGTATAATCAACTTTGGTTCTTCCAGCATCCAATAGATAGACATGTGTCATCACTAAGTCAGGAAGTTGACTATCTTTTGGTAAGGATTCTGGATCGAGTTCCTCTTTTTCCATCGTCACACTTTCATACGCCCAATCCTCCTCACTTGATTCAATTTGATATTGTTTTAATAATAATTCTTGTGCTAGTTTCAACATACACTCCACTCCTTCCGCATATCCTGGCCTAATAGTTAACACAAGCCAAATTCTTTTAGTGAGTAATACTCTCGGTCATTCACGATTAAATGGTCCACTAGCTTAATCCCAATCAGTTCCCCAGCCTCTTTTAGCCGTTTCGTAAACAAAATATCATTCTCTGATGGCTCTAGATAGCCACTCGGATGATTATGACCAATGAAAAAGGTATCGGCATTACTCAAGATTAATGGTTTCATAATTTCCCTGACGTGAACAATACTTTGTGTCACACTACCAATATGGGCCGTATTAATCAGAGTGGGCTCATTTTTGGCACTCACCCCGATGACAACTAAGTATTCTCTATCCCGATCTCCGATGAATTGACGAATCAACTCAAATAAATCACCTGAGGTGGATACCTTTCTGGGTTGGTATAGGACCGATGACTCTTTGACTAGTTTGATACTTACGATGTCGATACGTTTTGCTGGTTGATTTTTGATGATAATCTCCTCCTAAATTTTCAGATACAAAAATAAGCCAATCTCCTTTGTATCAGGTGATTGACTCATAGATATAATATATATTTACATTTCGGATTGTTTCTTCGAATGCTATAGCTATAATACACTTTTACTTACAATTTATTTTTTCTGTATCCATTTCATACTTTACTCTTCGGTGTCAATTCAATTAACCAGAGCCTTTTTACTTGTTTTGTTGCAAAAATGCTTCTAAGATTTTTTTTACTGGCAAGCTGGCATCTTTCAATAATGTTTCTGCTTTTTTTATTATTTTTTGGTCAGAAGAAATCAATTTTTTATACGGTTCCTTATTAAAGGAACGTAACGAATCTAAAGCATATTCAACGACTTCATCATTTTCATTGAGTAGCCCTAATAGCAATTTAAATCCATTCATCCCCGCTTCTTCTTCAACTGAATAGGCTAGTCTAATTTTATACCTATCATTCTTTGCTTTCATAGTTCGCGTTAGCTCTTTCCAATCATCATCAGTAAATTTCTCTAATAATTCTTCAGCATAAAGACAACCATCATCGTACCATGAATCTTCTGAACTATCTTCAATTAATATTTTATCTAATTCATCAAACATAATTTAACACTCCTTATTTACTAAAACCTACTGGAGGTGGGCCATTAACGGTTCCTGTAGGATAAGCACTCGTTATTTCATTTCCTCGTTTAATTACATCAATTTCTACACCATCAATTATGCTCCTATGCCAAGTTGCACCATCCCTCGCCCTTACATTAACGGGGGTACTATTTCCAATTTTTTTCGAGCTTTCAACTATCTTAATATCACTCCATCCCTCTGGAAATACTGTACTAGTCTTTATTTTGGATAAATTACCGTCTGGAAACTGAGTAGTATATTTTAATTTTCTTGTTCCATCTGGATTTAAAACTATTTCCTCAACAGCATAATTAGGATGACTGTTGCTAATTTCTGGAGAATGACCACCTATAATTTTATTTTTATTCGGATTTGTTCTCTGTCCCCAAAGAATTTTTTCTTCTATTTCAGGGGTTATAATTGACTTAGTTGAATTTGTAGCCATTTTAGCACTATTGCCAAAATACTTCGCATCGTGCAATATTTTCAACTCTTTTTGTGATAGCTGTACCCCTTTAAGGAGTTTATTACCTGCTCTAACTTCCTTGGTTATTTGAGCTAACTTCCCAATAGGAAGTAATGACATACCTAACCATCCAGCAGCTTCTAATCGACTTGTCTTATCTCCACTTAACCAATCTTCACCATAGAGTAAACGATAGATATCATTAACATACACAAACTCGCCGATAAAATGACTTCCTTTGGTTAATTCTTCTGCATACTCACTGGTAAGTAATTTATTTCGCATGGCAATATAATTTTGAGTTTTTTGATCATCGTAAACACCATCGACGTACACTTCATACAAGTAAATTACGCCTACTTTGGAGTTAGTCTGGTGACTGGTGACACGTACCTCTGTTTTTAATACCAAACGCTCTTGCCAAAGAGCATTAACATCTTTTGTCCAACTCATTTTATCTGACTTAGGTATTGAAAAAGTCCCTACACTTGAATTCCAAGAACTACTCGCAATTCCAGTTCCCGTTTTAACAGCTTGTTTCAGTCCCTCTATCTCTGCAAAAATATCAGGTGACCTACTATCAAATTGCAACAATTTATCTAGCTTCTCTTGTAACTTTTGCTTGGCTCGACCATAAGTTGCCATCAATGAATGAGCGCCAGACATCCGAGACGCGATGGATCCATCTAAGGCACCCTCTTGTTGCTGACGAAATAACATGCTCTGTAAACGATCATGAAGATCAGACAGTTCTGACATCTGACGGTTCAATTGTTCAATTTTTTCTCTCAGGTCTGATTCTCTCAAATCACCACTGTCAACTGTCGTCATGTAGTCTTTTGGGAATTTCTGACAAGCTTCCATAACTGCCTCTGATAAAAGTATACCACCTTTTGATAAGGGGATTAAGACCGCATTAAAAAATTGTTTAGCCGAATCGTAAGCAGCTCCCTGCAGTTGTGGGCTACCGACGACAAAGTCATTAATCGCTCGTTGTAGCTGCTCGTATCCTTGTTTCTGTTGACGGCAAATAGCCGCGACACTTGACGCTTGGCTTTGGGAGGATGAGACATACATATCCACACTCATGATGATTGTTCCTCCTCTTCTCTCATTATTTTTTGTTTGTCTTCGTAAAGGTCATCTAGTTGCTTTTGAAGGGATTGATGTTGGTGTGACACATCTTTTCTCATACTTGAAAGTGTTTCTTCCATCTTTCGTGAGTCTTGATAGACATCATGAGATAGTTCTTCAAAAAACAGAGAATCATCTGCCCCACTAAACAAATAGCGGAGATCACTGAACAAATGATTAGCTTTTGAAAAATGACCAAAACAATCCTCTTCTAAGCGTTCAAATTTTGTTTCCTCACGATATAAATCGACTTCTCGTTCATTGAGTTGTTGTTCTTGCTTCATCAACACCAACTGTCTATCGGTCATTTAAGGATACCTAATGGATTAATTAGAGAATCCCGAACACCTCTATCCACTGCTTCAAAGCCTTGAGCCACACTTTGAAGATTACTAGTAGCCAATTGCACCGCATCTGAAATACTTTTACCGCTATCTATAGTGGCGTTAACTGCTTCTTGAGCATTGGTATTTCCTTTAACAGTAGTTTGACTGTCCAGGGAAGGATTGCCTATTCCCGAAAGGGTTCCTATGGCACTGGCAATCGCCGTCGCTTTTTGTTGTGCTGTCCCCAAATCACTTGATATTGTCATTGTCGATCCCCTTTTTTATTGTTATGTCTCAATAATATCGAATAACGGACTAAAAGTATACAAAAACCCACTTCATATTTTTTATATCAGGAATTAGTAATCTGATAGACTCCTCTCAATGCTTATTAAGTTCCTATTACATGTTAATGTTTCTACTAAATAAGAATGGATGGTTTATATCTCGATAAAATGAAACTTTCATCAAAGACATACTAAAAATAATGTTTACTTCTTTGTTGCTTATATTAATCATCCATTTTATAATGTATTCAATACCCTGAGGTGACTTAAATGAAAAAAATAACGATTGCTGAATTTGATGAATTATTATATACTGCTACATTTTTAAACTACTATTGGATTGTACTCTGTGGTATGAGTAAAAATAACCAAGTAAACGATACTCACTCATCGTTTATTCGCGATTTTATTGAAAATGATCGTATTGATCAATTTACTAATCTTAAGCGTACGCCTTTCAATAGAATAGTACTCACAGAGCAACAGTTAACCTATCTAAAGGAGTGTTCGGATATAACCAATGAATTGAAATCTATTATTTGGCACGACTAGCCTTGGACATAAAATAAGGAGGATTTTGAATGTATAATGAAGAATTGTTTATGAAACGAGCTATATCTTTGGCGACATTAGCAAAAGAGAACGGGAATGAACCCTTTGGTGCTGTTCTAGTTAAGAATAACCGTATTGTGAAAGAAGGAAATAATCAAATTCACACTCATACTGACCCCACTAACCACGCTGAACTAGGGTTAATCAGAGACTTTTGTCGCGAAAATAACGTGACTGATTTATCTGACTATACCCTCTATACTAGTTGTGAACCATGTTGTATGTGTTCTGGCGCAATGGTTTGGTCTCGATTAGGTAAAATGAGATATAGTGTGAGTCATTCAGAGCTAGCTGAAATTGCCGGATCTAATATTATGATTGGTAGCGAAGAAGTCTTTTCTAAAAGTCCTAACTTTCCTGATGTTCTGCCTGGCCTATGTAAAGAAGAAGGAATAGAACTACTAACAAGTTATAAATGGGCCTAGACTTGTTAGAAAGAGATGATGTTTCTTTTATGCCTTCCGCAATCCTAAAACGGCTAAACCTTGATGTATTAAGGTTTAGCCGTTTTTTTCTATTAATTGTATCTTCGAGAAAAACATAGTGACTTCTATCAATCCCATCATACCGACAATCTTTAAGAAAAACCTCATTATTTATGATACGCATGCCCATGAACAATCCTAAAACAACGGTAAATCTGCTCACTCAAAATCAAACGCATCAATTGATGAGGATAAGTCACTCGGCCAAAGGAGATCTGCTGATCCGCCCGCTTAATAACCTCATCCGACAAGCCCAGAGAACCACCAATCACAAAGTTTATCGTACTTTGACCTTGAGTCGTCACCTTATCCAAAGAAGCTGCAAACTCCTCTGAGGTATAGTCCTTACCATTGATTGCCAGAGCATATACGAAGTCTTGGTCACCTATTTTGGCTAAAATCTTCTGCCCTTCTTTTTCTTTGATTTGTAGCATCTCTGCCTCACTTAAGGTTTCAGGTGCCTTTTCATCACTGACTTCGATAATCTCAAACTTACAATACTTCCCTAAACGCTTGGCGTATTCATCAATGCCTTGCTTTAAATACTTTTCTTTTAACTTCCCAACTGCAATAATACGTACTTTCATCTAACCCATCCTTTTATATAGTAGCAATTAGCTTTCTTACTTTTGTCCAGTCTTTCTCGACCGCTCTTCTTAAATACTAATCTACTCTGGCCAAAAAACCAAGTAAAAAGTTATCCACATTTGTCCACAGCTTTATCCACAGGTATATGACGATTTTTTTTCAATCTTATGATTCAATCCTTATTATATCAGTTATCCTCAAATCTTTTGCACAATCCACAGTTTCTGTGGATAAACCTTGTGGATAACCTGGATTAAAAAAGCATGAGAGACGTCATTTCTTCATGAATTTCACAAGCCAATGGTTATTTTTCAATAATTGTCTGCCATTTTATACGAGCTTTTTCATAAAATATTCAAACTAAGATATTAGACTAAAGGTGTAAGGTAAATGTATAATGAATATAATTAATAAATGACTAAGAGGAGGAAAGGTGCCTAGCACCGCATAATATGAGAAAAGACGTAACCCCATACTCACCAAAAAAACAAGGTTCTGGATTTATTAAAGGCATCGCAGGAGGTGTCGTTGGCGGGTTGTTAACCTGTGGCGTAGCTTTGATGCTCTACAGTCCAGCAGCCCCTAAAGATGATCTAACAACTAATACTACTTCTAATAGCACAGCCAACACAGCAAAAGTCAGCAACATTAAATACGACGTAGAAAGTGATACAACCAAAGCCGTGGAAAAAGTTGAACAAGCGGTCGTATCTGTTGTTAACTTGCAAAAACAACAAAGTACCCAAAGCATGGGTGGCTTAGGTGGCATCTTCGGACAAGAAGAGCAACAGCCTAGTGAAGACAGTTCTGATGGCTCTGACTTAGAAGCAAGTAGTGAAGGTAGTGGCGTGATTTACAAAAAAGATGGTAAAAAGGCCTATATCGTCACGAATAATCACGTAGTAGAAGGTTCTGATGGTCTTGAAGTGATCTTAAGTGATGGCACAAAAGTTGAAGCCAAATTAGTCGGTAGTGATGTTTACACTGACTTAGCCGTATTGGAAATCAACTCTGAAAATGTCAAAGCAACTGCTGAATTTGGCGATTCTGACGCTGTTAAATTAGGCGAACCAGCTATTGCTATCGGTTCTCCTTTAGGCTCACTTTATGCTAACAGTGTAACCCAAGGGATTATCTCTGGTAAAGATCGTAACATTACCAGTCAAAACGAAAGTGGCCAAACGATTCAAATTAATGCCATTCAAACAGATGCAGCGATTAACCCTGGTAACTCTGGCGGACCTTTAGTCAACGCAGCTGGACAAGTAATTGGCATCAACTCCATTAAAATTGCTTCAGCTACTTCAGGTGTTTCTGCCGAAGGAATGGGCTTCTCGATTCCAAGTAATGATGTAGTGGAAATCATCAATCAATTGGAAACAAACAAAAAAGTCTCTCGCCCAATGTTAGGTGTTCAAATGTCTGATTTATCAGCTATTAGCAGCGAACAACAAGAAAAAATCTTAAAAATTCCTGCTGACATCACAGGTGGGGTGATTATCCGTGATGTAGAAGCTGCTTCACCTGCTGAAAAAGCTGGTTTGAAACAATACGATGTGATCGTCGCGATTGATGACAAAGAAGTTGAAACAGGTACTGATTTACAATCTGTTTTATACAAGAAAAAAGTTGGTGATAGTGTTAAAATTACCTTCTATCGTGAAAGCGACAAAAAAACAACTACAGTTGATTTAACTCTAGATGCTGAAAATGTTAAGAGTACTCAAAAAACACAAGGTCAATAATCAAAAAGACTCAACCAAGCTGCTTAGAGCAGTTTTGGTTGAGTCTTTTTTAGGTGTTGAACCATCATTAGATGGCAAAGATAGCACTGGCAACATCTGGATCTGTATCGTAAACCATTAAATCATGGCCCACTCCAAAATCGTGTTCCCGCAAGGTGTGTTCCATGGTCATATGAGCTAATTCTTTGATGTTATTTTCTCGACTCAGATGTCCTAGATAAATCCGTTTAGTATTATTGCCGATTAATTCCGTCATTACCAAGGCGCCATCTTCATTGGACAAATGGCCTTTATCGCCTAAAATCCGTTGTTTTAAACTCCATGGGTATTTCCCCATGCGCAACATGCTTAAATCGTGGTTACTTTCCATCAAATAAGCATCTGCATCTTTGACAGTCCCTTTGATGCGATCGCTACAGTAACCCGTATCTGTTAATACCACAAACCGTTTATTATTACGGTGAAATTGATAAAATTGAGGATCGGCCGCATCGTGAGAAACGCCGAAACTTTCGATGTCCATATCACCAAAGGTTAGGGTTTTGCCTCTTTCAAAAATCCGTTTATGTTCGGGATCAATATTCCCAACATTCTTGGTCATGGCTTCCCATGTTTTTTCGTTGGCATATACGTCAATCCCATGTTTACGGGATAAAACACCGACGCCGTGAATGTGATCCGTATGTTCGTGTGTGACCAATATAGCATCCAGTTCAGCTGGCGAACGGCCAACTTCATTCATCAAGCTGGTAATTTTTTTGCCACTAAGGCCAGCATCCACTAATATTTTTTGTTTATCTGATTCGATATAAAGGGAGTTGCCTGTACTACCACTGGCTAAAATACTCACTTTAAACGCTTCTTGACTGTTCAAGGCGTGATTCCCCTCTCTGCTTGCATACTCTCACATTATAGCAGAAATCATTAAGAAATTCATTGAAAAGAATTAAGTCTCCCATAATCCCTTACCGGCTAGTGGTTAAGTGACAAAACTCCACTAAGACCTCTTATTTCAGTAGGTCTTAGCGGATTTGTTTATTTTTTCACTTCTGGAATACTGGCAGAAATCACTGAATTAGTAAAGGCATTAATCCGTTCCAACTGAACGTTATTTTTGTTGGTCTCAATCCAGACAAACCAAGCAGGGATATAGACATTCTTATCCCGGACTGTAAACAAACGGGTGTATGCCAGTTCTGTTTTCAATACCTTGGATTCACTGGGAATCCGATTGCTCATATACAAGGTTTTGATTGCCGCATTTTCACTGATAACTTCCTGTTTTTCACGGAGTGGTTGAATTTCCGACAAATGCGTTTGGGTATAACTTTTCAACGTAACCTTATCATCCTCATCTGGCACATCAAACTGTAACTCTGAGGTTTCATCATAGAATGGCAACCCTTCAAATTCCTGTGACAAAACAATTTCCGAATTCTCACTAGAAGGGTGATCTCGCAAGTGGTAATCAGCACCGAAGATAATCGGCTCATCCCCAATTAAAAAACTTTTTAACTCCCTTTCCAACCATTGACGCTCAATAGTGATTTGGCTTGATAAGGGCAAGGTCCGTGATAAACGGTGATTTTCAATCTTATCGTAACTGTCTTTCACAACATCGTGGAAATTAGTTGTCTCCGCGCTTAAATAATACCCATCATAAATCTTAGCTGAAAAGGTGCCTTCAAAGGTAATCTTATCAGCCTTTAAGCGGCTTTCAATGTCTGCTACTGTGGTCATTTCTGAGGTTGGCACTTGATCAACCTGACTTTGGCGAAAGGTGTAGAGAAGAAATAAATTTAAACTGAGAAACGCACAGAAAAAAATCAACTCGATTCGTTTAAAATCCATTACTCCTCACCTCGCTTTTCTTGAGCTTTTTGAATCACATGGGCCACATTATCCCAATAATGATCAAGTTTGACATACCATTCCGGGACTAAATCCACCACCTGTTTGGTCTCTTGATTGACTTCCCAAGTGTAACCAATTTGTAAATCTTCCAAGTCTTTGCGCTGAATGCCTACTTCTTCCAATTGGCTTACGACGGTTTCAGTATTAGGCAAGGTCACTTCTTCGTCAGAAGGGATCGGTACTTGAATCGTTTCCTGATTGGTCATCACTTGAATGTTTTGATTGTTACGGGTGACTTCAACCCGTCCTTTTGTATCATCACTAAAAATCGGAAATCCTTCAACAAAATTTCGGTAAGTGACTTTATTGCCCCGGCCTTCAAAATAACGAATGGTTCCCATAGAATTTCCGATGCTTTGAACATAATAAAAGGTGTCCGTATAAATATTGTGCGTAGGGTTAACTAAAACCGTATCGGGTTTAATTCGTCCGCTAAACTGAACTTCACCAGTGCCATAACTAATTTTCAAGCTATCCCCTTCAGCATTAATCAAATCAACGTCTTTGCTATTTTTATTGCCGTCATTTGGCATGATTTCCTGAGGGTTATCAAAGAAGGCTTGAGAAAATAAGGTATAGGATTGGGTCGATAAAATGTAACTGTATTTTTTTAATTTAACGTCGTCAATAAACTGGTAAAAGACAGGTAATTCCGAATCTTCATGATGGACTTCTATAAACCGATTGTTATTGTCTCGTAAGAGACGCTTAATCTCACTCAGATCCCCTTTAAACTTGATGCGATAAACCTGATGATTTTTATCATTCAAGGCATAGATCACCTCTTCATCAAGAGAGACGACTAACCGTTGAAAACTCATACCTGCTTCAATTCCCCGAGTCACATCCTGATCGTTAATTTCCAGAAAATAATCCAAGGAAAGAGGGCTGGCCATCACTAATTCAAAGGAATTTTCCTTCGTCTGAGATTCTAAATATTTGGCACTGTCTTTTTCCGAATAGGGTGTTAACCGTTCCCGTGGCAAACGCAAGACTTCTTTGGTCATCGAGGAAATCAAGTTTTCCTTATTGGTATAAAAATGTTTGCCTTCATCATCGTGATAGATTAATTTTACTGGACTAAACACATCTTTTGGTTGTTTCATGTTCATGGTATTTTCAGCAGATTTAGTGTTGTCCACCAAATCTTTACTACCCGAATTTGTCCAGATTTTCCAAGAGAGAAAGAGACTTAAGGCGATCATTGCCACTAAACCAACACGAATTAATCTACCGCCTAATTTCATATCCAATCATCCTCCTCTATCGGTTCGTATGGCAAGGAGACGTAGAAGGTTGACCCTTTGCCCTCTTCACTTTCGGCCCAAATCGAGCCACCATGGTCTTGAATCACTTCCCGTGAAATCGCCAAACCTAAGCCAGATCCGCCCATTGCTCGGGAGCGGGCTTTGTCCACTCGGAAGAAACGATTAAAGACCCGTTTCACATCTTGTTGGGGAATCCCCATTCCTTGATCGGAAATCGAGATAATCACATTATTGTGGGTTTCAAGTAAGGTACAGGTAATTTCACCACCATCTGGTGAGTATTTTAAGGCATTATTCATAATGTTATCTAACACTTGGATAATCTTATCTGGATCAACTTCGGTCCAAATAGTACGGCGAGTAAACTCTTTTTTAATTGTGTAGTTTTGATTCTGACTCTTAATCATCATCTCAAAACGCTCTAGAACAAAATTAACCATTTCATTCAAATTGACTAATTCCAGTTGAATTGGGCTCTTTTGAGCATCAATTCGCGATAAATGTAGTAAATCATTGATCATCCGAATCATCCGATCCGTCTCTTCTAACGTAACGTTTAAGAAACGAGGCGCCAGTTCTGGATCTTGCCAAGCCCCATCTGTCAATGACTCCAAATAACTTTTCATACTGGTTAAAGGCGTCCGCAATTCATGGGAAACATTGGAAACAAACTCTCGTCGTTCGCTTTCGTTTTTTTCCTGCTCCGTCACATCGTGCAGGACACAGACCAATCCGCTAATAAAGCCGGATTCTCGGCGAATCATGGCGAAATCAGCTTTTAGAATCGTCTGTTCCTCTTCCGAGACGCTAACATCGATCAACTGCTCGTTTTGTTCTTCCAACAGCTGACGTAGTGTATAGTCCTCATGAATGTTTAATATCTCTAAAATCGATTTATTAATGGCCTCTTCATTCGTCGTGTTTAAAAGCATTAAGGCCATTTCATTGATAATGATCACCTTGCCCCGACGATCGGTGGCAATTACTCCGTCGGTCATATGAGAGAGCACACTGTCTAATCGATGGCGTTCTGCTTCCAGAGTATCCTGAGCTTCTTCCACCCGATCAGAGAGCTCATTAAAGGTCTGAGCCAACTGGCCTAATTCATCTTGTCCATGGACTTCAATTTCACCACTGTAATCCCCTTGGGCAATTTTCATGGCCTGTTGCTGCATCTCGCCGATTGGTTTGGTAATAGTCCGAGCAACGAGCAATGCAACGGCTAAAGAAATCGAAATGGCGATCATTGAAGCAGAAAAGAAGATTAACGCCGTATCATTGACATCTTTATAACGACTTTCAATATCGCTTTTCACGTAAAGAGCGCCAATCACCGCATCTCCTGTTGGTGACTTAATCTGTTGAACATTGATGTACACCCGTTTATTCGTCGTAACATCCTTGATTTCTTTACGCTTTTCGGTAAAATCATTCAGCTCAGGAATATCGTTCTTTTTGCCGATATCGCTTTGTCGGTTGGCATCACTAGTGGCTCTCACAATCGCTTTATCATCGACCACTCGAACTTCGAAGACATCTTTCTTGGAAAATTCATTGACTGCCCGTTTTAAGGTAGCATCGTCCACATCATCTGAAGAGCTTAACTCCGCACTGAGATTGGACGCCAATTGTTCCACATTAGCATTCATACTGTCTTTAAATGCTGAAATATTATTTTTTTCTAATTCACGAATAAAAATAGCCCCGATGATTTCCACTGATATCAATAGCAGCAGAACAAACACCATGGCGATTTTGAAATGAACAGATTGGAAAAAACGGATTTTTTTCCGCATGTTCTAGACCTCCTAAAGTAAAAACTATGTACTGCCTGATTCCTCCATTTGGCAGAGGGGACTGGATCAGGTTTATTCTGCCTATCTATTTTAGTGTAGATAGAAACCCATAGAGTTGATAACAATCATCAGATCTATGGGTTAAGAAATGTCATGCAAAAGGTGCTTATTAATCTTGATCCGGGTTGCGTAAATAATAACCTACGCCACGACGAGTGACCAGCCAAGCAGGGTGGCTTGGGCTGTCTTCGATTTTTTCCCGTAAACGTCTGACAGTTACATCAACCGTCCGAACGTCACCAAAATAATCATAGCCCCAAACGGTTTGCAATAAATGCTCCCGTGTCATCACTTGTCCAAGATGCTTCGCTAAATAGTGCAACAACTCAAACTCACGATGGGTTAATTCAATTTTTTCACCACGTTTAGACACGATATACGCATCTGGGTGAATCGTTAAGGCTCCTATTTCTAATTCATTGGATTCTTCTTCTTCTTGAACTTTAGTGCTGACAGATCCTTGTCGTCTTAAGTTAGCTTTGACACGAGCAACGAGTTCCCGGTTTGAGAATGGTTTCGTGACATAATCGTCTGCGCCTAATTCCAAGCCTAAAACTTTATCAATTTCTGAATCTTTTGCCGTCACCATAATAATCGGCATGTCGTAACTTTTACGAATTTCACGGCAAACTTCCAACCCATCGATCTTTGGCAACATTAAGTCCAACAAGACTAGGTCTGGTTCAACTTCTTTGACTTTTTCAATGGCTTCTTCACCGTCATAAGCAGTAAAGACTTCGTAGCCTTCCTTAGTTAAATTAAATTTTACTATATCGGAAATTGGTTTTTCATCGTCTACAACTAAGATTTTTTTCATACTTTATTTCCTCCTCTTGCTACTTAAAGTTTTTCTTCACAAGGCTGTCTCATCTATTATACCTTATTTCGCTCTGAGTTTAAACTATATACGTTCCATTAAGTCATCAAACAGATTTAGCCATCGATTTCCTTTGATGATCCACAGCTCTTCCCCTTTTTTTCACCACCTGTTTTTTTGCCAATGACAATCCTTTGTTTAACAAACTACTCTCCTAATTGCCGTTAAAAAAAATATTTTGTCAAAAACGGTCGATTTTTTAACGAACCTCTAGTAGAATTAGGACTAGTAGGATTTAGCTGAGGAGAAGTCCTTTCAGACTTTTACTTTAACAGTTGGATTCAACTTCAAGCGTTTTTCTTATTAATCATCAATTATCGGACATTAGAGCGGAGGAAAAAGGGATGTACTCAACTAACACCCTGCTGATTGCACTTATTTTAGCCATTGTGGCATTAGTCATCTCCATCGGCAGCAGTATTTATTTCCATTTACAAATTAAAGGGTTAAAACTAGACGGGAGTTACTATAGCGAGGACGACGTCGAAGAGGTCCCTCACGAAAGACCCCCTAGACCTGACGCTACCGCCATGGGCGACACACGGATTGAATGGATGAATCAAATTACCGAATACTCCGAAGAATTAATTACCTACACATCGGAAATTTTTAAAGCCTCACGGACTGTGATTCAGCAAAATATTGCCATTCAAAAAAGTATGGCCACTGCTGAGACCCATCATCTAAAGACGGAACAAATCGCTAACTTCAACAACAGCCTGGATGAATTTAACGTCGTTACCTCTAAACTGAGACTTACTTTTTTTGGCGATAAAAAAAATGCCGAGATTCTTTCGACCCTAAAAAAAATAACTTTTGTAGTAGACGGTGAATACGAAGCCCAAATGGACAATGATATGAGCAGACACGATGCTCTAACAGAAGAATACGATCGCTTAATTGAAACGTATATCGACTTAACACGTAAGCATCTGGCAGTCGAATGGGAAAAAATTAAACGAGGGTTGTAACAAAAAAGTAGCTGCCAGACTCATGGATGAATCTGGCAGCTGTTTTTTTATGTTAGAGAAAATGTAGACCACTTTAGAATGAGTTAGTACCTAAAGAATGGCATAATTTGAACCGGCTTTTGCTTTCAAAAAACAACCACAGGATGCTTAGTCCTTATTTAAAACTTCAAAAAACAACTGACTACGTAAATAAATCTTTTCCCCCCCTCTTTCTTCCTGATGTTATTTCATTCGAATCATTGAATACATAGTGTATGGTCTGTATTTTCATTTCTATCATAAGTTTCAGCGACGGTTGGCTCTATTATCATCTCAGATAGATAGGTAAGCCAACTCCATATATTTCCAAAAACAGCCCACAACTCCCGTTTTGGTTCTAACTGGTTTTGCTATAACAATAATATAATGACTTATTTTTCACGAAATCAATGAAATTTAGGTCTTTATTAATAAAAAGTTATGGACTCTAAATATGTGAGTAGTCCTGTTAGGCTGATTTAAGTGAAGAAATTAGTCTGATCACCCATAGACAAACAAAAGAGAACTCTTAGGCTTCAGAGTTTCCTTTTGTTTGTACTTGTCATAAATGGTGTCACGCCCATTCACAAAAGTGATATAAGTGAAGGTTCTGGCTCTTTTTTCAGTTACAAGGAATTCCTTCGATTTCCAATAAGCGATACTTCAAAGGCAAGCCACCGGCATAACCACCTATGCCACCATCTTTACGTAAAATGCGATGACAGGGCACAATAATCGGAATGGGATTTTTTCCAACTGCCGTGCCAACTGCTCGAGTTGCTTGTGGTCGGCCGACGGTTTCAGCTAATAGGCTGTAGCTGGAGCTTTCACCAAAAGGCACCCTTAACAGTTCCTGCCAAACAGCTTGTTGAAAAGCAGTTCCCCGTTTACCAAAGTCCACTGGCATCTCAAAAATCTGACGCTGCCCCTTAAGGTACTGGGCTAATTTAGTTTTGTAGGGGGCCACTTTTTGAGGGTTATGTACCAGAGTGACCTCCTCTTTGTATTTGGCAAAAAAAACTGTCACGTTGTCTAGTTCCTTTGACACAATGTCCAAATACACCAAGCCTTTTTCGCTGATAGCGATTAAAAACTCATAGTTGTCAAACTGCAAGTCGTCATAATAAATGGTCTCACTCATCTCATTCATCCCTCTCTAATTGCATTTTTTTATTCGGTCAATACAATAATCGCCACAGGTAAAAGGTGCTATAGCCACACCATTGACCCCAGCGCTCTTTCAATGGTAATAGCGAAGACTGTTGGGGTTTCTCCGATAATTCCAATACCACCTTCAACGCATTAAGCAGGCCCACATCAGCCATGGGAAAAGCGTCTCCTAAGCGAAAACAGCGCATCATCACATAATTAGCTGTCCATGGGCCAATGCCTCTAATACTGGTCAAGGATTTTTCCACGGCGTTGGCGTCAGCCAGTTCTAAATAAAATTCTTTGGAAATCTGCCCATTGAGAATAAGGCGAGCCACCTCCTGTAAATATTCACACTTACGGCGACTGAGTTTAAGAGCAAGCAAGTCATCAACGTCAGCTGCTGCAATTATCTCCGCTGTTGGAAAAGACCAATAATCTTGCCCTTGATACACAAGCTTTTCTCCAAATCTTTCGACTAGCCGTCGCTTCAAGGTATAGGCAAATCCCAAGGTAATTTGTTGGCCAAGTATTCCCCAAGAAATAGCTTCAAAAAAATCGGGTACCCCCATTAAACGCAAGCCATAAAACGGTTGCTCTACCTCTTTAAGAATTGGATCATCTTTGGCTAATTGATAAAATGGGGCCAAATCACGAGTTAAATCGAAAAAATCCGTCACATAAGCTAGCAGTTTATCGGTCTGTTCTTCCTTTAGCACAACTTCATTTAAGACAGAAATAATTAGATATCTGGCTTTATAGGATATCCGTACCAAAACCGCCAATTTATCAATGTCGATGACCCGAATAATCTGCTCATCGACAATTTGATACATCACCTCATTGGATTCCCGTAATAAATAATTCAAATTCTGTTGAAAATCAAATTCCCTTGGCACTTTTAAGCGGTATTCTTCCTTTAATGACATACTCTTCCTCCTAATGGTTTGTTTAACAGGAACGATTTGACATAAGTTTACCAAATAATTCTTTCACTATCTTGCTTTTTAATCAGAATATGCTAAAAAAACTGCAAGATGATCAGACAACTTTTCTGAACTCTTCCAGCCACACAATATGTTAATTTTTTCTCTTTTGATACCTTTATATTACCACAAAAAGAGCCCAATTTAAAGTCTATTAATCAATCTCTTTATGTGATATTAAGTATATACAGACTTAATTAGTTTCTGTTTACAGGCAATACCTAAACTAAAATCACTTAGGAGGTTTGATTGATATGTCAAAAAAAAATGATTTTTTACAGTTGCAAAACGACCCATCGTTAGCTAATTTAACAGCATCACTTAATCAGCGTCTAAATCCCCTTGTACCAAAATTAACCCTTAAGGAGAGCTGTGAGCTCTTGGAGATTCGTCAGGAACAATTGATCGCTACTCATCGTTTAGAGCTGTCTACTAAGCCTCTGGAGTCTCTGACTGAAGGCTTAAGCTTTTCCCCTCATCTGATAAAAGGAGACTTATTGTCCATAGTTGGGAATTGCTTAGAAATCTTTTACTGGCTTCGCCATGAATCGCCTCGCTCCCATACAGATGACGATCTGATTGACCTCATTATTAAGGTCTTTAATCAGATGGGAGGATCTCTAGAAGGAACCCGTAATTATCTTGAAAACACGCTTTCCTTTGAACAAGAGCCATTAACATTGAAGGAGACTAACCATGACCAATAATGTTTTAACCTCACTGACTTTTTCTGACAGAAGAGACGCCATTCTGGCCCTTTTACGAAAGGAACTTACAAATTATTTAAGCGGCTCTAGTTCTTTGCCTGTGGAGGAAGTCGAAAGCCTACTACAATCTTTACTTTTTGTTTTGTCCCATGCCGCTCCTCATGATTCCCTTGAGACACAACTGACAGAGGGCAAAAAGCAACTGTCCAAACAATTAGCAGTCACCCAAGAACTCTATCAGATGGTTTTAGATACGATGCTCCCTCTGGAAGTGGATGCTTACAGGCAAACAGTTGACGCTATTGGTCAGTTTTTTACAGACTATGATTACGATTACCACGCTCATGACGTCCCGGTCTACATCGATTATTGGCTGGCTCTGCCAGTAGATGACCTGCGCCATCAAGGTCTTGATTTCATCGACCGCTACTTGCAGCATTTAGCCATTGAAAACTACTTTTGCAGCTTCTACATCGATGACCTAGCTGACTTGTTTGACAGCTATGAACAACAACTTAAGGTCAATTATCGACATGATATCAACAATCTATTTAAGGTAGTTTTTAAGCAGGCTTTAGCAAAACAACTGATTCACAGCACAAAACCTGGCCTTATTTTAAGCCCACTTGAATCCAGTCAAATTGCGCTGCTGTTAAAAGACACCCCTGATATTCATGGTCAGTTGGCTTTGAGCTTAGACCAGTTGCTAGCTAATCAAGGCATTACTGATTCTTCTTATTACAAGGCTTGTTTAAGGGATATCCGTGTGGAATTAACGGGCCTTCAACACGATTCCCTCAAATCCTATTTCGTAGTCTCTTCTAAAGAAAGGGACATCTTTATAAGCCATCCCGGGTTAGATAACCAACAATTCACTCGCATTATCGGTGAATTGGCTCAGATTGACTCATGGCGATTACCACTTTTTTTAAGTGAGCAGTTTGCTTCAATCACCGATTACTTGGATTTGTTTGCTTTAGAGATATTGGCTGAAGTTGAACTTAAAGGAATTATTGCCAGTTTTGATCCCCATAGCTTAGCAGTTTTATTACGGTTTGCCAGTCGCCAAGTGGATGAACCTTTCAGTTCATTTTCGGAAACACTTCACGCCCTAACTGCCAGCGAGACTTGGCATCAGCTCTTAGCTGAGGTCTGCGAAGCAGACCCTCACCCCCATTTGATCGACTTATTTGAAGCCCTGACTCTTGTGGATGACTTTGACTAAATCCCTTTAATATTAGAAGCCAAATAAAGCCATCTATTTTTAACAGATGGCTTTAAATCAACCTGGACTCGGTCCACAATCAGCGCTTAAGTCCAGCCATTAGTTTAAGTCGATATAATGAGATGGCTCACCCACATATGGCAAGTATAGCTCATGCATGGCACGTGAACTAGCTGTATACAACAAGTTTAAATCCTGACTGTCTCTAAAGCGTTTCTTAGACACATTATGAACCATTACCACATCGAACTCTAAGCCTTTTGCTAAATGAACTGGCATGATTAAAACTGGTACGTTTAATTCCATTCGAGATGAATCGGCAATTAGCGTCACATCTTTGGGCTCACCTAAGTCATGGTAAAGGCGTTTTGCCTCATCGCTATCTTTAGTTAAAATCACTTTACGGTAACCATTTTTAGCAGGTATTAACTGTTTGCCCAAGTAAGCAAGGTAATCTTCTTGAGTGCTGAACTGGGGAAATTCTGGCTCTTTCCCTGGACGATCAATGACTTCAACACCGCTGTCGGCTCCGCCTAATAAGTGTTTCATAAAATGACTAATTGGTCCACTTGAGCGGTAAGATTTTAATAGTTGAACTGATTTAACATTCCGGTGGCTATCTTGGAATATTTCCTCTACCCGCTTAAAGCTCGTTCCTTGAGCAAAGATCGATTGATAACCATCACCAACTAAGGTAAAGTGGGAATCACCATAGACTTTTGATAAGAAATAAAGTTGAGCTTCACTGTAATCTTGAACCTCGTCTAAAATCACAAATTTTATCTTACGATTATTACGTCGTTCGATCATCAAATGATACAAATAAGCAAATTCAGTGGCTTGGTCTAATGACATAGGGTTGTTGATTCGTAAACCCGTTGCCAAAATATAATGGCTTTCAATGTCAATCCAACTAAAATTGTTGATGACCCCTTTTAAATTACTGTAACGGCGATTAACTAGACGATTGATGACTTGCTGAATGTTTTCGTCTTCACTGCCTTTTTTCACCTTAGAAAACAGCTGATTGTATTCTTCATTGCTCATGTTTTCTAATTCATCACGCCATTTTGGTTTCTTACTTTCAGTCCGAATAAACTTCGCTAGGGCTTCGTTCATTTTTTCTTTTAAGTAATCCAGTTTACGATACAATTCAACTTCTTTTGGTAAGGACATGATTGTTTGTTGCATCCATTTAGTTGAAATAATCAGCTCACTGCCACGTTTAATCGGAGTAAAGTCCATTAATTCTGGTTTTAATTCCGCCACATACTCTTCAATGGCTTTCATGTTATCCAGTGAGTTTAACACCAATGGATTTTTTAATTGCTCTTCTAAATTTTCCACTTCATAATGACGCCCACGGTTTCTCATTAAATCTCGGTAAGTCATTTGACGCGGATTTTTTTCTCCTAAGCTAGGTAAGACTTCTTCAATGTATTTACTAAACATCGGATTCGGCGACAATAACAAGACTTGCTCTGGCATTAAATCATCTTTGTAGCGATATAAAAGAAAGGCAATTCGTTGCAAAATAGTCGATGTTTTACCACTGCCAGCAATTCCTTCAACAATTAAAACATCACTTTTAGTATCGCGAATAATCGCATTTTGCTCTTTTTGGATCGTACTAGTAATGTCAGTTAATTTAGCTGTCGATTCTTCATTTAACACTTCCAATAACATGGGATCTTCAATGGCCGTGCTGGTATCAAAGAAATCAACTAACTTACTCTTATTTAATTTCATCTGACGACGATTTTTTAAATCAACTGGCACTTGTCCCATTGGCGCTTCATAGCTAGTTGGTCCAAGGTTATTTTCATAATACAAATTGGCAATTGGAGAGCGCCAGTCATAGACATATTGATGGTGGTCTTCATCACTAAACCCTGCCACTCCAATATAAAACTGTTCGACTTCCGATTCATCTGGGTATTGGACATCCAATTTAGCAAAGTAAGGTCCTTCCAATAACTGACCAATATTGCGCTTTTGTTTTTCCAACCACTCGCGTTTATAATTCAACTGAGCCAATTCCTGATTCTTTTGCTCAACTTCAATTAATGATTCAAAACTGTCAGAGGCAGACGACGTATTGATCCGAATATCATCCGATAGATTCTTTAGAAAATTACGAGAATCCAATTCAGCATCATCGAAATCATTGAAGACTTTCTCCTGCATCTCCAACAACTTACCATACACCATGGTTAAATAATCTTGTTCTATTGCCCATTCATTTTTTTTAGACATAGATTCTCCTCCTAGTTGAAAAGTTTGGCACATTTAAAGGGACAAATCAATGATTTGCCTCTTCACTCAACTCAATTACCTTCACGACTGAGTTCTCTTCACGAATAAATAATTTTACGCTGATATGGCGGTCTTGTCAATCTTTTCAAACAAATGTTCTCGTTTTTTTTAGGAATTCATCATTTATGGACTTTTTCAACCAGTTTCTCGTAAGAAATTAGACTGAGTAACGTGTTCAAGCTGAGTTCTATCCCCTTTTTTATTAAACAGATGCATACGATTAATGGGGAATAGTGATGAAATTAACACCCATAAGGATCGCCCCTCTAACAAAATGGTTTCCTTTAGTTAGCAATATTGCTATACTTGCTATGATAAGATATCTATCAACCTAGCCATTTCATTAGGTTAAAGGGTGTCGTCTACTAACAGACAGTTAATCAATAGAGGAGATGCTGAGATGACCTATTTTGAGCCATTTATTCATGTAATCGTAACCTTGCTTAACGCCGTTTCAATTATTATTTTAGTTTTTGGTGTTGCCAAAGCCACCTATGACTTTGTTCGCAATGAAGCTCGCCGTTTGCCACGGTTGGAAACAGCTAAACACAACAATATTATTAAAAATTATTTAGGTACCTACATCCTACTTGGATTGGAAATTTTGATTGCCGCTGATATTATTGAATCGATTATGAATCCAACCCTAGAAGATATTTTGGTATTAGCTGCTGTTGTTGTGATTCGAACCGTTATCTCTTACTTCCTAGGCAAGGAAATTGCTGAAACGAAAATAGAGTGATATCACGGGGATTACACAATGTACTAATGTGTAAATCCCCCTGAAATCCCCTTTTTAAAAAAAAGAAAGGCCGGGCAGGCTTTTTTTATTTTACCTCAAATCTATAGATTCCTAAAAACAAAAAATATCCCCCAATTACTCAATTACGAGTAACTGGGGGCTGATTGCTTTCGATTGTATGCAAGAATAATAAGATACCTGCTTATTACCTTTTATTTTGTTACGTAGACTAATTACTGCGACAACTTCGGAGCTGTTTTATGCCAATCATTCGGAAAACCTAAGCTTTTAAGTACATCGTTTATCGAAATTGAGTGTAATCTATTTTCAAGAGTACAAAATCTTTTCCTTATAGTGTTGTGTAACGTAGCGTACTGAGTTTGACTAAGAAAACACTGCATTATAATAAATGTATTATATACATCTTTTTTTTCATCATTTTCCACAATATTATAGACTGAATGTAAATCTGAATAATACTTAACACTCGCTCTACATTTAAAATCTAATAACCTATTATTATGTGCGCACACATTTCTTATTTCTCGGATGTTATTGGTAAAAGATTCCATTATTTCTGGTGTAAATTGTTGAGTTATACTAAGACTTTCTGAAATAAAACTACATAAATTCTTAGCTATTAAATTTTTTAGTTTTATAGGAAGATTGTTTAACAACGTGTTCATTTCTCCAAAATCAAGATAGTGAATAAGCACCCAAATGGGTACATCACCATGTTTGTTAACATAATGCTTTATAGAGTTGCTTTCTTTTCTTTTCTTATTATTGTTAATAATTCTTGACAGTTGGGAAACTAACCACCCCAAGTTTAGAACTTTTGAATTATCATAACAATTTATATCTAAGTAGGCATAAGGTTTATTCGGATTAGCTTCTGCAAATCTGTAAGCTAAGATGCTCTTAAGATGGTTCTCAGCTTCCGTAATTGACTTAAAAAAAGCGTGTTTTATTTCCTTATCAAAAAAGTACAAATGAGAAATCTCATCAAAATTCGCATTGGGTACATACCTAGAAGTCGTAGTATCTATAAAATATTTACTATACCCATTTATGATATTGTAATAATTATTTGTTAAAAGGTACTGTTTTGCATGCTTATAATCATTAAATCCAAGACCTCTGCCGTGTAAAATAGCAATTTGACTATGAAGATATTCAAACTGTTGCAAAAAAAAACCTCCATCCTACGTTAAATAGAATGAAGGTTAACGTATTGGTCCCCGTAGAGATACCAACGCTTATCTTATAATTCATTCTATCTCTTATTATAAAAAAAAGCAATAGATTTAGCTCTTTTCCTTATAATTTAATATATCATATAAACTAGAATAATAAAAATATTAATATATTAATCAACAAAAAGCACACTACAGAAACAACGCGAAACTAATCGATTAGTTTCGATAATGTAAAAAAATAAACAGCTAAGAATATCTTAGCTGTGTGCGACTAATATTAAAAATGTGGTAAACTCATCAAGCTATCGTAAACGCCATCATAATTACATGAACGAATATAAGCACCTTTGTACAATGGATGAACCGATTCTATATACGTTATACGCCCCGCGGAGTCGAAATAATAATATTGTCCTCCTATTTCTAAATACTCAATCATAGTTGTAATTGGTCTCGTTTCACCTGTAGCTAATAAAACTTCTATGATACTTTCTGTTCCCTGACTATCAGTATTTCGTATCCTAATATGAGTAACAAGTTGAATCATAACTCTCCCCCTTTTCAGAATATTATATACTGACTTAAAGTAAGTTGTAAATTTATTTACTCAAAATAAATCTGTCTTTCGCTGAATATTTTTTTAGACTGAGTATTGAATATTTCTCAATAATATTGTAAATTTAATATAGCTTTAGTACTTCATTACTAAGCGCTAACTCACACTAGCCGTATATTACGGCACCTTAACTTTTATTTGTAGTTCCATTTTACTTGAAAGCGAGGTGAATACCATGAGTGTCCTTGATCTTAATCAACGAATCAAGCAGTATCAATATTATTACACTACAAAGAATCCTACATTAGGCAACAGTCACGTCATTCATAAAAAGGGATGCGAATCATTAACTGAGGAAATTCTTGACCGTGTGTTCATTGGATTCGAGTTTTCTCCGGCAGATGCCTTTACCAGGGCGAACAAAGAAGACAATAAGAATTCCTATCTCTTATGTGAAAAATGTTGCGACAAAAATTAAACCATAAGTATACCAGTCCCTAACTTGTCTAAGGGACTGTTCAATTTTTAAAGTAATAAAAACATCGCCATTTCATATAATATGCGATATAATTTAAGAGCTATCAATTATTATGTCCACACGTTATATTATCTGGTTTACACTTTTATTATAACGTTGATAGCAATCAGCCAGACACCTTACCAGGCAAGTTTGGCTGTCTTTTTATTCTGTAAAGTAATAGAAAGAATAGTGTGTTTTTGTGATACAATTAACTAAAAAGGGA